>NZ_CP150326.1:2400000-2700000 GCF_051530145.1 Sorangium sp. So ce302 | reverse complement strand
GCGGCGCCCCGATGTTCCAGCTCATAAATCGTCACGAGCGTGTGCTCGATGATGTCAATGGCGAGCTTGAGGTTGTCAGGATCAGGCATTTCGAGGTCATGGAGTGCTTCGTTGCCCATGAACCTATGCTCGTGGAGCACCTCTGCCTGCTTTTGGGTAAGGAACCCCTTTTCGGCCATTCCGAAGATTTTTCCCTGAAGGTTATTCTTCCGGACAATCTTGGTGCCGCCGGTCGTCTTGTCTTTTTCCTCCACTGGACCATCCGCGATCGCCTTGTCGACACAAATCGCTTCGACAATGGCCCTCAGTCCACCTGCTGCCAGCGTATACAGCTCATTGTTGTATGCCTCGATCGTCTCTCTGTAGATGCGCCGAGGCTTCTTGGTGAGGTGCGGAAACGGACGCACTTCCAGCAGATTGTCGTGGCTCTTTGGCGGCTCCCCAGGATAGGACACCACGGTCTCTTCGAGGTCCCCAGTTTCCGGATCAAAGTCTTCGCTACACACCGTGACGCGGAGAAACGACCTTTCGTCACAACCACGACACGCAACGATCTGATGAGTCTCTCCCCAGAAATCGATCTGCATACCAGGCGTATTGTCGGGCGTAAGCGACCGCTCGACCTCTTTCATCACGTTATGCTTGGTCACGCCTTTGCACTGCGTGCAATAGGACTTAACTACCTTGTCATCGGCCGCTGCCATCTGAACTCCTTTGGCTGTTGTATCTGTTGCCGGCGGGTCGTTTCACAAAGGTTGCCTCGCTGGTCGGTGAGCGCTCGGCGAATGGCATCGGTTTTGAGAAAGGGTTCCGCCACTGGAGAGCCGGTCTAACGCTAAATTGTGCTGCAGGCAGGCTTCGCCCGACCGTCAGCACCAATTTTGAGCTATTCCGCTCTCTCATGCGCTTCAGTCGTGCTCAATCCTGGAAGATGCACTCCTCGGTCATATTTGCATCAACTTCGAAAGGCCGATATAGTACCCGAATTTCCCCAACTTCTTGAGGTGCCGCACGAATTCTTCTGAGCTCACCGTTGACTTTGGCGCACTGCTCGGCGTTCAAGTAGAATCGGTTATTATCAAGCCAGTTGATGGCCTTGTGGTAGTTCTCCACGGTGGACGCCGTTAGGCGATCTACGTACTTGCGTATAAGTGATGCTCGGATTCGCGGTCTAAGCCTCGGCAAGCAATCAACGTAGCCATCTTCGGAAACAACCAGGCAAGCCGTGGCGGCAGTGGCGCTAGACAAGTATCGGACTGCGGAGTTGAAGCGTGCGCCCCGCGCCGGATCGCCCTCCGGCGTTGCGAGGCCGTCGAGGATCACGCCGATCGCATGACACGTTCCCTGTGGGTCGATCAGAACCGCACCATCGATCCCACTGATGCGGGCCACCAGTTCCGCGTCGACCGTCCGTGGCTCAATCGGCATCGCTTGAGTAGCCAGTCTCGATGCCTCACCGGCCGCGTCCTCGGAGACGACAATCATGGTACCGTGAGCTTGCCTTGTCGCTTGATCAGTGATGTCCCAAAGATGACTGATCTGCTCTGGACCTATGGACCGGAAGACGCGCGAGATCCAGCTTTCAAACTGGTCCTTCCGCAATTTCTCGCGCGGGAGTCTCGGCACACCAAACTGGCAGGTCAGAAGCGTAATTTTGCCAAAAACCAGTTCCCACCGATAGTGACCGGAGAACCGAACGACGAGCGCTTCAGGGGCTGGCAGATCCTTGAGCGAGCCGAATCCAACAAGTCCCTGCCGACCATGGCAGACGCATGCGAGATTGTCGTCGCTGATCTCGAGCACCTTCCGGGCAAGACGAGCGTCATCCATGTCCACCGCGGCGACAAGCCGTAGAGTCAGATCAACCTCGGGGCTACCGACTGGTGCGAAGATGATCCGGCCATTGTTCGCGGCGCCTTCATACCGGAGCGAAGACATAACGTTCAGCGTGTCGAACACGCGTTGAAACATGATATCACGTGTCACAAGCGTAAGGTTGGAGCAGAAACTTCGCCCAGCGTCTCGCAGCAGTGCATCCTGGTCGTTACGAAAATCTTCGAAACGTCCAGGCTCGGGTCGAGTCAGCGCCTCGGTGGCCTCCTCGAGGATGCGCGCCACGAGGGCTTCGAACAAGCTTTGCGGCCCGGCCCACCGATCATGTCGGAGCTGCTTGGGAAGGCGAGGTAGTTGAGCCATGACCGAGGCCGCTATTTGTAGAATGGGTACTACGTGGAACTCGCCGACGCGACGCGCGTTTCCGACGAAACTGACGGTACCATTCCCGGCGTCATACTTACTCAAGAGCTGCTCGACAGCTCGCCGGACAGAATCGCGCCGCAAGTTCTCAGGCTTGTCGCGCATCGATGGTGCGTCCCCGAAGAAGAGATTCTGATTTGGGTGTGTCTCGTAGATCTCTTCCGTCAGACGCATGCAATCTAAAAAGAAGGCTGGATCCCAGTCCTCTGCTTCCGGCTCAACGCATACCGCGTTTGGATCGGTGGAATCTGGCACTCTTACGCCTATGAGCAGGGCACGCGGGTCTGGTGCCGGAATGAGGGCCTCCAGCGTGAGACGGGCATGGACCTCGAGAGCGATTCGAAAGTGCGGTTGGTATGGCCACATGAAGAGCGTGATCGTTCTCGGCATGGTTCCTCGGCTGCTAAATGTGACGGTATAACGTCTCGATCAGCTGTGGCACACGGCCTATCTCCGTGGTCCAGCATGTAGGTCGCGAGCCGACCCTGCCCGTCTTCGCATTTCCAGCGGATAAGCCGGATCTCTCCGCGGCCTGTCCGCCTATTCCCAGAGCGAGGCCGTGACCTCCGCGACCTATCAGTGTATATCTGGAGATAGACTGCCGGTGCATAACCACGTATTCCAGTCGCTAGGTCGCCGAGGCCCTGGCCGATCGCGCCACAAGCCCCGTCTCGATGGTACCGCGTCCCCTGCGACCGGGATCCGGTCGAAATATCCTTCAGCTGCCGCAACTTGCGCGCTCCCACGCCGACGGTTGGCTCCGGGAAATCCGCTTCGGTTGTTCCGGGGAGCCTGGCCGGGTGACCGATCTGGCTGCTGAGGACGGCAGCCCTGGAACTCGCGGCTCGCCACCGCGGAGCGCCCGCTCGCCCGGCGTCCTTGGTCTCATAAGGGCCCATCGAGCTCGAGAAGGCGCTTGCGCTCGGCCTGCCCATCGCTCGGCAGCAGGCGCGCGCTCGGAGGAGGCGGTCACCGCCTTTTCGAGCGCGGCCAGCTCGGCGTCACCATCCTTCAGGTCCACGGACCGCAGCTCCTGCGTGGACCGCCGAACCATCCGATCCCACCCGTGGCGCCCCTCCTGCGCATCGTGGGGCAGTAGTGTAGCCGACGGCGAACCCGACATGTCAAGCCCTCGGTACGAGGCCATCAGGCGACTCGATCGAACGCAATGCTGCGACGCGTTGGTGGAGGCAGCCCGTCGCCGTAGCTCGCGACACCAGACGAGGGCCGATTCCCCTCCGGCAACGGGGGCGTTGCGTGGCCGGCGCCTGAGAGGAAGCCCAAACCTCTCGACCCGGCGAGAAGAAGGAGAGCGCCGGCAGCGCCGCCGCGCAGCCCACGCGACCGCCGCTCAGGGATGGCGCAGCTCAGCCGAGGAAGTCGAGGACATCCTCGTTGAACTTCTCGGGGTTCTCGAGCCACATGAAGTGGCTGCCCCCCTCGTCCGCGCCGAAGAGGAGGAGCTCGGCGCCGGGGATCTGGTCGGCGACCCACTGCTGGGAGATGGGGTTGAAGATGCTCGCCTCTCCGCCGACGACGAGCGTGGGCACGTCGATCCGCGGGATCACGTCCCTCCAGTCCTGCTCGGCCTGGTCCACGAGCAGCTTGGCGGCGTACGCGCGCGGGAGCTTCAGGTTCTGCTCGACGACCAGGGCGAGCTGATCCGCCGGGTAGCCGGGGGTGAACATGGTGGCCACGAGCCCGTAGGTCGTGGCGATCCCGTCGGGCCCGCGAAGCGCGGCGGCCGTCTCGTGGAGCGTCTGCGGGGTGAACAGGGCCCCCGCCTCGGCCGCCTCTTCCGCGGACCAGTCGGGCCAGGCCGTCATCGCCGGGCCCACGTCGACAAGGATCAGGCGGTCCAGGGAGTGCCCCCCGTAGTTGTCCCAGTAGCTGTAGAGCGCGCCGCAGCCCATCGAGTGCCCGAGGACGGAGAGGTGCTTGAACCTCATCCCGCAGATGAATTCGTGAAGATCCCTGCTGAAGCGCGCGATGCGGTAGCCGTGCTCGGGCTTCTCCGACTCGCCATGTCCGCGCCAGTCGAGCGCGAAGACATGGTGGTGCCGCGCGAAGGCGAGGATCTGCGCCCTGTACAGCGCGGCCGACTGGGACCACCCGTGCAGGAGCAGCAGCGGCCTCCCCCTCCCCGCCTCCAGGTAGTTGAGGGCGACCCCGTCGCTCGTCGTGAAGGTCCCGGAGCGGATGCGCGGCGCCGCCGACGCCTCGCCACCGAGCAAGCTCGTGGCGGCCAACCCCGCGCCTAGGCCCACCGCCTGCTTCAGCACCTGGCGGCGGGTAGGGGTCGAGCTGGACGAAGGTGCTCCTTGCTTCTTGTCGGTCATGGCTCTTGATCTCCACTGCCCGCCGCGCGCGCGAGGCTGCCCCTCGATCACGCGCTGTCACGGCCCAAAGGAAGAGTTCGACGCGATCGCGGCGATCGCCGGGATTGACGATCATCTCGGCCGCGCCGTCGAGCTGATTGTTCACAAACGGACCAGGGCCGCAAGTAAATACTAGTTATAAACGACCTGAGCAAATCCCCGACGCCGGCGTGTGTCTACGCAGGAGACAGGCCGCGCGGCGCCGCGATCGCGACGGCGCGCGCCGTGTCATGCCAGGAAGCGGATTGACCGGCGCTTCCACGGTATTCTGAGCCATGCAGCACGACCTCCTATCCAGTCTCGCGGCGCGCGCCGTGCCATTCTTCTTCTCCCTCTCGGCCCTCTCGGTGAGCTGCTCTCGCGGCGCGCCGGAGCCTCCGAGCGTCGACGGCACCGGCGGACATCCGGCGACCGCTGACGCGACCCAGGGCAGCACGCACGGGTCCGGGACTGCAGGCGAGGCGACGACCGGCGCCAGCGTCCCGGGTGACGCTGGCCCGGACGCTCCCCCTGATGCGCCTGAAGATCCAGACGACAGCACCTGGAGAGCCACGCGTTGGCTCGAGAGGTGCCAGATCGACGTCGCCGACGAGCCCAGCAAGGCGCTGCCGCCCTTGCGCTGGGAGCAGTGCCCGGGGAACGCTCCGGGCTGCACGTCGCTCGTCGTCGACTGGGACGCCGGCAAGTATCCACGAACCGCCTCTCCGAGCGTCGTTCGATGGGGCGACGGCTACCGCGTCGGGCTGTATCTCCAGTACCGGGGTGAGCGACGGACCGGCGTCTACGACGCCGACGGGACACCGCTCGCCGCATGGCGCTTCAGGGACCTCGAGCCGACCGTGCCCGAGGCCGACCCGAGACAGGAGTACTGCATACCGACGGTGCCCAACGTCGGTCATGAGCGGGTCTGGCTCGGCGCGCAGAGGGTGAGCGTCGAGGCGCCCGGCTCGGCCTACCTCGTCTCCGGCTACGACGCGCTCGCCACCGCGAGCCAACCCATCCCGGTCGACGCGCTGAGCCAGGGCCTCCACACGAGCGACGACACCTTCGCGCTATCGGGGCCCGGGCCCGGCACGGTCAACATCTACGACAGGATCAGCAACCAGGCCAAGAGGTTCGGTCGCCAGCCAGGCAACGACGCGCCATCGTTCGACCAGATGTATCCAGTCGGCGATCATGCGCTCGGCCTGGCGGTCCTCGAAGACGCCACGTCCGAGGGGTGGATCTGGAACCGCCAGACCCACACCATCGAACCGCTGCTCCGGGCGGAGTCGACTCGGGTCATCGCCGACATCAAGAGCGACGGGCAGACGCTCGTGTGGCTGGAGGCGGAGCCCTACTCCGACGACGGGCTCTACGGGGCGTCCAGCCTCTGGACAAGCCCCTTCGCGGCGACGAAGGCGGATCTCGCTCCGAAGGAGCGCCGGCCGGGCCCTATCATCGGATACCCCATCTCGGCCGCCGGGGAAGGCTTCTATGCCGTCTACGCGATCGGCGAGAAGGTGATCCACGTCTACCGCCTGTCCGACGCCCATCACTGGTCGTTCAAGACGCCCCCCGAGCTCTTCGACATCCAGGACATCGCTCACGTGGACTCCAGCGAGGTCTGGGTCTGGGTCCGGGGCGGCATCGTGCGCCAGGCGATCTCGGAGCTCGGCGCCGGCGATCCCGCCCCGTGATGGCAGCCCCGCACAGCCCCATGGCGGGGTCCGCCTGCCCGTGGGGGCTTCACCCCCCTGGCGCCCCGCGACACCTGGCTGGCGGGAAGCCTGCATGGCTGGTAGTAGCCTCGAGCTGGTAGCAACCTCGTGAGCCCCTCCTCTCCACCACGGCGTCGTGGGAATGCGCATCACGCCGCCCGCTGGCTCGAGCGGAGAGGGGCTATTGCCTTGGAGAGCAGACATGTTGAAGGTGGCGATCATCCTGGGGAGCACGCGGCCGGGCCGCAACGGCGAGGCTGTCGCGAAGTGGGTGCACGACGTGGCGACGAAGAAGGGCGGCGCCGACTACGAGCTCGTCGATATCAAGGATTTCGACCTGCCGTTGCTCGACGAGCCGGCGCCCCCGTCGATGGGACAGTACACGAAGCCTCACACCAAGGCGTGGGCAGCAAAGATCGATTCGTTCGACGCCTTCGTGTTCGTCACGCCGGAGTACAACCACGGCACCTCGGGCGCGCTCAAGAACGCGATCGATTACCTGTACAAGGAGTGGAACAACAAGGCGGCTGGCTTCGTGAGCTACGGCAGCGCGGGAGGCTCACGCGCCGTCGAGCACCTCCGGCTCGTGATGGCCGAGCTCCAGATCGCGGACGTGCGCGCGCAGGTCATGCTCTCTCTGTTCGACGACTTCGAAAATTTCAGCGTGTTCAAGCCCCGCCCCCGCCACGAGAAGTCCGCCTTCGCCTTGCTCGATCAGCTGCTCGCGTGGGCCGGAGCGATGAAGACGCTGCGCACCGGGTGAGCAAGGCGCGCTCGCGGAGCCTCGAGGGCCCGACGACGCCGATCCGCAGCGGTTCTCGTGGCGTTCGCCGATTCTACCGCGGACGTTGCAGGAGGGTACCAGGAGAACCCCGTGGAGGGGAAATCGACGCCTGAGACCGCCGACAGGAAACCAGCGCCGACCTCGATTGTGTAGGGTGTCAGATGGCGCAACTCGTGGTCGGCTCGTGGGGCTTCACGGCGGACGGGACCCTCGCTGGGAGGCGCCGGTGAACCTCGCCGCGCGACCTCATTTCGAGGGCCAGACCCGGGCGGAGGAGCTGCTTTCCCCTCCGGGGGACGGAGGCCGGAGCGCTCCGCCGGACGACATCGCCGTGCCTTCGGAGCGGAAGCTCCCACCCGCCGTGACGCAGCGCTCCGGCGAAGAGGTGCTGGAACTCGGCGCGCTCTACCGCAACCACCATCGCCTGGTGTACCGCCTCGCGCTCCGCTACGGCCGCGGCAATGTGGCCTGGGCAGAGGACGTGACGCAGGACGTTTTCCTCGACCTGATGAAGGCGCTCGAGACCCTGACCGAGCGAGACAACCTCGAGGGGTGGCTGTACCGGACGACCTCGAATCGCTGCCTGAACCGCCTGCGCCGGGACCGATTTCTGGCGCTCCCGCCCATCTGCTGGCTGCTCGGGCAAGGCGAGGGCGAGCGCAGCCCCCTCGATGAAGTGACGATCGCGCGCGACGATCTGCGCCGCGCGCTCGAGACGCTGGGCACGCTGCCTCCCAAAGAACAGGTCGCTTTCTCGATGTTTTATCTCGACGGCAAGGAGCAGGAGGAGATCGGGAAGATACTCGGCCACTCCAAGGGATACGTCTGCAAGCTGATTCAAAAGGCGGTTGCGCAGCTCCGCGACGCCGGATGGGAGGTGGGCCATGACGCGAAACCGTGATCTGCTCGCGTTGCTGCGCGAGGTGGACGAGCAGCTCGCCGCGGTGAAGCCGTCGCCTCGGCTCGAGGCGCGCCTCGTCGCGGAGCTCGACCGGCGCGGGCGGCGGCCTTTCATGGGCGGGAGCGGGGGGCGCTCGCTCGTGCTGGCGCTGGGCGCCAGCGCCAGCATCGTCGCCCTCGGCACCGCGCTCCAGGGCCTCGCACCCGGCTCGATCTTCACAGAGCGCCCCGTCGAGCCAGCGATCGAGCTCGTGGGCGATCCGCCTCCCACGGACGGCGGGCTCCTGGAGCGCACGCCGGCCCACGGCCCGACAGCGCCGCCTCCCCGGATCCGCGCCCCGCTCCTCCAGGAACCTCCCCGCCGGCTCGCTCCGGCGCCGCCCGTGCCGCGCAGCGCCGTGCCGCCGCGGGACGCGAACGACACCCCAGGGCTCCTGGACGACAGCCGGCTCCCTGTCGACCGCGCCTCGCCTCCGCCGGCGCGCGTGCGCGTCGAGCCGCTGACCCCCCCGCAGACGCTGGGCCGGAGATGGGTTGATGGCCCGGAAGGGCTATCTCCTCTCGCGCAGCGCGGCCCTCACGCCGCGCTGCGCCGAGGCTCCGGAGGCGTCCCCGCGGAAGCGGCCGCGCACGAGGGCGAGAGCGGAGAAGGTAACCGAGCCACGGACGCCGAAGGACCCGCGATCGAGGATCCGGCGGCCCCGCGGGACGAGGCGCTCTGCCAGACGGCGGACGCGTTGCGGCACGAGGCCAGGGCGCAGTGCGAGGCGCGGAGCCTCATCGTCGCGGACTTGACGCTGCTCGATCCCTGCGATCACGGGAGCTACCTCGACGCCGAGTACACGTGCGGGAGGATGGCGCTGACCACATGCTGGAAAGGGGTGCTCGGCGACGGCGTCACGTGCTTCGACACGACGTCTGTCAAGGACGAGGTCTGGAGGATGTGCAGAGACAGGGGCACGGAGCTCCGCTCCCTCGATCAGGAGCAGCCCGACCGGGACTGCGGTGACCACGAGACGACCAGGGTCTACTACGAGTGCTGCCCCTCGGGGGATCCGCTGCCTTCGCCGTCGTGCTGGACGAGCGAGATCGACTTCGGTGAGGTGTGCCAGCCGTACGAGAGGCTGGATGCCGAGGCCACGGCGCTCTGCAGGGGCAATGGCCACTATCTCTTCCGTCGCGTGTTCGGGGACAAACACGTCGCCTGCACCGACGCCACGGCCACGAGCCTGAGCTACACCTGCTGCCCCTTCTGATCGCGAAATCGCCCGCCCGAGGAAACCGCCGGCCTCGTCGCGGTTGGTAGATGGAGAGCGACACGACGGAGAGGGCGCGCTGACCCGAGCACGAGCAGCGCGCGCTCGGAGCTGTCCGGCGCAACGCCGGCTTTCACGGAGGATCACCATGCGGACTTCCCTTGCGATAGGTCTATTGCTCAGCGTCTCGATATCCAGTCTCCTCGTCGGCTCCGGGTGCACCATCACCCTGGCGCCGGATCCCGATCCACCAGCGGGCTCGACGGGCGGGGAAGGCGGGAACGCGGATCCTGGGGCGGGCGGCGGCGAGGACCCGGGATCAGACGGCGACGGGGGACGCTTGCCTCCCCCGCCCTCGGCGTGCTGGCTCGGGGATATGGGCGATGGATTCACGTGCCACGACACGGCCACGCTCCGGGATCACGCCCAGGCGAGGTGCGCGAGGATGGGCGCGGAGCTCGCGAGCTTCGTGAGCGACACCCTCAACCCGAGCTGCGCCGAGCACGAGAGCAGCGAGGTGGTCTTCGAGTGCTGCGGCGGCGATCCGCCGCCTCCGCCGCCGCCGAACTCGTGCTGGAAGGGCGAGCTGGGCGACGGATCCTCCTGCATCGACCTGGGCGCCATCAAGGATCGGGCCTACGCGATGTGCGAGAGCGCGGGCGCCACGCTCACCTGGCTCGACGCCCCGCCGGACCCCGGACGCTGCGGTACGAACGAGGCCACCAAGGCCACCTTCGAGTGCTGCGGCTCCACGCCGCCGCCCCCTCCGCCGCGCGCGTGCTGGAAGGGCGAGCTGGGCGATCGCAGATCCTGCGTCGACCCCTCTGTCCTCAAGGACCAGGCCTATGCGGCGTGCTCGCGCACGGAGGGAGACCTCACCGTCTTCGATTACGAGCGGAACAACCCGAGCTGCGCGGCCCACGAGACCACCTGGGGCTACTTCGAGTGCTGCGGTAACGAGCCGCCGCCTCCTCCGCCGCCTCCTCCGTCCGGCGCGTGCTGGAAGGGCGAGCTGGGCGATGGCCTCTCCTGCGTCGACCGCTCGGTCATGAAGGATCGGGCCTATGCGACGTGCACCAGCGCAGGCGCCAGGTTCACCTCCTTCTCTTACGAGGAGGAGAACCCGCGTTGCACCGGCTACGAGACCAGCAAGGCCTACTTCGAGTGCTGCGGCGCCGAGCCGCCTCCGCCGCCGGAGGCCTGCTGGGGCGGCTCTCTCGGCGACGGCTCCTCGTGCATCGACGCGTCCGCCCTCAAGGAACGGGCCTACGCGACGTGCGCGAGCGACGGCGCCGTGCTCACGGCGTTCGACTACGCGAACGATGGTCGCTGCGCCGCCCACGAGGCGAACTACGCAAAGTTCGCTTGCTGCGCTTCGACGACGCCGCCCCCTCGGTAGCGCCGGCGCGACCGCGCGGAACCCCGGGCGAGCGATCTCGATCCTCGAGCGGCGCCGAGCGAGCCCATCGAGACGTGCGTACATCCCAGGGTCGTACGGCCGACAGCGGCCGCTCGGGATCGCGTCGCTGGAGGAGGCATGAGCAGCCCGCGACATGCGCTGGGCGCAGCAGGGCCGGGGCGCGAGCGGCACATCGCACCTGCACCGCACAGCTCGCCCGGCGCGGCCAGCGCGCAACGTGTTTGCACATCGGCGCGGCATCGGCTCTGATGGTCGAACTTCTTCCGAGGTTCTCATGGCCGTGGCACCGCCCCTCGTCCGCGCACGACTCACGATCGATGGACTCAAGACCTCGCTCGAGGTGAAGGAGCTCTCAGGCGCGGAGGCGATGTCGGAGCTCTACGCCTTCGATATCACCGTCGAGTGCGCCGACACCGACCTCGACCTCGACGCGCTCGTCGCCGAGTCGGCCGTGCTGACGCTCGATCACGGCGCCGGCGCCCGCCACCTGCACGGGATCGTCAGCCGGTTCGAGCAGGTCCACACCTCGGAGCACCACGCCGCCTACCGCGCCACGCTGGTGCCGGAGGTCTGGCTCCTCGACCAGCGGTACGATTGCCGCATCTTCCAGGGCGTCACCACGGCCGAGGTCATCGAGCGCGTGCTGAAGCTCGGCGGCGTCCGGCGTTACCAGATCGTGCTCCAGCGCAGCTACGAGGCGCGCGACGTCTGCGTCCAGTACCGCGAATCGGACTGGGCGTTCCTCGGCCGCCTCATGGAGGAAGAAGGCATCTTCTATTACTTCGAGCACGCCGACGCTGGCGCGACCCTGATGATCTCCGACACGGCGCAGGTCCACTCGCCCATCTCCCCGGAGGAGCTCCGGTATCGGCCGGTGACGGGGGCGATCCACACCGGAGAAGGCATCGATTCGTTCCGCTTCGCGCAGCGGGTCCGGCCGGGGAAGGTCACGACGCGCGACGTGCCGTTCGAGAACCCCGCCTCGGTCGTGGACACGGCGGCCGAGAAGGGGCGGCACACGGACCTCGCCGTGTTCGCGTACCCGGCCAGCCCCGGCGCGGAGGTCCGCCTCGACGCGCTCCAGGCGACCGCGGCCGTGGGGCAGGGCGAGGCCTTCTCCGTGCGGCTCGCGCCCGGCGCGCGGTTCCGGCTCGAGGATCACCCGAGGGAGAGCTTCAACGCGGAGTACCTCATCACCCGGCTCCAGCACGCGGCCCGGTTCGACAGCAAGGAGGGGTACCGCTGCACGTTCGAGTGCGTCCCTGCCGGCGTCGCCTTCCGGCCCCCGTGCAGGACGCCCAAGCCGCGCATCGCCGGCCCGCAAGCCGCGACCGTCGTCGGGACGCAGGGGGCCGAGATCGAGACGGACAGCGACGGGCGCGTGAGGGTCAGGCTGCACTGGGATCGCAACGGCAGCGCCTCGGAGAACGCGTGCTGGGTCCACGTCGCTCAGATGGCGTCGGGGGCCGGCTACGGGGCGATGCACATCCCGCGCGTCGGGAGCGCGGTGCTCGTCGAGTTCCTCGACGGCGATCCGGACCGGCCGATCGTGACCGGGCGGGTGTACACGGTCGTGAGCCCCTATCCGTACGCGCTCCCTGCCGAGAAGACCAAGTCGGCCTTGCGGACCCAGACCACCCCGGGAGGCGGCGGGTACAACGAGCTCCGCTTCGAGGACCAGTCAGGCCGGGAAGAGGTCTACCTCCGCGCCCAGCGCGACCTCAAGGTCGAGGCCCTGAACGACGCGCGCCGCAACGTCGGCGGCGACGACGCGCTCGCGGTGACGGGCGACCGCACGAAGACCGTCGGCGGCGCGGAGACGGTGACGGTCGCGGGCGCGCGCACCGTGACCGTGGGCGCGGCCGAGACCAGAACGGTAACAGCGGATCAGACCACCTCGGTCGGCGCCGACAGCTGGCTCTCGGTCGCGGGCGATCACACGGCGAGCGTCGTCGGGGACCGCCGCGACATCGTCGCCGGGGACCGGAGCGCGTGCGTCGGCGGGGACGAGTCGGTCAAGGTGAGCGGCGATCGGACGGTCATCGTCACCGGGGCGCACGCGATCTCGTCCCTGGACGACGAGTCGAGGCGTGTGACGGGCAACCTCACCCTCTCGGTCGGCGGCACGATGCAGCAGGTCGTCGACGGGCACTGCACGCTCAGCGCGGGCTCGCTCGAGTGGGCGGTGACCGACGGCGCGCTGGAGATGACGTGCGCCGGAGAGGTGCGCGTCGAGTCCGAGCAGGAGGTCCAGATCGGCGGACCCGATCTCGCCCTGTTCGCCGACTCGACGATCCGGATCCGGGCCCAGAAGAAGATCGTCCTCGAGATCGGCAATTCGACCGACGCCGAGGGCAAGTCCGCGAAGATCGAGATCACCTCGGACGGGATCTACGTGACCAACGGGAGCGCCACGGAGAAGCTCGACGGCGGCACCGTGCGCCTGAACTGCTGAGCGCGGCGCCGCGGCGGAGAGGGCTCGATCCGTGAAGCTTCGCAACGAGACAAGGCACCCGGCGGTGCTCCTCAGGACGGCGTCGGCGCGCAGCGACGACCACATGCTGGGCTGCGCGATCGCGCGTCCCACCTTCCGGGTCGCCGGCGGCGCGCTCGTCGCCACGCCCGACGAGCCGTGGCCGATCTCGGGCGAGCCCGTCGCGACGGCGCTCGGCAAGATGCCGGGGGACAAGCCGTTCTACATGGGCGGGATCGACGTGCTGCTCGGCGGGAAGGTGCGCCAGCCCGGCGGCGCGGCGAGGCCGCGCCTCGACGTCGAGCTCGAGGTGGGCCGGGCCTTCCGGCGGCGGATCACCGTCTTCGGCGATCGCTCCTGGGTGCCCGGGGCCGGCGGCGCCCTGGTCCCGAGCGAGCCGGAGGCGTTCGTCTCGATGGAGCTCGACTACGGGCGCGCCTTCGGCGGGACCTGCCCCACCGACTACGGGCTCGACATGCCCTTCACGCCCAACCCGGCGGGGCGAGGGTTCTACCTCGACGCGAAGAGCGCGCTCGGGAAGCCGCTGCCCAACCTCGAGGACCCGAACCGGCTGCTCCGCTCGTTCGGCGACGCCCCCGATCCCGTCGGCCTGGGTTATTACCCGAGCGAGGGCGCGCTCCGCGTGAAGGCCGCGACGAGCGCTGCCGCGCCGGACCCGAGCCGGCTCACGCCCGACAGGGCGCCCGAATTCAAGGTGGGGCACAGGGACATCCTCCCGACGTTCTTCAACATGGGGCACCCGGGCATGATGATCGAGGCAGGCGGCGAGCCGAGGCCGGGCGACGGGATCCGGCTCACGCACGGCCTGCGCGGCGGGGATCTCGCGTTCGCGATGCCCGACCTGCGGATGCACATCCACGTGCAGCTCGAGGAGCGGGAGGTTGTCTTTCCCATGCACCTCGACCAGATAGGGATCGTCGCGGGGGAAGGGCGGGTTTTCTTCTCCCTCCGCTGCGTGTTCGAGTACCGCGTCCGCAAGGAGGAGCGGCGCACGGCGACGCTGTACGACGGGCCGCCGCCGGCGGTGATCCCGGGGAGCTACCGGATCGCGCACGACCGGTGAGGCCGGCGGTCGAGGCTCGTCTCGAGGCTCCAGAGGTGGCCGGTGTCACGGCGCAGCCTGACATGTGCGTTCGGGTCCGCTTCAGGACCCGACTCGATGATCACCAACGTCGCTCACGGCGGGCCCCCGCAGGGTCCGGGGCCGAGGTGCACGGCGATCGCGGAAATGGGCCATTTCGCCCCGATGTAACCTCGTTGTTCGCCGGCCGCCTGCGGTCGGCGGCACGCTCGGCGACGGAAGACCGAACGGCGCGCTTGCGGACGGCGATGCACCGGGCTAGGATGCCCCCCTCACGATCGTCCCTGGCCCTCTATAACGACGCTTTCCCTCTTCCCTCGCCCGTGAGGGAGATTGCAGCTCGCTCGGACGACTGGACGACGCACCGTGTGATCGCGCGGGAGTTCCGCGCCGCACGTCTCCGTTCGATCCGTCACGGCTTCGTCGGATGGCAGGCCGGGTCCGCCGCAGAGCGCACCAGAAGGCCGTAAAAGAGCAGGATGGCATGGGAAATCGTCTCTACGTAGGAAATCTTTCGTTCAACACCACCCGCGAGACCCTCGAGTCCGCGTTCGCCGCGGCCGGCGAGGTCCGTGAGATCGCGATGCCGACCGACCGCGAGACGGGGCAGCCGCGCGGCTTCGCGTTCGTGACCATGGGCACGGCCCAGGCCGTGAACAGCGCCATCTCGCAGCTGAACGGTGCCATGCTCGATGGCCGCGCGCTGAAGGTCAACGAAGCGCAGGAGCGTCCGGCGCGCGGCTTCGGCGGCGGCGGTCGCGACCGGTACTGATCACGGGCGCGGCGTGGCGGCGCTCGTGCGCCGCCACGCCTGCGCTTTCAGGACGCACCATGAGGTGCTGAAGAACGCGCCCGGAGGCGCCGAAAGGCCGGTTCGGCATGCAGAGACAGGGAGCATTGAAGCGGCAAAAGGAACGCGAAAGGCAAGAGAAGCAGCGCGAGAAAGACGCGAACCGTCTCGCGCGCCGCACGGGAAAGGGCTCCGCCGTCAGCGGGACGCCGGGAGAGGATCCGGACATCGCAGGGATCGTCCCGGGGCCTCAGCCTGCGGTCACCGAGTGAAGCGCGCAGCGCCGAGCCAGGGCGCCGAGCGCGCCCCGTCAGAGCCAGCAACCGACCAGAACGGCTCGGCGCTGGCGGCCGTGCGGCAACGATTCATCGAGCAGAGCGCCAACGCGCTGGGCCAGGCGTGGGCCAGGCGTTGGCGTCAAGACCTCCATCGAGAAGGCCGCCCCGCCGCCGGCGGATGGCCCGGCACGCTGCGTGAAGCACGAACTCAGGTGGAGATCACCCTTCCCGGGGAGCTGTGCCATCGCAAGATGCCCGCCATCACCGGCGTGGAGCGCGAGCTCGCCGCCCGGACCGCCTACTCAAGCGCGCGGGACGAGTGGCGAAGGCACACCGAGCCCGAAATCCCCTAGTCGGGTAGGCCGGGGTCCACTACCCCCCGGCCCTCCACAGATCCGGACGTGCGGAATTCCCGCATCAGGGCGAACGCCGGAGAGGCGTCGAGCGCACCTGGTCGAGCCTGAGATCCAGCCGGATCGAAAGGCGAATGCGCGTGAGTAGAGTTTGTTAGGCTGGTCGCATGATTCCAACGAAGAACAGTTGGCTGGTTCTCAGCCTCGTTGCGATCACCGCGAATTCGACGTCGGCGTGCACGATCGAGACCGCGTCGTCCACCGGCACATCGGGCACCTCCGGCAGCGCGGGCACGTCCGGCGGCGCGGGCACCTCCGGCGCCGGGGGTGCTGGTCCGAGCGGCTCCTCCGGCAGCACCGGCACATCGGGCGGCACGGGCGCTTCCGGCAGCGGTGGCTCGCCCACCGGCGCGGGTGCCCTCCCCGCCGGCACGTTCCTCTACGTGCGCGCCGAGACGGCCGATCACGATCATCTCATCGCGCGAGACTTCGCGACCGGCGCCGAGCGCGTGGTCACCGATCTGCGCGGCGACGGCAGTGAAGGTTGGGAGATCTGGGGCCACACCCTCTCGCCCGACCGCACCCGCATCGTCCTCGCTTCGCTCTACGGCCCCACCAAGGAAGACAACGACACCCGCCTCGCGACCCGTCGCCTCTGGAGCCTCGCCACCGACGGGACCGACTTCCGCCGCCTCACGCCGGTGTTTCCCAACGACGGCGAGGGCCGTACGAACTTCGAAATCTCGGTGGACGCACCGATGTTCACGGCCGACGGCACCGGCATTCTCTATGACTTTGGCAACTGGTGGTACGAGGGAACAAGCCTCCAAGGAGGCTCGTTCCCGTGGCGCGTGGCGGCGGGGGGTGGCTTGCCGGAGCCCTTCCCCACGGTGTTGAGCTGCACGGTGATAGAACCTTCGGTCAACCCGGCCACCGGCGAAATCCTCCTCATTCACAGCGTGTGCGTGAATTCGGAGGATCAGGGCATCTTTCTCTATCCGAGAGCGGGTGGCACCAGCCCCACGAAGCTCGTGGATGAGGGCTACGGCGCAGGCCAGGTGCGGCCCTCCCTCACGACGGCGAGCTGGCTCGGCGACGGAAGCGGCTTTGTCTTCGCCGGAACCATCGATATCCCGGCCGACGACACCACGGTAGCCACAAGCGCCCTCTTGGTCTACGACATGGCCACAGCCATGATGTCCCCCCTCGTGCTCGCCGAGCCCGGCACCTACATAGATAGCGTGACGATCGCTCCCGACGCGACGTCCCTCGTCTACTGCCTGCGCCATGACGACGTGACGGATCTCCACGCCATCGACCTCACGCAGGCCGAGCCCGAGGACAAGCCGATCACCACCGACGGCAAGAGCTGCTCCCCGGCCTTCTGAAGCGTCGCTGGCGACCTCGATCGCTGTCCGCGACCGATACCGGCTCGTGCATCGCGCAGCGAGCCGGCTTCTTTTACTTGCGCGCCGGGATGCGGAAGACGAATCCGCTCGTGCTCGGCGACGCGACGGGACCCGAGCCGACGTCGATGGAACCGTAGAAGGTGCCTGCGACCCAGAGCGTACCGCCGGGGGTGAGCGCCATGCCTTCGGAAGCGCCGGCGCTCGACGCGTAACGGTGGAGCGCCGTGACCTCCGAGGACGCGCTCGCGCGCAGCGCGAACGGGGTGTAGTCGAAGGTGACGAGATCGTCGTAGCGACCCGCCGCGTAGACGCCGCCGGCCATGTCGGGCGCGAGGCCGTACATCGTGCCGCTCGGCTCCGGCGTGATCACCCACTCGGCCGTCCCGCTCTCCGTGAGCTTCGCGACGAACGGCGTGCCCTCGAGGTCCGCGTCCACCGTCGTCCCGAGCACATCGCTCTCGCCGCTCACCGCGCCGGCGAGGAACGTGCCCTCACCGACGGCGATCTCGTTGCCCATGTCGAACTCCGGCCCGCCGAAGCGCAGCGCGAACCGGGCCTCCCCCGCGCTCGAGAAGCGGGCGACGAAGCCCATCATCGTCGAGCCTGCAGGCAGCGACAGCGCTGTGCCGTCGATGGTCAGCGCCCCGTCGGCGTAGCCCGTGATCGACACGTCGCCGCCCTCGTGGACGGCGATGCCGGCCACGGCGCTGCCGGCGCCGCCGGGGTTGTTGAACACCTTGGCCCAGGCGACGTCGCCGTCCGGCGTGAGCTTCAGGAGGAACGGGGACTCCCCATCCACCGCCAGGAGGCCGTCGCCAAAGTCGATGTCGTCGTCGACATAGCCACCCACGTACACATTGCCCGTGGCGTCGGTCGCGACCGCAAAGCAGCGATCCGCGGCCGTGGAGGCGAAGCGTTTCGCCCAGAGCACGCTGCCGTCGGCGTCGAGCTTGGCCACCATGGCGTCGGGATCATCCGTCGCGCCGGACAGCTTCGTGTCCCCGATCGTGACCTCGCCATAGAGCTCGCCCGCGATGAGCACATTGCCCGCTCGGTCGACGGTCACGGCCGTCGCCGAGGATTGCTGCGCCGTGACGATGGGCGCCGACCAGAGGAGCTCGCCCTCGGGATCGAGGCGGACGAGGAACGCTCCCAGCTTGGTGATCGTCTGGTCGCCCAGCTTGATCTCGCCGAACCCCTCGCCGCTCACGTAGGCGCCGTCGTCGTCGGCTCCGGCGATCGCGATGTGAAACACCATATTGGTCGTCTCCCCCGCCGGGTGGAGGAAGATGGCGTCAGGCGCGGCGAGATCGACGCCGACGCCCGCCCCTCCACCGGTCGCGTCGCCCCCGGCCCCCGCGCCGCCGCCGCCGGTGCCGGCGGCATCGCCGCCGCCGCCACCCGCACCGCCGCCACCGCCGCCCGAACCGCCGCCGCTGCCCGCGGTCGCCGCGGCGGCGCCCCCGGCTCCGCCTCCTCCCGGGCCGGACGGATCGCCGTTATCACCACACGCCGCGCACAGGAGCCCCAGAGTCAACCAGGCCAAGATTCTCATCCACGCACCGTAGACGAGCGGAGCCCGCCCTCGCGCGTCCTTTGCGCTCCGGCGCTCGACAGAGCACGTTTGCCGCGCCAGATATCGCTGAATTTTGTCAGCGAGGGTGAAGAACCAGGGACAGACGCGCACCGGTGCTCGATCTCGGTCTGTCGAGCGTCGCATCCGGCGCGTGCGTGAGGAGCGGGAACGGCTCGAGCCCTTGCAGCGCCGGGAAGTAGGACGCGCCGCGTCCCACGACGAGCAGCTTGAAGACCGAGTTCCCCACGAGCTCGGCGAAGGGGCGCGGGTCGTGGAGGGCGTCATCCATGAAGGCCTCGAAGCTGGGCAGGAGCGACACGGCCGTGGCGAGGGCGTCCGGTGCCAGGCGCCCTCCTCCGAAGAGCTCCGGATTGGCCAGCTCGCGGGCCGGCCGAGCGCGGGACCAGCGATCGAGAGCGGCGAGCGTGCCCTCCTCCTCGGCGGGCGCGACGCCCGGACACAGAAGCCGGCTCGGCGGCAAGGCACGGCAGGCGCGCTTCGAGCTCGGTGCGACTCCAGCCGGCGCTCGGTGAAGGTGCGCGCGTGCTCGAAGCAGGCCTGAGGCACGCGCGCCTCGCTGCGTCCGCCGACGCCCGCCTGGTCGATGCCGAGCGGCAGGACCAGGTGTGTAAGATGCTTGAATTATTGGAGTCTCGGAGTCGGGAGCGTGGAGCCAGAACCAAGCTCCAACGAATAGGCGTTTGCGGCACTGCGCCTGACCCGCAGCGGGGGCGAGGTCCCGGCGCGGTCCCGCAAACGCCTGTTCGTTCTGCCAACCCGGAGCACGTCCCGCGATTGGGGCTTGACGTCTCCGAAACGTTTGGATTTCCTTCTCCCGGATGGATATGACGACGCTCTCCCTCCCTCGGACGACGCTCGCCGATTCCGTGGATCAGGTCCTTCTCCGCGGCGCCCGCGCGGTCCTCGAACAGCAGCGGACCGACGGGGCCTGGCAGGGTTTCAACGACGCAGGCGTCGTCTTCACGAGCGTCGCCCTCGTGCACGAGCGCTGGCTCGGCGCGCTCGACGAGGAGGACGCCGCGCTCGGCGTGAAGCGCCTCCGCGCCGAGCAGCGCGACGACGGCTCCGTGCCGCCCTGGCCCAGAGCGCGCGCGGGCCAGCTCGACGCGACGTGCATGTGGTACGCGGGGATGCGCGCGGCCGGCGTCGATCCGGCGGATCCCGCGTTGAGCCGCGCGCGCTCGTTCATCACCTCCGAAGGCGGCTTTGGCCGGGCGAGCCTCTCGGCGCGCATCACCCTGGCGCTCGCGGGCGTGATCCCCGCAGACACGCTCCCCGATCCCGGCCTCGCGTTTCGCTTGTTGCCCGGCAGCGAGCGTTTGCTGGCCAAGGCCCTCGGTGTGAACACGCTCGTGTGGATCCACCTGGCGACGGCGGTCTTCGACCTCTTGCACCACGGCCCTGGCGAGGCGAAGGGGCACCCGATCCGAGCGCGCGGGCGGAGGAGCGCAATCGAGTACTTCACGAAGAGGCAAGATCCATCGTTTGGGCTCATGGGCGTGGGCCCAGCCACGCTCACCGCGGCCATCGTCCTCGCGGGCTTCGGCGTCCCGCGAGACGACCAGCGCATCCGCGGCGCGCTCGCCTGCTGCGATCAGCTCAAGCGGAGGACCGAGGCGGGGCTCGAGGTGAGCCCGTTCCTCAGTGATCACTGGGATACGGCGCAGCTCGTCCACGCGCTCGTGAAGAGCGGTATTCCGGCGTCGCACCCCGCGATCACCTCGGCGATCGGCTTCCTGGTGCGCGGGCGCGCGACGCAGCCCGGGCCCACGGACTGGCAGACACCTCCGCGCGGCGCGCCCAGGACGGGCGGTTGGGCGTACCAGCGAGGCAACGGGCGCAATCCCGATCTCGACAGCACGGCAGAGGTGCTCGCCGCGCTCGCGCTCGCGTCACCACGCCAGATGTTCGGAGACGTCATCCACGCAGGCGAGGCGTGGCTCGTGGCCATGCAGAACCCCGACGGCGGGTGGGGCTCGTTCTCGACCGGCCGCCCGGCAGCGCCGCCCGGCCCGCTCTACATCGATCCCGCGTCGCTCCCCGCGTCGCTGCGCCCGCGCACGCCGATCGGCCGCGCGCTGCGCCGCGCATGGATGCTGCAGGCCGAGGCGGGCGATCCCTCGAACGCCGACATCACGGGGCGCGTGCTCCGCGCCCTCGGCGCGCTTGGCCACGACGCGACGAGCCCGCCCGTCGCGCGGGCCATCGCGTTCCTGCGACGCCACCAGGTGCCGGAGCTCGGCGCGTTCTGGGGGCGGTGGGCCTGCAACTACCTCGCGGGTACGGCGTACGTCCTCGCCGGGCTCGGTGCCGTGGGGATCGATCACCGCGCGCCGTGGGTCACGCGCGCCGTCCAGTTCGCGCTGTCGCGACAGAACGCGGACGGCGGCTGGGGAGAGGACATCGCGAGCTACGCGGATCCCGCCGAGGCGGGCCGCGGCCCGTCGATGCCCACGCTCACAGGCAACGTCCTTCGCGGGCTCCTCGCCGTCGGTCTCCCGCGAACGCCGGAGCTCGATCGCGCGGCGAGCTTCCTCGTGGATCGCCAGGAGGCCGACGGCCGCTGGGTCGACGACAGCTGTTACACCGTGCTGTTCCCGCACGTCGCGTACGGCCGGAATCCGACGCTCCCGCTCTGCTTCGCCCTCGAAGGGCTGAGCGCGTGGCGGAGTGCTCGATAGCCCAGATCTCCGGAGAGCGGGGGAGTCGGCCGCGCGCGCCCGCGCGGAGAGGAGGAGTGTGCATTCATGACGACGAACCCGAGACCGATCGCGCGGCCCGCGGACTGGCCTGCTCCCGGGCCCATCGATCTCGACGTGCACGACCGGCCCCACGCCTCATCGGATCTCGAGTGGTGGTACGTGAACTCCTATCTGGAGACGGAGGGCGGCCGTCGCCTCGGCGTCTTCGCGGCGTTCTTCCGGCAGCGCGTCGCGGACTCGCGGCACGCGCACTTCGTGACCTGGGCCCTGACGGGAGAAGACGGAGGGTACGCCGCCACGGTCCGCGTCGACGACGCCACTCGCGAGCTGGCGCTCCTGAAGGTCGATCAAGCGAGGTCGCTCGACGAGCGGAGTCGCCGGGCGCTGCGCGAAATCCTCGCGCGCGGCGCCGTCCCTCTGCCGACGCGCCGCATCGACGGCGCTGCGCGCGTGGACGACGGCTCGCTCTCCTTGTCTTATGGCGCCGACAGCTTCAAGAAACGAGCCGACGGCGACTACGAGCTGACGCTGCGCGACGACCAGACGGATCTCCGCGTCGATCTCGTCTTCCACCCCGAAAAGCCCCCTGCACGGCAGGGCGATGACGGGGTGATCCGCGGAGCGGGCTCGGAGCAGATGTTCTATTACTTCATCCCGAGGTGCGCGGTCCGCGGGACGATCGCCGCGTCCGGGCGCGAGGAGGCCGTGGCGCGCGGGAGCGGCTGGTACGATCACGAGCTCGGCTTCGTCCCGGAGGGCTCGGCCGCCGGCGGCGAGAACGCGTGGACGTGGGCGTCGCTCCAGCTCGAGGACGGCACCGACGTGAGCATCTATCTGATCCGCCCGGCCGAGCGCGGGGGGTTCGTCGAGGATTGGGTGGTGGTGAGCGACGCGGCGGGGCGCGTGCGCCGCTCCCGGCGCGTGTCGATGCGCGTGGAGTCCGCGTGGCGGAGCTTGCGGACCTTCGTCGAGTATCCCGTTCAGATGACCTTCACCTGCGAGGAGCTCGATCTCGAGATCAGCGTCCGAGCGGTGCACGCGGATCAGGAGGTCGTCACCATCCTCTCCGAACCGTCGTTCTGGGAAGGGCAGGTGGTCGCCGCCGGCTCGCTCCGCGGCGCCGCCGTTCGCGGGCGTGGCTGGGTCGAGCTCCGCGGGTACGGCGCCCGGGATCTCGACGCATTCCTCCGCTCGGTGGGCGACGAGGTGCGGCGCGTGCTCGCCGAGACCATCCCCTCGCGCCCCGCGGAGGACCGCCTGCGAGCGCTCGTGACCGGCTCGCACGCGCGCCCGCGCGACGGCTTCGATCGCGCGACCTTCGAGGCGAAGCTGATCGCGCCCATCCGCGAGATCCTGGACCGCGGCGGCAAGACGTGGCGCTCGTTCGCGATCCTCGCGTGCGTCGAGCTCGTCGGCGGCGACGCGCGCCGCTTCCGTCACTGGCTGGCGGTGCCGGAGCTCATCCATACGGGCTCGCTCATCGTGGACGACGCCGAAGATCGCTCCGTCGTCCGGCGCGGCGGCCCGACCTGCCACCTGATGCACGGCGACGCGACGGCGATCAACGCGGGGACCGCCGCCTATTTTTTGGGCGAGCCGCCCGTCCATCGCGACGCCATCCCGGATCGCGACAAGCTGCGGGTCTACGCGCTCTACTTCGAGGCGATGCGCGCGGGGCACGCCGGACAGGCCCTGGATCTCGCCGGCCTCGCCCCGACGACGCTCGACGACGACGAGCTGGCGCGGCTCTCGAATCGCCTCCTCTCGATTCATCACCTGAAGAGCGCGGTGCCTCCGGCGTCGATGGCGCGGATCGGGGCGATCCTCGGCGGCGGATCGGACGCGCAGGTCGACGCCGTGGGCCGCTTCTTCGAGGCGCTCGGCCTCGCCTTCCAGATCGTCGACGACGTGCTGAACCTGCGCGGCTTCGCGGGCGACTTGAAGACCCGCGGCGAGGACGTGATGCACGGCAAGCTCACGCTCCCGATCCTCGACGCGCTCGGCTCGCTCCCGCGCGCCGATCGCGCGGCGCTCGCTCATGCGATCCTCGTGCGCCCGACCGAGGGCGACGAGGTGGGTCGTATCCTCTCGATCGTCGAGGCGGCAGGGGCCAACGAACGCTGCATGGCGCGCGCGCGCGCCATGGTCGAGGTGGCGTGGGCGGAGCTCGATCCGCTCGTTCCGGATTCCCAGGCGAAGATCGCCGTGCGCGCGTTCGCCTGGTACCTGCTGGAGCGGCACTACTGAGCGTGTGCGGCTCGGCTCACGCGACCCGGGCTCGACGCCGGCCGGTGTTCTGGGGTGAGTCGCCCGGGGGAAGGCGATGTGGGCGTCGACGGCGTGAAGCTCGACGTGGACGCAACCGGTGAGAGGGGCTTACGCGTCCAGGCGCCGCCCTTCTTCACCTCCCTCTTCCGTCCCTTCTCATATCCCGTGCCACGCGCCTCGCCGCCGCACGCCAGCCGCGCAGCGGCGCTGGCAGAGAAACTTACCGGGGCGAGAAGAAGGATGTCTCTGCTACCAGAAGGTTTGTTACGCTGGCGAGCACGATGGCCCGTGTTCTCCTCGCATGGATCGGGAAGACAGACCTCAGGGCGGCGTCGGGCGACGCCGCGGTCGGCGCAGGCCCCATCGCGCACGCCGTCGCCGAGCGCGGGTTCGACCACCTCGTCCTGCTGAACAACCATCCAGGAGAGGAGGTCGCGCCGTTCACGCGATGGCTCAGGAAGAAGACGAAGGCGAGCATCGTCCTCCGGCAGGAGACGCTCTCCACCCCGACGCACCACGCGGACATCTACCGCGCCGTCATGGAGGCTGTGGCCTGGTCGATCGAGCAGTACGGGAAGAGGGCCAAGCGGACCTTCCACCTGAGCGCGGGCACGCCGGCGATGGCGGCCATCTGGATCCTCGTCGCGAAGACGCGCTTCGAGGCGGAGCTCATCGAGTCATCGCCCCAGACCGGCGTCCAGACCGCCGACGTGCCCTTCGAGCTCGCCGCGGAGCTGATCCCCGCCGCGGTCCGCCGCACCGAGGAAGAGCTGGCCCGCCTCTCGGGCGGCTTCCGGCCCGATGAGCCGGGGTTCTCGGACATCGTCCACCGGAGCGAGGCGATGAAGCGGCTGCTCCACCGCGCGCGGCAGGCCGCCGGCACCGCGGCGCCCGTCCTCATCCATGGCGAGTCCGGGACCGGAAAGGAGCTCCTCGCCCGCGCCATCCACCAGGCGAGCCCACGCGCCGCGGGCCCGTTCGTGGCCGTCAACTGCGGCGCCCTGCCCCGGGAGCTCGTGGACTCCGAGTTCTTCGGGCACACCCGGGGCGCCTTCCCGGGCGCCGCCGCCGACCACCAGGGGCACCTCGGGCGCGCGACCGGCGGGACGCTCTTCCTCGACGAGGTCGGCGAGCTGCCGCCCGATGCGCAGGTGAAGCTGCTCCGCGCCCTCCAGGAGAAGAAGATCCGCCCCGTCGGCGGCAGGCAGGAGGTCCCCGTCGACGTGCGCATCATCGCCGCGACCAACAGAGATCTGATGCGTGAGGTCGGCCAGGGTCGATTCCACGAGGATCTCTTCTACCGCCTGGCCATCCTGGTCCTGCACACGCCGCCCCTCCGCGAACGCGAGGGCGACGTGGGCCTGCTGACCGACCAGTTCCTCGCCCGCCTCAACAACGAGGCGCGCCCCGGAGGCATCCCGAAGAAGCTCTCTCCCGCCGCAAGGAACCACCTGCTCCGTCACCCCTGGCCGGGGAACGTCCGGGAGCTCGAGGGGACCCTCTGGCGCGCCTTCGTCTGGGCGCACGGGCCGGTGATCGATGTCGTCGAGGTCCGCGAGGCGCTGTTCGTCCGCGAAGACACGCCGCGGGACGCGGTGCTGGGCCAGCCGCTCGGCGACGGCTTCAGCCTCGAGGAGACCATCGCCCACGTCGTCCGGCACTACCTGGAGCGGGCCATGAAGGAAGCGAACCACAACAAGACGCGCGCGGCGGCGCTCATCGGCTTCAGGAGCTACCAGCGCCTGAAACAGTGGCTGGACAAGTACGGGGTGGAGGCGTGATGGGACGGGCCGCGCTCGGCCGAATGGCGTGGTCTCCGCGATGGTGGGAGGAGGATTGGACGCTCTTCTGACTGTCTGCCGCTCTAGCCGTAGGTCGCAACGCCATTGGCGTAGGTGATCGTCCCTTTCTCCCCGAACTTGCGCCCATGGTTCGCGGCGTAGCCGGCATGATCGTCCGTGATGGTCACCGTGATCGTGCGGCTAGCGGACGCGGTGAGGAAGCGCTTGTGACAATCGTGGTACCGTTCGCCCGTGCACGGCCAACCGTTCATTTCTACGACGAGGTTTGCTGTACTACTGACGGAAGCGAGCATGATCTCTTCCGCGTGGTAATGACCGTCGCTCTCGTACGTCTTGCCTTTAACTGTCACTGAAATCGGCATGTTGCCCCTCCAAGACGCTTTCGCAATCGAAACGATGCCCGAGTCCTGCATTGTTTCGTCGCAGTGCAGAGGATCTCAGGCCGGGTTGCGAGCGTAAAGAGAATTCGAACCATGGTCTGTTCGGTGCAAGACTCGTGCGCCGACCCCTCCCGACGCCCGCTCGCCGCCCGGGGGCTCCGCCAGGCGGCCTATGCCGCGTCCACGATGCGAATTCCGGCCGCACTTGGGCGCTGGTTCTGGCCCGCTTGGTGTTGCCGGTCACCGTCGTCGATGCCGACGGCACACCTGGATCCAGCTCTTTGATGGTGGGGGGGACGGCTCGCCGCGGTGCGCTATTGTCGATACGTATGGCACCCCACGGCGATGGTGCCCGGGGCGGAAGTTTTCGTGGATTGACGCCTTGTGCCGGCTCGTAGCCTCATGGGGCCACCTGACGGCCCCCGGCACGGGAGCGCCTCGCTCGGCGCGGAGCCTTCCCCTCCTCCGCGGGCCATCCCTGCTCGCGCTGGTTCTCCGGGGGGAACAGGTGTCTCCTTCAGAGAGACAGGGGGCTCGGCAGCCCCCGTTCTCATCTCCGGAGATCGGGGGAGCGATAAGCCTCGTTTTCAGCACGAACGCGGGGGATCGTCGGCGGACGCGCGGCCTGCTCGCCGCGGCATGACGCTTGCGAAACCTCTCGCCGTACGCCTCGCTTCTCGGCGACAACGCCCCTTCGACCACCGAGCCATGCACGTCGTGCGTGGGCCGATTTCACCCAACGGAGATGAACATGACGTTCGATCGAACGATCGAGTCTGCTCGCGCCAAAGATCATGCGACCGGCAAATCGCTCCTCGTCTCTCGGCGCACGATCCTGGGTCTGCCGCTGCTGGCCGCGCCGGCGCTGCTCACAGGCTGCACCGCCGAGACGCTCCTCAGCGCCGGGTTCAATCAGGACACCGCATCTCAGCTGGCCGGACTCCTGGTGGGTGGAGCTACGCGCCGGACGTGGCGGCGTCGCTCATGATCCAGGCAAAGCGGTCGTCCACACCCGCGCTCCCGCCGCTCTCCTCGCGCTGATCGGACCACGAGAAGCGCTCGCTCACGCGCGCCTTCGCGCTCGCGTCGCCCCGCCAGGCGAACCGATCGCCGACCGCAGTCTTGCTGGTCTCGTCATCATCATCATCGTTGTCGCCCGTGTCCCCCACGGGGTCCCCGAGGTCGTCGTAAACACCGCTCCTGCTCCCGAGCGCGAACGGCCCGAAGCTGTACCCGTCCGAGGCCGCGTCGAGATCCCCGAGGTCGTGGTACTGCGCGTCGATGGAGCTGTAGACCTTGCCGCCGATCTTCTTCGAGTATTTGAACCCGTTCGCCAGGGCCGTGTACTTGAGGATGCTGCTCACCTTCCGCGACTGCAGGAGGTTCTGCTCGGTCACCTTCTTCCACGTCTTCACGGCGATGATCGTGTCCTTCGCCGACTTCGCCGCGGCGCCAAGGCTCTTCCCGAGCTTCTTCATGCGATCGGCGGCGCTCTCGCCGAGCTCCGCGGCGCCCTGCTTGAACGACTTCCACACGCTGCCGTCCGCGGCCTCCGCGAGCTCCTCGAGCAGCTCGTCGCTCTGCGATCGCAGCCGGCTGAGCGAGTCCGAGAAGCTCTCCGCCGCCTGCTTGCCCACCTTCGACGCGACGTCGTCGGCCGCCTCCTCGGCGGACTCCTTGAGGATCTTCGCGAGCGTCTCCTCGGCGCTCTCCCGCGCGAGGGCCTTGCCGGCCCGCTTGAAGAACGGCTGTGCGAGGTCCGCGCTCCTGGCGGCGGCCATCTTCGCGCCCTTCACCAGCCCCTTCCCCGCGGCCTTCGCGCCCTTCCACAGCTTGCCCGCGATCTGGCCGCCGAACTTCATCAGGATGTCCATCGCGATCTCGATCGCGATGTCGACGAGGCACGCGATGAAGTCGGTCCAGGTGAAGCCGGCCTTGGCGGTGCCCCAGACGATGGTGAAATCGAGCGGCAGGCTGACCGGGCTGTTGCACGCGAGGTGGAGCGAGAACGGCACGGTCTTGAACGGCGAGCACGCGAGATCGCAGGTCGTCTCGCCGAAGATAGGGTTATCGCATCCGATCGCGACCCCGCTCGTCCCCCAGACCGAGATGGAGCTCCCGAAGAGGATGGTCCAGGGCAAGAGCGGATTCCACCCCTGGACCACGTCCACGTGCGGGACGACGAGGCTCGCGTCGCTCCCCCGCCCCATCCAGTGCACGCCGTCGAGCTGTATCTCGTGCTTCTTCTGCTCCGACCAGAACGAGAAGAGGTGCGTGCCGCTGACGAGCCCCGTCTGGAAATGAGGCCAGTACTTCTGGGGCACGTAGGCCCCGGGCGGCGGCATCGGCCACCAGAACAGGGCCTCGTGCCACGAGAGGCCGAGGAACACGTTCCACCGCGTGACGGTCAGGCAGCCGTACGACATTGTCCGCGCTCCTTCATCGAGTCGATCATCGAGCCGATCGGGCCGCCGAGGTCCAGCGCACCTCGCGCCGCAGGTTCGTCATCTGCTCCTCGGTGAGATCCAGGGCCACGGGGGCGCGGGCGCTCCAGACCACCACGACCTCGCCCGGGACCGGCCGCACGACCACCGAGCAGAGGTGGGACTCCGCCTCGGTGAGCGCCCGGCCGGGCGCGAGCTCCAGCATCACCCGGGGCACCTCGCCGGGCAGGTGGAAGGAGTAGACTTGCCGGTTCGGGTGCACGTGATGCAGCTCGAAGTACTCGTCCGGCGCGAGGTCGGAGACGCTCATCCCGGGCGACGCGACCTGCGCGTATTCCAGTCGGAGCGGGGCGCCGGGGTCCTGATAAAGCGGCGGGATCGAGAGCACATCCCGGGCGGCCCAGCCGCGCTCGACCTCGGCCGGGAGCTTGCCGTCGCTCTGGCAGGTCGGGGCGAGCCCGAGGTAAGCGAGCCGGGGAAACCAGGCCATGGACTGGTAATCCCAGCCTGCCGGCAGCGGCGCATGGATCCACCGGTACGGCTTGCCCACGGCGAGGCGCTGCGGCGTCAGCGGGTCGAACGGGAACTCGAGGTTGGGGATCGGCCGCCCCGCGAAGCCCTCGGCGTCGATCTCCATCAAGTACCCGTAACCACAAGGATTTCTCGGGTAGTGGTACACCGTGTCGGCGAGCCGGTCGATGCCTCGGCGGGCATCCTGGACGAGCTGGCCGAGGAGGTCGCCGTTCCGGCCGAGCGCCGTCAGATCGACGCCGCCGTAGGCGTAGTCGTAGCGGATCGGGACCACCTCGATCGGCGCAGGCTCGGAGAAGCGCGGCCGGCCCGCGCGGTCGATCTCACCCACGCGGTCGCCGTGGACCACGATCTCGCGGTGGTGCTTGCCGAACCGGACGCTCGCGGTGAGCGTGCGGGTGTCGGGCTTGTAGGCGTGGGCGAAGGCCTGGATGACGACGTCGGTCGCGCGCCGGAAAGGGAGCATCTCGTCGACGGCGATCGGCGGAGAGACCCGCGGCGGCTTGCGATCCTCGCTGTACGGGATCTCGTCGTCGTGCAGGACCTCCTGCTGCGCGGGGGCGTCGAGCTCGCAGCGCCCGTTGTGGATCCGGTAGGTGCGCTTCGAGATCCAGGCGATCCACCGCCGCCCGTCAGGCTCGCCCTGCAGGAGCAGCTCGGTCTTGCGGCGCGGTCTGCGCGCCGGGGCGCGCGCGGCGGGCGGCGTCGGGTCGTTGCTCACGGCCGCTGCTCCGCGCTCACTCTGCCTCGTAGATGCGCCACCGGCCCCGCCAGAAGTTCTTCTCCGGCTCCTCCGCGTCGCCTGGCTGGCGCCGCGTGTCGGTGAGCAGGGGCTCCATCTGATCCCAGAAGCCCTGACCCACCGCGGGGCCGAAGATCGCCATCACCGTGTCGCGCATGAGCTCGTGGCGCTGCGCCTCCGGCAGCACGTGAAAGGGGTCGGTGAGCCGCTTCATGTGGTCATGGTACTTGGCGCGCGCGGGCGGCCACTCGGTATTTTGTTTTGATCTCCCGCCGCCGGCGCGCACCCCTGGCCGAGCTCGTCGGCCAGGTTCCGAGGCCATCCGCGCACCGCCACACACCGACGACGACTCCAAGGGTCGTTGCGGCCCGCGATCGCTGGATGAGCCCTTGACCTCGGGAGGCGCGGTTGCGACCGTGCACGACGGGGACATGAGCGAGCCGAAGGGGACACTCCCGGTCGACGACGCGCAGGCCGCGCAGTTCGCGGCGCGCGCCTTGCCGTTCTTGCCAGGCACCGCGGGCGGCGTCGCGTGCGCGTCGCTCACGCCGGCGGCGTCGGCGACGGCGGCGCAGGCGACCGTGGACACGGTCCCCTGGCGCCACGAGGGCAAGCTCCGGTTGACGGTCGTCGTGAAGGCCAGCTTCTCGCTCGACGCGTCGCCGATGCGGCCGGCGGAGGTGGCGGCGCCGTTCCAGACGAAGGATGTCCACGACCGCCGCGGCCCGATGACCCACGTGACCGCGGCGAGCGATCGGGTGCCGTACCGCCAGTACGTGGACGTGACCGCCCTCGGGCACGCCGCCGCGCCGGGCGGCCGCCCCGTCGCCGAGATGAGCGCGCGGTTCGCGCTCGTCCAGCGCGAGGCGCCGGGCCTCGACAAGACGGTGCGCGTCGTCGGCCGCCGCAAGGAGGCCGGGGCGGCGCCGGAGCCGTTCGTGCGGATGCCGATCGTGTACGAGCGCGCCGCCGGCGGCGTCGGCGTGCCCGAGAACCCCCTGGGGTGCAGCGAGCGCGACGGCGAGCTGCCGAACGTGCTCGACCCCGTCGATCCGCAGAGGCCCGCCGGCTTCGGTCCGCTCGCGGCGGCGTGGCCGGCGCGCAGCCGCCGCCTCCCGGCAGGCGCCCGCGCCAGGCTCGACGCCGAGGTGATGGAGGTGCCGGGCGCCTTCGACTGGTCGTACTTCCAGTGCGCCCCGCGCGACCAGTGGATCTCCGCGCTGCAGCCGGACACGGCCGTCGTGCTCGAGGGCTTCCACCCGGATCGCCCGCGCATCCAGAGCGCGCTGCCGGACGCGCGCGTCGCCGGCGCGGTGTACGGCCTCGACGACGCCGATCCCGACGCCCCGGCGCGGCTCGCGTTCCACGCCGACGGCCTCCACGTCGACGCGGATCGGCTGCTCTGCACGATCACCTGGCGCGCCCACGTCGAGCTGCGCGACCCGGCGCAGCGGGAGCGCCTGGTGGCCGTCGCCGGCGTGGGCATCGGGATCGCGCCAGCGGTCCCGCCGCGGCGCCCGCCGGTCCAGCGCCCCGCGGCGGCCGCGCCAGCCGCGCCGTCGCGCTCCGGCGAGCCGCGGCCGCGGGAGGGGTCCGCGGGCGGCACGCTGGCGCTCGACGGGCCCGGCAGCGCGCCAGGGTCGGGCACCTTGCCCGCCACCCCGCCGCCCGCCACTCCGCCGCCCGCGGCCACGACGCCCGGCCCAGCGGCGGGAGCGGTGCTCGCCGCGCTCGACTTCGATGGAGCTCCATCGCAGCCGCCCGCCCTCGCGGGCGCCGCCCCGCGCGCCCCGGCCCCCGCGCCGGCGCCGCAACCGCCGGCCCCGCTGAAGGAACCGCCGGCGCCGAGCGCAGCGCGCCCGGAAGAGCCGGTCACGATCGAGCGGTACGCCACCGTCTGCGCGGAGCTCGCCGAGCGGGGCGCGCTGCGCGGCGAGGTGCTCTCCGCGCACGACCTCGACGAGGGCACCTGGCGGAAGGCCGAGCGGCGCTGGCGCGACGAGCTCGAGCGCGCGCTGAAGCACGGGGACCGCGCGCTGCGCGAGCGCTTCGACGACGCCTACGTGACCGCCTGGGAGCGGCGCCACCCGGACCGATTCGGGGCCGAGCAGTACGCCCGCCTCGTCAGGGCCGAGCGGCGGGGCAAGCTCTCGCTCGAGATCGCGGAGCAGGGGCTCGACGCGCCGCTCGGCCTGCGGCTGAAGCGCGTGTGGCAGCGGCGCGTCGCCGCGCAGGCCGCGCTGGCGGGGCAGGTCGAGCGCGCGCTCTCGGCCCTCTGATGCGCGGTCGACCCGCGCGCGCCGCCCGCGGCACGCCGCACGCAACCGCTCAGCAGTTCAGCTTGATCCGCTCGCCGAGCAGCTGCACGTCATCGTTCGCCGCGATCTGCACGTCGCCGCGCGTGGCCTCGAGGTTCACCTGACGGGCCTCGGCGCGCAGCTCGCCGCGCGCCCGCGTCGTCACGTCGCCGGCGACCGTCTGCGCGAGGTCGCCGCCGGTCTCGTGCACGATCCCGTGCTCGGCGCGCACATGGAAACGATCGCAGTCGACGCGCACCGCGCCCGGCGACTCCAGCTCGAGCTCCGCCGCCCGGATCCGCAGCACCGGCCCGCGCGCGGTGAGGCGCACGTCGAGCTCGATCTCCCCGGAAGCGCTCCGGATCGTCACCCGCTCCTCGTCCCCTGCCGCGGATCGCACCTCGACGACGCGCCCCGACGGCAGCTCCACCTGCCGGCCCTCGGCATCGCGCCGCGTCTGCTCCGCGATCCGCTCGATCAGCGCCGGCAGCTGGTCGACCTGCTCGGGCTCCGTCACGATCTCTGGTGCACGAGCTTCGTACGAGGGCTTCATCGCGGCGCGCTCGCGGGAGAGTCTCCCGCTTCCTGGATCGAAGGAGAGCGCACCCGGGCGCGCCGGGCAATCGCAATCTGAGCGTCCCGGGGTGCGACCGCGGACACCACGGAGCAGGACCCTTCCACCGCCTTGCGGCTCCCGGCATGGTCAATCGCTGGCACACAGCACGTGGAGGATGACGAAGCGTCGTTCGGTGCGGCGCATGCCCACGAGCCTGGACCGCCGCGGCTTCCAATTTGTCCAATACGGCGGCGCGCGCGGGCAACAGAATCGGCGCATGAAGATCATCCTCAAGATCATCCTCATCCTGGTCATTCTCTCTCTCGGAGGTTGCATGCCCCATACCACCCAATCGACCTCGGCCATGGAAGGCCCCAATGCCACCTCGGCCGTCGTCCGCTACCAGGTCACGGACGTCGATCGCGCCGTTCGCTTCTACACCGAGCGACTCGGCTTCACGCTCGACCTGCAGGCCGGCACGGCGTTCGCGACGGTCTCCCGCGGTGACTTGCGCTTGCTCCTGAGCGGCCCCGGCAGCTCCGGAGCGCGCCCCATGCCCGATGGCCGCGCTCAGGTCGCCGGCGGCTGGAACCGCATCGTCCTCTACGTCGACGACCTCGCCGCGATCATCGAAGGACTCCGCGCGGCCGGGACACCCTTCCGAAACGACATCGAAAGCGGCGTGGGGGGCGCGCAGATTCAACTCGAGGATCCCGACGGCAACCCGATCGAGCTTCACGAGGCGCCGGAGGAATCGACCTCGGCCGCGGAAGGCCCCGATGCCACCGCGGCCGTCGTCCGCTACCAGAACACGGACGTCGATCGCGCCGTTCGCTTCTACACCGAGCAACTGGGCTTCACGCTCGACCTGCAGGCCGGCACGGCGTTCGCGACGGTCTCCCGCGGTGACTTGCGCTTGCTCCTGAGCGGCCCCGGCAGCTCCGGCGCGCGCCCCATGCCCGACGGCCGCGCTCAGGCCGCCGGCGGTTGGAACCGCATCGTCCTCTACGTCGACGACCTCGCCGCGATCATCGAACGACTCCGCGCGGCCGGCACACCCTTCCGAAACGACATCGAACGCGGCATGGGGGGCGCGCAGATTCAACTCGAAGATCCCGACGGCAACCCGATCGAGCTTCACGAGGCATCGGCGGGTTGATCATGACGACTCGGAGGCGACCGGGTTCGTCGCCGGTAGCGCCGCGATGCGTCCCGACACCGCGCTGATCCTTCGCGGTCATCGGGTCGGGACGCATCGGGATCGCGCGTGTTGCCGGGCCCTTCCGCGCGCCCCATCCAGCGCGGCTGGCGCGGCGAGGGCGATGTGGTGCAACTTGACGCGTTCGCGGGAGGAGTGGGCGATGAGCGCGGTCGGCGAATTGCCGGAGAGCGCCACGAACTCGCGAATCAGGTGCGACTGGTCGCAGAACCCTGACACGGCAGCGAGCCGGGCCCAGTCCGGCTCGCGCTCCCTCTCGGCCTGCGAGAGCGCCCGCCGAAAGCGTGTGATCCGGGCGAAGGCTTTCGGGGCGAGGCCGGTCTCGGCGGTGAACACGTCGACGAGCCGGCGGTGGCTGATGCCGAGCGTGGCCGCCACGTCGGCGACGCGCCTTTCGCCTCCCTCGAGCGCCGCGATCGCGTGCGGCACCAGGGGATGACCGGGGCGCGCGTTCGAAAGGCGGTCGAGCAACGCGCGCTCGAGCAGCGCGAAGCGCGCGCGCGGCTCCGGCGCCGCGCAGAGGCGTTCGCGGAGCTCCGCCGCTCGCTGCCCCCAGAGCTCCGCGAGGTCGGCGTGCGTGTCGGTCAGCGCGCCGGGCGGCGCGCCGAGGAACGGCCACGCGCCGCCGGGGCGGAATTGGACCCCGACCATCGACGCGTGCTCGCGTGTGTCGACGCCGAAGGCGGACTGGTACGCGCCCGAGACGACGGCACCGGAGTGGCGGCGAATGGTGGGGCCGTCGTAGACGCGAACCTCGTCCTGGTCGAGGTTGACGACCAGCTGGAGGGTACCGGAGGGCAGGATACGCTCGGCCGCGTGAGGCGGAGCAGCCGAAAGGTACCAGAGCTCGGCGACGTGCGCCGAGAGCGGCGGACCCGGCACGTGGCGGACATACAACACGTGGACACTATGGTCGACAATCAGGTCGCCGGCCACATCGCCGCGCGGCGATCGCGAAGCCCGGGTACTCCCGTCGCACCTTCGCCTATGCTGGCGTGAGTTCCGGGTGAGCCTCCGGAAGATCCACCTCCACACTCATCGACAAGGGCTGGAACGAAATGATGAAACACCTGCGCAAGATGCTCGATTCCCAGGCGCCTGCGGCGACGCTCCTCGTCCGCCTCTCGGTCGGGGCCGTCTTCTTGTCCGAAGGGCTCCAGAAGTTCATCTATCCAGCGGAGCTCGGCGCCGGACGGTTCGTCAAGATCGGCATCCCCTGGCCGGAAGCCATGGGACCTTTCGTAGGGGTGGTCGAGATCGTCTGCGGGGCGCTCGTGCTCGCGGGGCTCCTGACCCGGTTCGCCGCCGCTCTGCTCGTCATCGACATGGTCGTGGCGCTGCTCTCGACCAAGCTTCCGATCCTGCTCGGCCGAGACATCCTCGGCTTCCACGTGCGCAAGCTGCCGCAATACGGCTTCTGGAGCATGGCCCACGAGGCGAGGACGGACTGGGCGATGCTGCTGGGCGCGCTCTTTCTCGTCGTCGTCGGCGCGGGGCGCTGGTCCTTCGACGCGCGCCTGGCACGGCGCCGGAGCGCGCCGTGAATGAAGCAACACCTCTCCCGCGTCGGTCCGGCGCTGGACGGGGCCGACCTGACGCCTGGGCGTCGCTCGCGCGCCTTCGTCCGAAAGACAAGAAGAAGGACAGCTGACGCGCGTTCGACTTCAGGCGGCCGGGAGCCTCCGGCAGAGCAGAGGTCCTATCCTCGATGACGGGAGGCATGCATCGCGACGGCAATGCCGTCCTGGAGCGTGCCCTTCGTGACGATGCCTTGCAGCGGTGCGTCGAGTTGCACGAGCGTTCGGGCCACCTCCGAGCCTATCCCGGTGATCACCGTGCGCGTCCCCAGGAGCCGCAGGCCGCTGGCCGCGACGAGGAGCATGGCGGCGACGCGCTCGTCCACATGTTTGAGGCCGGTGATATCGATGATGACGAACTCGGCGCCTCGGCTGCTCGCGCCGTGGAGCATCGCATGGTTCGCCTGCTGAGCCCGGTCACTGTCCATCGTACCGATGAGCGGCATGACCAGGATGCGATCCGTGATCGGAATGAGCGGCGTGGAGAGCTCGAGGAGCCGGCCGCGCTGCGCGGCGATGATCTGCTCGTGCAGCGCGGTCCTCTCCGCGTTCGCGTGCCCCTTCTCGACGAGCTCGCGCTCGAGCCCCTCCTTGGCCTCGCGCAGCTCGTCCGTACGGGTCATGAGCTCGCCGAGGAGCGCCTCGCGCGCGGCCTCGACGGCGACGCGCTGCCGGACCTCCGACTCCAGGCTGGCGTTCTTCTCCTGCAACGCTCGCGTCATGCGCCGGACGGCGATGTGCGGGCGTATCCGCGCAAGGAGCTCCTCCGTATCGAAGGGCTTGCTTATGTAATCCACGGCGCCCGCCTTCAACCCTTGCAACCGGTGCTCCCGATTGTTCAAGGCGGTCATGAACACGATCTGAGTGTCGGCGGTCTGCGGGTTGGCCTTCAGGCGCCTGCACACCCCGAAGCCGTCGATATCTGGCAACATGACGTCGAGGAGCACGAGATCCGGCTGCTCGCGCTCGATCAAGCTGATCGCCATGGTGCCATCCGTGGCGACGGCGAGGTCCAGATGCTCGCCCGACAGTACGTCGAGGAGCGTGTCGAGGTTGGCGGGGTTGTCGTCGACCGCGACCACGAAACCATTGAATTGCGTCAAAATCTTCCCCCCAGTGCCTGAAAAACGCAGCGTGGACGCTATCAAGGAGCGTGACGACTGTAAAGGGCCAAGCATGCAGCGTCGCTCGGAGGAGCGCGGCTCCGACGAGCCCTGCAGGTGCTGACACGACGTGTCTGTAACTTGCTTCACGTCGACAATGCCAGGACAGATGGAACTGTACGTGTGCCAACGTATACGGCCTCGCGCAACGCTGGTCACGACCTGGAAACGCTGTAGTCAGCGTGCGCCCGCGCACGTGCGTGGGGTGCGCAAGTGTGGCAGTCGCGAAGCGTCTTTCACAATTGCATTGACTTGTGTTGCCGTGCCCAGGCTAGTTTAGCGCGCACTCGGCTATCGTGCCGCGGTGCAGATGCATGGGAGGGGCTCAGGCATGGAACTGACGGAGTATGCGCTGGGGGATATCGCTTACGAGGGAAGCGAGACGCGCGTCTGTCGCGCGGTGCATCTCCCCTCGGGCGCGCAGGTGGCGATCAAGTTTCCGCTCGCCGAGGTACCCAACCCGCGCGTCATGGGGCGACTGGTCCACGAGCATCAAGTGCTCCAGCAGCTCGCGGCTGTGCCAGGCGTGGCGCGCGTGCATGCGTTCGAGCAGCGGAACGGCACGGCGGCGCTGGTCCTCGAGAACCCTGGAGCGGGCTCGCTCGATCAGGTGCTCGCCAGGCACGGTCGCCTGCCGGTGGCGGCCGGGCTGCGGTTCGGGCAACGCCTTGCTCAGGTGCTCGAGGGCGTGCATGCCGCCGGCGTGATGCACAAGGACGTCAAACCGCAGAACCTGCTCGTGGATGACACGTACGAGCAGGTCACCCTGCTCGACTTCGGCATCGCCTCGCTGCTGTCCCAGGAAGCGACCGAGGCGAGCATCCCCGAAGCGCTGGAAGGGACCCTGGCGTATATCTCGCCGGAGCAGACGGGGCGCACGGCGCGCGCGCTCGATACGCGCACGGATCTCTATTCGCTGGGCGTGACGCTCTTCGAGGTGCTCTCGGGGCGGCGGCCCTTCACGGACCGCGATCCGCTCTCGCTGGTGCACGCGCATCTGGCCAAGAGCCCGCCTCCGCTCGACACGATCGCACCGGAGGTGCCGAGCGGCGTGTCGGCGATCATAGCGAAGCTCCTGGCGAAGGATCCCGAGCGGCGGTACCAGACAGCCAGAGGCGCGGCCGAGGATCTGGAGGAGGCGCTCCGCGCGCTCCACCAGCGCGGTACGGCGGCGCCCTTCTCGCTTGGAAAGAAGGACTTCTCACGGAAGCTGCGGTTGCCGCAGGTGCTCGTGGGGCGGGAGCAGGACGTCGAGCGGGTAGGCGAATCGTTTGCCCGCGCCGAGCGGGGCGCGGCGGAGCTCTTGCTCGTCGGCGGACCGTCGGGCATCGGCAAGACGGCCCTGGTGCGCACGGTCTACCACGACATCGCGAAGGCGGGGCGCGGCCTCTTGATCGCGGGCAAGCACGACCAGCTCGCGCGGTCGACGCCGTACGCCGCGATAGCGCAGGCGTTCGGGGGGCTGATGCGTCAATGGATCTCGAGCCCGAAGGCGGTCCTGGAGACCTGGCGGGATCGGATCCGGAACGAGGTCGGGGACAACGCGCGGCTGATCGCAGACGTGGTGCCGGAGCTCGACCTCGTCATGGGCAAGCTGCCGCCGGTGCCGCCGGCGGAGGGCGAGCAGGTGCTCAACCGGCAGAAGCTGACGTGGTTGAACTTCGTTCGAACCGTCACGACGCCGAACCCGCCGCTCGTCATGTTCCTGGACGACATGCAGTGGGCAGACAGCGCCACGCTGATCATCCTGCAGACGCTGCTGACGGACGTGGAGCGGAGGTCGCTGCTGGTGATCGCAGCCTACCGTGACAACGAGACGCCGCCCGAGCATCCGCTGTGGAAGCTCGTGGAGGCGGTGGAGGCGAGCGAGGCCAGGGTATCGAGGCTGACGGTGGGCCCCCTGTCGGAAGAGCAGGTGCAAAAGTGGCTTTCGCGCACGCTCGAGAGCGAGCCGAAGCGCGTGGAGCCGCTCGCGCGTGTGCAGTGGCAAAAGACGCGTGGAAACCCGTTCTTCCTGGAGCAGCTGCTGTTCTCCCTGCACCGGCAGAAGCTCCTTGTGAGGGACGCGGAGAGCGGGGAATGGCAGTGGAACCAAGCGGACCTGGAGCGAGCGCAGATCACCGACAACGTGGTGTCGTTGCTGACGGACAAAGTACGAGAAATGCCGGACGCGACACAGCAGCTCATGGGGCTCGCGGCGTGCGCGGGGCACACGTTCCATCTCCACGATCTGGAGCGATTGAGCGGCTGGGAGCCCGCCCGGGTGACGGGAGCGTTATGGCCGGCGCTGCAGGAGGAGCTGGTCGTGCCGGTCGACGGGGCTTATCGCCCCGCGCAGGCGCTCGGAGGGGTGGGCGACGGCGCGCTGGACGCCTCGTACCGGTTCTTGCACGACCGCGTGCAGCAGGCGAGCTACGAGCGGATCTCGCCGGAGCAGCGCGTCCTCGCGCACCTCGAGATCGGCCGTCGGCTCTGGGCGCGGTACCGCGCGGAGGGGGGCACGGCTCAGCAGCTCCTGGAGCTCGCGCGGCACATGAACCAGGGTTCGGCGCGGCTCACGTCCGTGGAGGAGCTCAATGACGTCGCGCGGATGAACCTGGAGGCCGCTCGCGTCGCGAAGGCCGCGAGCTCCCACCGCCTGATGGCCAGCCTCCTGGAGAACGCGCAGGCGCTCCTCGGCGAGCGAGCCATCAGCGACGAGCTGTCGCTGTCGGTGGAGATAGCGCTGGAGCGGCTGGAGGCGGCCTATCTGCTGCGAGATTTCGAGGACGTCGAAGCACGCGCGCTCGACTTGCTCGCGAGGCCTCTCGGGGCGGTGCCCTGGCTGTCGGCGCAGGAGATCCGCGTCCGCTGCTGCCTGGCGACGGGCCAGTACGCGCGGGGGATCGGGCTCGGTATCGCGGCGCTCGCGGAGCGGGGCTTCGCCTTCCCCGAGACGGACGAGGCGTGTCAGCCGGCGCTCCTCGACGAGTCCGCCGCGCTGGATCGATGGTTGGAGCAGGACCTCGGCGCGTTCGATCGAATGCCGCCCGAGCAGTCCCCGGAGCACCGGCTCATCGACGCCCTGATGACGCAGACGCAGCTCTGCTCCATCTACGGCGGCCGGCCGATGCTCTACACGCTCATCATCGTTCGCCTGGTCTCCGAGGCGGTGCGACGGGGGGCCCTCACGCCAGCGGCCACGCTCATGCTCTGCAGCTTCGCCAACGTGTGGTCGGTGGCCACGGGCATGTATCGCCGGGTCTTGCGGTGGGTCGAGCCCGGGGTGCGCGCCGCGGAGCGGGTGGGGTCCCCGATGCTCCCCGAGTGCCTGGTGCTTCATGGCATCTACATGGTCTATTCCAGACCTGTCGACGAGACGGCCGCCCTCTATGAGCGAGGCATGGCGGCCGGCCTGAAGCTCGGTTCGTTCCAGGGCACGAGCTGGGGCCTCCTCGCCGAGCTGTTCTATCACCGCGTCTGGCGTGGCCTGCCGCTCGGCCAGGTCGACGCGCAGGTCAAGGCTCGCTGGGATCTCGTGCAGCGCGCGGGCGACGCCGTGGGGAGGCACCACTTCGAGGCGATCGCGTCCTATTGTGACGTGCTGATGACCCCTGACGGCGCCCCGAAGCTCCTGGACGACGAGCCGCTCTCGCGAGGCTCGCGCTCCCTCCTGGCCGACGGGGACGGGTTCACGGGAGGGCTCGCTCGCACTCTGGAAGTCTATCTGTTCTGCGTCACCGGCAGGTGGGAGCGAGCGTTATCGCGGGCGCGGGAGGCAGACCAGTCTCGAGCCGACATCCTCGGCATGCCGCCGGTCACGGATATCCCGTTCTTCCTCGCCCTCTCGGCGGCGAAGTGCTGGCATGACGCCGCGGGCGCCGAGGAGCAGGCGAGGCTGCGGGAGCACATCGACCACGGCCTCGAGCGGCTGCGGTACTTCGCGGAAGGTTGTGCGCCGAACTTCCTCCACAAGCTGCGCCTCGTCGAGGCCGAATACGCCCGCGTCCGCGGCGAGACCGAGGAGGCCATCGCCAGGTACGACGAGGCCATCGAGCTCGCGCGCGAGCACCGCTTCCTGCACATCGAGGCTCTCTCGATCCAGCTCGCCGCCGAGCTCCGGCTGCAAACGGGCAAGAGGCACATCGGCGCCATGTACCTGCGCGAGGCGCGCGACGCCCATGCGCGCTGGGGCGCGGTCAACGTGGTCGCCCATCTGAACGCGAAATACCCTGCTCTGCTCAGGGCGGCCATGCACGGGGCGCCTGTCGAGCGCGCGATGGTGGCGGCGGCGACCACGGCGACCACGGGCGCCTCCACGGGCGCGAGCCTCGACGTGAACACCGCGGTGCGCGCGGCGCAGGCGCTCTCGAGCGAGCGCGACCCGGAGCGCGTCGTGGGCCGGCTGATGGAGCTTTTGCTGGCGAACGCGGGCGCGCAGCGCGGCGCCCTCGTCCTCCGCGAAGGGGAGGCGCTCTCCGTCGTGGCGCGGCTGTCGGTGGAGGGGGCACGCATCGAGACGGGGCTGTCGGAGCCGCTCGGGCAAAGTCACGACGTGCCGGCGACCATGGTGCAGTATGCGGCCCGCACGGGCGAGCCGGTGGTGACAGGCGACGCGACGAGCGAGGCGCGCTTCGCCGTCGACCCATACCTCGCGTCGCGCGTGGTGCTCTCGCTGCTGGCCCTGCCCTTGACACACAGGGGCCATCTCGTGGGCGTGCTGTACCTCGAGCACCGCGACGTGCCGTCGGCGTTCCCTCCGGCGCGCGTGGAGTTCCTGTCGGTGCTGGCCTCGCAGGCGGCCATCGCCGTCGAGAACGCCGTCCTGTACCGGGACCTGGAGGCCAAGATCAAGGAGCGCACGGCCGAGCTCCAGATCGCCAAGGAGGCGGCCGATCGGGCGAACCGGGCGAAGAGCGATTTCCTCTCGAGCATGAGCCACGAGCTGCGCACGCCGCTCAACGGCATCCTCGGTTATGCCCAGGTCCTCGCTCGCGCGCCCGAGCTCTCCCCGAAGAGCCGTGATGGCGTGCAAGTCATCAAGAAATCGGGCGAGCATCTCCTCTCATTGCTGGAAGACGTGCTGGACCTCGCGAAGATAGAGGCCGGCAAGATGGATCTCGTCGCGACGAAGTTCGATTTCCAGGCGCTGGTGCGCACGGTGGTGGATCTGTGCCGCGTGCGCGCGGACCAGAAGGGCATCGCCTTCACCCATGAGATACGCGGCGGAACGACGTCCGCGTTCTACGGCGACGAGAAGCGCCTGACGCAGGTGCTGTTGAACCTCCTGAGCAACGCCATCAAGTTCACCGAGCGAGGAAGCATCACCCTCGTCGTCGACGAGCTGAAGCGCGGCCCCGGTGAAGGGAGCACGTTGCGGTTCCGGGTCGAGGATACGGGCCCCGGGATCGCCGCGGAGCACGTCTCGCGCATCTTCGATCCCTTCGAACAGGTCGGAGATCACAAGGCGAAGAGCGCCGGCACAGGGCTCGGCCTCGCCATCACGAAGAAGATTGTCGACCAGATGGGCGGCACGATCGAGGTCGAGAGCGAGCTCGGCCGAGGCAGCGCCTTCACGGTGACGCTCACGCTCGCGGAGGGGCCTGACTCCGCGCTCGCCGACAGAGTCCTCGGATGGCATACGATCACCGGGTATCGCGGAGAGCGCCGCACGATCCTCGTCGTGGACGACAACCCGCATAACCGTGCCCTGATGAGCGATCTGCTGGTCCCGATCGGCTTCGAGGTCGTGGAGGCCGAGGACGGTGAGGCGGCGCTCCGGCTGGCCATGGAGCGGAGGCCGGCGCTCGTCTTGATGGACCTGGTCATGCCGGGCATCGACGGCCATGAGGCCACGCGCCGCCTGCGGCAGATGCACGAGCTCGGCGAGGTCGTCATCCTGATCTCGTCCGCGAACGTGTCCGGAGCCGAACAGCAGGAGGGCGTCCGCGCCGGCTGGAACGACTCCTTGCACAAGCCCGTGCAAGCGGGCGAGCTCTTCGACAAGATCCACCGCTTCCTCGGCGTGGAATGGATTCACGCCGAGGAGAAGGCCCCTGTCACGGCGGCGAGGGAGAAGGGTCCGCTGGTGCCGCCTCCGGCCGAGGAGCTTGCCCTTCTATCGCGGCTGGTGGCGTCGGGGCGCGTCCGGAACGTGGTGGCGGAAGCGGTGCGGATGGAGGAAACCGACCCGCGGCTCGGCCCGTGGCTCGAGCAGCTCAGGGCGCTCGTGCGGACGTACCAGATGCGAAAGCTGCAAGAGTTCGTCGATGGGTATGCCGCAGGCACGGCGCTGCCCAGGAGGAGCGCTAGCACTCCGGCAAATTGACCCCCACCTCCACCGGCACCTCGAGCACGTTGACGGCGAGCCCCCCGCGCGCCGTCTCCTTGTACTTCGACTCCATGTCTGCCCCGGTGTCGCGCATCGTCTTGATCACCTTGTCGAGGCTCACGAAGTGCGCCCCATCCCCGTGCAGCGCCATGCGCGCCGCGCTGATCGCCTTGATCGCGGCCATCGCGTTGCGCTCGATGCACGGCACCTGGACGAGCCCGCCCACGGGATCACACGTCAATCCGAGGTTGTGCTCCATCGCGATCTCGGCCGCGTTCTCCGCCTGCTCCGGCGTGCCGCCCAGCACCTCGGCCAGCGCGCCCGCGGCCATCGAGCACGCGGAGCCCACCTCCCCCTGACACCCCACCTCCGCGCCGCTGATCGACGCGTTCTCCTTGTAGAGAATGCCTATCGCGCCCGCCGTGAGCAAGAAACGGATGACCCCCTCGTCCGTCGACGTCGGCACGAAGCGCCGGTAATAGTGCAGCACCGCCGGGATGATCCCCGCGGCGCCGTTCGTCGGCGCCGTGACCACGCGGCCCCCGGCGGCGTTCTCCTCGCTCACCGCGAGCGCGTAGAGGCTCACCCAGTCTATCGCCGTCAGCGGATCCCGGAGCCCCGCCTCGGGGCTCTCGATGAGCTTGCGGTACAGCGCCGGCGCGCGGCGCACCACCTTGAGGCCGCCGGGCAACACGCCCTCCGCCCGGAAGCCGCGCCGCACGCACTCCTGCATCACCCCCCAGATCCGCAGGAGACCCGCCCGGGTCTCCGCCTCCGGGCGGAAGATCTTCTCGTTCTCCAGCATGACCTGGCTTACCGACAGGCCGCTCGCCGCGCACGCCGCGAGCAGATCCGCGGCGCTGTGAAACGGATACGGCAGCGGCGTCGTGTCCGCTTCGATCGGGTTTTCCCCCTTCGCCGCCGCCTCGTTCACCACGAAGCCGCCGCCCACCGAGTAATACACGCGCGCGCGGAGCGGCGCGCCCCCCTCGTCCAGCGCCGTGAAGCGCATGCCGTTCGGATGAAACGGCAGGCTCCGGTGCAGGAAGGCCAGGTGTCCTTTCACCTGGAAGCCGATCTCGTGGCGGGAGAGCAGCGACAGCCGGCCGCTCTGCCGCACGCCCTCGACGATCGCGCCCGCCCGCTCGACGTCCACGCCGTCCGGCGTCTCGCCCATGAGCCCGAGGATCACGGCCTTGTCGCTGCCATGGCCGCGGCCGGTGGCGCCGAGCGACCCGAACAGCTCCACCGACACCGCCGTGGTGCGGGCGAGCAGGCCCGCCTCGTCGAGATCCACCGCGAACATGCGCGCCGCGCGCATCGGCCCGACCGTGTGCGAGCTGCTGGGCCCGATACCGATCTTGAAGAGGTCGAAAATGGTGACTGCCATGTGACGTGGAACGCCGTTCAGCAGGATCTCCGGCGCCTTTGCCGGAGCGCGCTCGACGCTCGACGGTACACCCTACACCGGTGCAGGCCGGCGCGCAGGGCGGCGCGCGCCGCGAACACACAGCACGTCACCCCGCCGCTCCACCACGCGCGCCTTTTGGTATGCTCGGGGACGTCTTCCCGCGTTTCCCTCACCCTTCAGAGATGGGGATCCCCATGCGCCATGCCCCGGCCGTGCTCCTCGCCGCCTCCCTGCTCGCCCCCGCCGCCGCGCGCGCCGACGGCCCCTCGCCCGCGCCCTCACCACCACGAAGCGCCCAGGCGAGGCCGCCCGCGCTCGAGGTGACGATCGACAGGTCCAAGGTGGACGTCAAGGGCCGCCAGATCGAGGTGAAGCTGTCGCGCGCCGCCAGCAAGGTGCGCATCAAGGTCCTCGGGCAATCGGGCGCGGTCCTGGCCGAAGAGGAGAAGCCGTTCGGCGGGGCCGCCGCCGGCTCGCCGCTCGCCGTGAGCTGGTCGCCCTCGAGCGACGAGCCGGTCGCGCGCATCGAGGTGTACGGCTACGACACCGAGGGGTACTGGGCGGGCATCGCGATCATCCCCTGGAACGTGAGCATCCCCCACGAAGAGGTGCAGTTCGAGACCAACTCCGACGTCATCCGCGCCCCCGAGGTGCCCAAGCTGGAGGCGAGCCTCCAGAAGATCTCGGAGGTCGTGGCGAAGACCAGCGAGCTCGGCAAGATCGCGCTGTTCATCGTCGGCCACACGGACACGGTCGGCAGCGCGGAGCACAACCTCGCCCTGTCGCGGAAGCGCGCCCGCGCGATCGCCGCCTGGTTCAAGGGCCGCGGCGTGAAGCTCCCCATCGCCTTCGAGGGGCTCGGCGAGTCGGCGCCGCTCGTGAAGACCGCGGACCAGGTGGACGAGCCGCGCAACCGCCGGGTCGACTACATCCTGTCGGTCGAGCCGCCGCGGCTGCCGTCGGGCGACGCGTCCTGGAAGGCGCTCTGAGGCGAGGCGGCCCCGTGAAGACCACCGTCCTCGCCCTCGGCAGCCGCGGCGATGTCCAGCCCGCGATCGCGCTCGGCAAGGCGCTCGCGGCCCGCGGCCACGCCGTCAGTGTCCTCGCCGGCAAGAGCTTCCAGCCATGGATCGAGGCGCACGGGCTCGCCGCCATCCCGGCGAGCGTCGACTCGGTCGACATCATGGAGAGCGACCTCGGCAAAGAGTGGGTGTCGCGCGGCACGAACCCCATGGCCCAGTCGCGCATCCTGCAGCGGCTCATCGACCGCTTCGGCGCGGAGATGGCCGACGACGCCCTGCGCGCCTGCGAGGGCGCCGAGCTCATCCTGAGCAGCTTCACCTCGGACACGTACGCGGCCTCCATCGCCGAGGCCTCCGGCGCGGTGCAGGTCAGCATGCCGCTCCAGCCCTCCATCCTGGCGACGCGCCACGGGCCGACCGCGCTCGCCGCCCCCCTCCCGCGCCGCGACAGCGTGCTCAACCTCCTGTTCGGCAAGCTCCTGATCGAGCCGACGGTGTGGCGCTGGTACGGCGGCGTGACGGCCCGCGTGCGGCAGAGGCTCGGCCTGCCGCCGCAGGATCGGCGAACGTACATGGCCGCGCTGCGCCGCATGCTTGTCGTCCACGGCTACAGCGCCCACGTCGTCCCGCACCCGCCGGACTGGCCGCCCAGCTACCACACGACGGGCTACTGGTTCCTCGATGAGGGCGAAGCGTACAGGCCGCCCGAGGCCCTCGAGCGGTTCCTCGCGGCGGGCGAGCCGCCCATCGCCCTCGGCTTCGGCAGCATGACGTCCCACGATCCCGGCGCCACGACGAGGCTCCTCGTCGACGCGGTCGCGCGGAGCGGCCAGCGCGCCATCCTGCTCTCCGGCTGGGCCGGGCTCGGCGACATCGCGCTGCCCGACACGATCCTCCGGATCGACGCCGCGCCGCACGACTGGCTCTATCCGCGCGTCGCCGCGGCGGTGATCCACGGCGGCGCGGGCACCGTGGCCGCGTGCCTGCGCGCCGGGCGGCCCGCGGTGGTCGTCCCGCACCTCGCGGACCAGCTCTTCTGGGGGCGCCGCGTCGAGGAGCTCCGCGTCGGCCCGCGCGCCATCCCGCGGCCACGCCTCACCGCCGACGCGCTCGCGGCCGCGATCCGGACCGCCGCGACCGACGCCGGCATGAAGCAGCGCGCCGAGGAGCTCGGACGCAAGATCCGCAGCGAGGACGGCGCGGCGTCGGCGATAGGCCACATCGAGCGGCACCTCGCGGCACGCAATGGCGTGACAGCGTAGGAATCCGCCGTCCGAGGACATCGGCCCTCGGCCGCCCACGCCGTCGCGTGAGCCTCGCGCGTCCACGCTGTGGGCGGCGAGGGCGCGCCGCGAAGGAGCCTTTCCAAAGTCCTCGTCGCCGGGGTCCGGGCTCATGTACTCTCGTCCGATCAGCGCAGCGGGCGCCCCGTCCGCCGAGCGGCTCGGACACTGCCGCTCGATCGGAATCGGCAAGGAGTTCGCGCTCATGGAAGGGCAGCTCATCCTCGCCCGGCTCCTCCAGCGCTACCGGGTCAGCGCGGTGCCGGGGCGGACGACGCGGCTGCACGTCGCGACCACGCTGCGCACGTCCGGCGGCGTGTGGCTCCAGCTGGAGCCGCGCCCGGGAAGGTGAGATGACCGAGGTGAGCTGGCGCCGAGCACGGCGCCTCCGTCTATCCTGATGGCGCCCTACGTCGAGATCGTCGGCGTGAGTTCGCGCAGGTCACCGCGCCCTGACCAGCTGCAGCTCCTTGTTCTTGAGGGTGACCTGCGCGAGCAGAACCGGGCCGTAGCGCAGCTCCCAGACGTCATCGGCGATCCCCCTTGAAATCGGCGTACCATGCGCCATTCGGCTGCTCGGCTGGAGCCAGCGGCGACGCCAAGGGGTGCGCCGAGCGTCCGGACTCCAGGGCGGCGTTCGGAGTTTCCTGACGACCTCACGCGCCTGCACACCCAAGAGTCGCACGAGCTGGGCGTGGGCCAAACTCCGCCGGTGCCAGGTCACACCCTTTGGAATATACAAGTGGCTGGTTGTAGTGCGTCGCATTGACGAGCGAGCGAGCAAGGTTTTCGATGATCGTCGAGAGAGGCTACGCGCTCCGCGAGAAGATCGAGGAAACCGCCGACTTTACCCTGTACCGCGCATGCCGCGAGGGCGACGGCGTTCCGGTCTTGCTGAAAGTCCTGCGCGCGGAAAGATCGACCGGCGCCGAGATCGCGCGCTTCAAGCACCAGTACGAGCGCATCGCGCGCATCGCCTCGCCCCGCCTCGTCGCGCTGCGCGGCGTCGAGGCGCTCGCCGGCTCCTTGATCGTCGTCCTCGAGGACTTCCCGGGCCGCGATCTCGCGCGGATCCTCGCCGCGCGCCCGTCACGCAGGATGCCGGTCGGCGAGGCGCTCGATCTCGCGGCCGCGCTCGCCGAAGGTCTCGCCGCGATGCACGCGGCCGGGCTCGTCCACCGCGATCTGCGCCCGAAGAACGTGCTCGTCGGCGCGCGCGGCGCGGTCAAGATCAATGGCTTCGGCGTCGACGCCGAGGTCACCCACGCGCACGAACGGCTCTACGCGCCGGCGGTCATCGCCGACGTGCTGCCCTACGTCTCCCCCGAGCAGACAGGCCGCATGAACCGCGGCGTCGACTACCGGACCGACCTCTACGCGCTCGGCGTCATCCTGTACCAGATGCTCACGGGTCAGCGCCCCTTCGAGGCCCTGGACCCGATGGAGCTGATTCACGCGCACCTCGCCCTCGCGCCCGCGCCGCCGTCCCGCGTCGACCCGACCATCCCCGAGGCCGTTTCCGACGTCGTGCTCAAGCTGCTCGCGAAGAACACCGAGGAGCGTTACCAGAGCGCCGAGGGCCTGCTCGCCGACCTCGAGCGCTGCCGCGAGGCCCTGCGCGGCACGGGGACGATCGAGCCATTCGTCGCGGGCCAGCGCGATCGTCAGGACCTCTTCCGGATCCACCAGAAGCTCTACGGCCGCGAGCAGGACATCGAGGCGCTCACCGCCGCGTTCGTGCGCGCGCTCGAGGGGAGCCGTGAGATCGTCCTCGTCTCCGGCTACTCGGGGATCGGGAAGTCCTCGCTCGTGCACGAGATCTTGAAGCCACTCGCGCGGCAGAAGGGCTATTTCACGAGCGGCAAATACGACCAATACAACCGCGACGCGCCCTACAGCCTGGTGATCCAGGCGTTCGACGGCCTCGTGCGGCAGATCCTCACCGAGAGCGATGCGCGCATCCTCCGCGTTCGGAGCGCGCTCCTCGAGGCGCTCGGGCCAACCGCGCAGGTCGTCTGCGACGTCATCCCGTCGCTCTCCCACCTGATCGGCCCGCAGCCGCCCGTTCCGGCGCTCGGCCCGATCGAGGCGCAAAACCGCCTGAACCGGTGCTTCTTGCTGTTCGTCTCGGTGTTCGCGCGGCGCACGCACCCGCTCGTCCTGTTCCTCGACGATCTTCAGTGGATCGACCCCGCGAGCCTCGGGCTGCTCCGCGCGCTCCTCGCCGACGACTCGCTCGATGCGCTCTTTTTCTGCGGCGCTTACCGTGACAACGAGGTATCGCCCGAGCACCCGTTCGTCCTGGCGATCGAGGAGCTCGAGCAAGCCGGGCTCGTCGTGCGCGACATCGCCCTCGCCCCGCTCGCGCGCCCTCACCTGATCGAGATGCTCTCGGATAGCCTCAAGCGCAGCGACTGCGGGCCGCTCGCCGATGCGGTGCAGAAGAAGACCGGCGGCAACCCGTTCTTCGTCAAGGAGTTCGTCCGGTCGCTGCACGACCACGGCGCCCTGGCGTACGCAGCCGGATCAGGCTGGCGCTGGGACCTCGCCTCGATTGACGCGCTCGGGTACACGGACAACGTGGCAGACCTCATGGTGCGCACCATCGCGCGCCTGCCGCCGGCAACGGTGAAGTCGCTCAACCTGGCCGCGGCGATCGGCAACCGGTTCGACCTCGACGTGCTCGCCGTGGTGAACGAGTGCTCGCCGGAAGACGCGTACGCCCGCCTCGATCCCGCCATGAGCGAGGGGCTCGTGATCGCCGGGCGCGGCGGCTACCGCTTCGCCCATGACAAGGTGCAGGAGGGCGCCTACGCCATGATCCCGGAGGCCGACCGACCGGCCTTCCACCTCCGGATCGGCCGGCTGCTCGCGGACAAGCTGGATCTCTCGGAGAGCCAGAGCCTCTTCGACGTCGTCGGCCACCTGAACAGCGCAGGCGACCTCGTGTCGGACCCCGTGGAGCGCTTGCACCTCGCCCGCATGAGCCTCGAGGCCGCATGCCGCGCCGAGGACTCGGCCGCCTTCGGCGCCGCGCTGCACTACCTGCAGCTCGGCCTCCTGCGCCTTCCGGAGGACGCCTGGGCGTCACAGTACCCGCTCCGCCTCGAGTACGCGAAGAGAACCGCCCTGATGCTCTCGCTCTGCGGCCGGCATGACGACGCCCTCGCGATCCTCTCCGATGGCCTGGAGCGGGCCGCGAGCCGGCGCGATCGCACCGAGGTGCTCCGGCTCAAGATGAACGTGCAGGTGCTCAAGAACGACCTGCCAGCCGCGCTCGCGGAGGGGCTCGAGGCCCTGCGCCCGTTCGGGATCGACCTGCCTCCCTTCCCGGACGACGTCATGCTCGACGCCCAGGTGCGGGCGACGATGGATCTCGTCCAGGAAAGGACGCTCGAGGCGCTGCCAGGCCTGCCGCCGCTCGCGAACCCGGAGATCCTCGCCATGCAGGACGTGCTCCAGGAGCTCTTTCTCCCCTGCTACTTCCTGGCCACGAACAACCTCGGCATCACGGTCGCGAAGATCCTCGAGAACACGCTGCGCCACGGGCTCTCGAAGAACTCGATCTTCGGCTGCATGAACTTCGGGATGCTCCTCTGCGCCCGCGGCGACATCGCGCTCGGCTACCGCTTCGGCCGCGCCGCCATCGACCTCGCGGACCGCTACACGGACAAGAAGTCCGAGGCGATGCTCTGCAATATGTGGGGCGCCTTCGTGCAGCATTGGCGAGAGGGCTACGCCGCCTGCAAGGCGTCGCTGGTCGCCGGGATGCACGCCGGGCTCGAGACGGGCCAGTACATCTGGTCGTTCTACAACACGGTCAATGGCATCACGAACAGCCTCCTGCGCGGCCTCCCGCTCTCCGACCTCCTCGCCGAGGCGCAGAGCTACCAGCCGATGCGCAAGCTCGACGAGTTCAACGCAATCACCTGGGCGGTCGGCGCGGTCGGACAGATCGCGCACCAGCTCTCGGTCGAGGCCGAGCGCCCCGCCACGCTCAAGGGGGCGTGGGTCGATATCGACGAGGTGATCGAGGAGTCCCGCCGCATCGACAACCAGGCCTCGTTCTTCTTCGCCCACTTCTACATCGTCGTCCTCTGCGTGTTCCAGGGGGCGTTCGAGGAAGCGGCGCGCGCCGCGCTCTTGCCGAACATCGAAATCCCGGCCGTGGCGGCCTGGCATGGCAACCCCGCGTTCCATTGCTACGCAGGCATCGCGTTCACGCAGGCGGCGGACGTCGTCTCCCCAGAGGAGCGCGCGCTCTTTCTCGCCCGCGCCGAGGTCTCCGCCGAAAAACTCTCGCGCTGGGCGGACCTCTGCCCGGAGAACGTGGCGCACCGCCGCGCCCTCCTCCTCGCCGAGCTCGAGCGCGCCCGCGGCGACGCGCGCGCCGCCGGGGACCGCTACGACGAGGCGATCGCGCTCGCGCAGCGCGGCGGCTATCTCCACGACGAGGCGCTCGGCAACGAGCTCGCAGGCCTCTGCTTCCGCGCGCTCGGCAAGACCACCATCGCCGGCGCCTACCTCACCAAGGCGCACAGGGCGTACGGCCGCTGGGGCGCGACGGAGGCGATGCGGCGCCTCGAGCGCGCGTACCCCGACCTCGTCCCCGGCGAGAGCCTCCGCGGCGAGAGGAGCCCGCAGGCCGGCGCCGCGCTCGACGTCGGCTCGGTGCTCAAGGCCTCCCAGGCCATCTCGGGCGAGATCGTCCTCGACCGCCTGCTCGACGCGCTCATGCGCATCATGGTCGAAAACGCCGGCGCGCGGCGCGGCGTCCTCCTGCTCCTGCGTGACGGACGGCTCGTCGTCGAGGCCGAGCACCACATCCGGGATGCGTCGGTCCACGTGCTCGGCGCGGCGCCCCTCGAGGGCCGCAAGGACCTGCCGGACAGCGTCGTCACGTACGTGGCGCGGACGCGCGAGACCGTCCTGCTCGACGACCTCGCGATCGACGGGCCGTTCGGGCGCGATCCCTGCTTCGCCGGCGGTGCGCCGCGCTCCTCGCTCGCCGCGCCCATCGTCTACAAGGGCCGCTTCGCCGGCGTGATCTATCTCGAGAACGACCTCACCCGCTCTGCCTTCACCCCCGATCGCGTCGAGGTGATCCGGCTCCTTTCGGCCCAGGCGGCCAACTCCATCGAGAATGCGCGCCTCTATGCGGATCTGCAGCAGGAGAACGCGGAGCGGCGGCGCGCCGAGGAGGTGCTCCGCCATTCCTACTCGCTCCTCGAGGCCACGCTCGAATCGACGACGGACGGCATCCTCGTCGTCGACCTCGAGCAGCGCGTCGTGCGTCAGAATCACAGGTTCGCGGCGATGTGGCGCATCCCGGACGAGATCCTCTCCACCGGGTCGGACGACACGTTCCGTACGTTCGTCTGCGACCAGGTCCTCGATCCCGAGGCGTTCCTGCAAAGGATCCGCGCTCTCTATGCCTCGCCCGAGGAGTCCGGCTTCGATGCCATCCCGTTCGCGGACGGGCGCGTCTTCGAGCGTTATTCGCAGCCCCAGCGCCTCGGCGGGCGCGTGGTCGGGCGGGTCTGGAGCTTCCGGGACATCACCGCGCGCGTGCGCGCCGAGCAGCAGCGCGATCGGCTCCTCCTGGACGAGCGGCGGGCGCGCACGGCAGCGGAGGAGGCCGTGCACCTGCGGGACGACTTCCTTTCTATCGCCTCGCACGAGCTCCGCACCCCGCTCACCAGCCTGCAGCTCGCCATTCAATCGCTGGGGCGAAGGCTCGCGCAGGGCATGGACGTCGAGCGCGTGCGATCCGCGGTCGCCCTCTCTGTCCGCCAGGCCAAGCGCCTCACCGACCTCGTCGATATGCTCCTCGACGTCTCCCGGATCCAGGCGGGGAGGATCGAGCTGGACACAGCGCCCGTCGAGCTGCGCGCGCTCGTCGACGAGGTCGTCGCCCACCTCGGCGATCAGATCGCGCAGTCAGGCAGCGCGGTCGCCGTGCGCGCGGAGCAGCCGGTCATCGGCCGGTGGGACCCGCACCGCCTGGAGCAGGTCGTGACCAACCTCCTCACCAACGCGATCAAGTTCGGGGAACGCCAGCCGATCGAAATCGCCATCACCCAGGAAGATCGGGTCGCGCGGCTCTTGGTGACGGACCGTGGGATCGGGATCCCGGCCGAAGTGCAGGCCCAGCTCTTCGAACGATTTCGCCGCGGCGTCTCGTCGAAGCATTACGGGGGGCTCGGGCTCGGCCTCTACATCACCCGCACCATCGTCGAGGCGCACGGCGGCCGAATTCGCGTGTCGAGCGAGGTCGGCCGGGGCTCGACCTTCTGCGTCGAGCTGCCGCTCTCGACCGAGCGCGCGGGAGATTTGTCGTCGTAGCGGTTGCCTCGAGCGGCCTCGTGAGTGATCGTGCATCACGACAGAGAGGAGCGGCTCACTGCGAGGCCGCTGCGCCGAGGTGCGCTCGAACGTCGGCACCATTCACGACGGCTCGCGCTCCAGGTTCTCGCGCAGGGGCCGCCCGATCTCCACCGAGCCCTGCGCCCAAAGCTCCGGCTGCGCGCCGCTCACGAGCGCCTCCTCGGTGCCGTCTTGATCTCCATCGGCCTGAGCAGGCTCTGCTCCACGCTCCGGCGCATCGCGCGGACGTAGCGCGGCCGGGACCAGCTCCGCTCCTCGATGAGCTCCTGCCAGTTCCCGATCGACAGGATGGTGGCCAAGAAGTCCGCCGCATCCGGCGCCGACCATTCGTCGGCAAGCGCGCCTTCGGCCTGAAGCCGCGCCACGAAGCCCGCGCAGACGCCCGTGAAACCACGCATGCGGTCGCGCCACGCGAGCTCCGCGTCCTCGTCCGTGGCCCGTGCCACCCGCATGGCCCGCGCCACATCGGTGATGTGGGCGACGTAGCCCGCCCACGCGCCGATGAACTCGGAGAGGACCGCGCGCGCGTCGGGGAGGCGCTCGCACTTTCGGACCAGGTCGGCGAACCCATGCACCTCGTCGACGTGACGCACCAGCGCGACCAAGAGCTGGGTCCTGGTCTCGAAGTGCAGATAGACCGCTTGGCGCGACACCCCGGCCGCCGACGCGATCTCCGCCATCGAGACGCCGCGACGCCCCGGCTCGGTCACCAGCCGGCGCGCGGCCTCGAGGATCACGGCGCGGGTTTCCCCGTCCTTGCTTGACATGGTGTCAACATGGGGCATAGTTTACACTGTGTCAAGTTCGCCGGGCGCGCCGGCGCGGTTCCTCGAGGCGCTCTTCGGCCATGCGAGGAAGGGGCGAGAGGGACGACGTTGCGGACGCCACGTTCCCCTGATGCCCTTGTACTCCTCGCGCCTCCGCTCCCGTCAGGGCATCGGGTACACGAGCGAGAGCCCGGCGACGCACATCTCGTCGAACGTATTCCCCTCGCCGTAGGCCACGTCGATCGTCGAGATCAACTTCGCCTCCTTGAGCGCCTTGACCACGTACGGGTTCTCCGTCGAGTTATTGTACGTGCACCGGATCTGGAGCACGTCGCCCGGCTCGAGCGTCGGGAGCGTCTCGATGGGCGCGTCGTACGAGTACGAGCGCTGCCAGCCGAACTCCCACTTCGGCGCGTGCGCCAGGCACTCCTCCTTGGGTTGATCGGGTGAGCCGTTCGCCCGCGTGACCGTCACCTTCTCGTCGAAGCCCAGGTAGTGCATGTGCAGAAAGTCCCCATAGATGCGCGTGCCCGGCGGGAACGGCATCTCTTGCGATCCGGGCGAGTCCGGGGCCGGGACCGTGAACTGCTCCGTCTCCACGTGGTCCTTGCTGTCCGCGGGGATCAGGAACTCGACGCCGTTCTTGTCGCCCGGACCCGGTAGCAGCCCGAAGCCAAGCTCGCCGACCGGATCATCGAAGTTGCCGATCAGGTGGTACAGGAAGCCGTACTTCGGCTTCTCTTTGGTGAGCCTGAGCTGGATGCGCGTCAGGTCCGGGTCGGCCGTCGTGCCGGCGGGGTGGTAGTGGATCTGCATCATGATGAGCGACCCCTTCGGGATCAGCTGACCCACCCCCTCGGGCAGATCGACCGGGTCGGCGCCGGGAGCCCAGGCTGTGACCATCTGGAGCGCTCCAATCTCCGCGCCATTCGCGACCTCGCCGGCGCCACACGGAAAGCTCCCGTCGGGGCCGGCCAGGCTCGCGGACCTCCCCTCCGGATCGATGGAGATGATCCCATGGTGAACGACCTTGTGGTTGCCGGGCACCATCTGTAGACCATTCAGGTACTGGTCCTCGGTGAGCCCGGGATCGATGATGAAGCAGCGGAACTCGTCCTGCTCACCGGAGGTGACGTAGGGCTCGTTCGGATGAACCTCGAGGGTCATGCCCCGCAGGTCGGGGCTCATCGGCACGAACGAGGCGGGCGCGTCCTTCGGATCACCCTTGGGGGTGCCGGCCTTGCTCCAGGCCTCCAGCGTGCTGATCTCCTCCTCGGAGAGGCGGATGTCGCCCTTCCACGCGTGACGGGTCGAGCACTCGTCCGTGTCACGCACGGCGAAGGGCGGCATCGTGCCTGCCTTGGTCGTCTGGACCATGAGCGCCGCGACAGCCCTGGCGTCGTCGTACGCGGTAAGGCTGAAGGGCGCGATATTGCCCGCCGAGTGGCAGCCCATGCAGCTCTTCTGCAGGATGGGCTCGACGTCTTTGTGGAACGTGGGGCTACTCCCGGTAGCCTGGGGCTCCGTGGGCCCGTCGCCCCCGGAGCAGCCGGTGAACGAGGCGGCGGCTGGCAGGGCGAGGGCGAGGGTGAGGGCGGACAGCGAGGCTCGGGCGACGGAACGCGAACGTACTGAAGCAGGCATGAGACCTCCGGGCAGCCGGATCCTTCACGAGCGGAGGGCCCGGGCGCTTGGTAAGGAGCCACGTTTTGTTCGACTGCGTTTCAGATATGTGTACTATGCATATAGTCGCCCCTTCCGGAGCGTCAAGAACATTTGTGCAAAATACACAGATCAAAAAAAGAAGCTCCGCGAGGCAGTGCGCGACCGCCAGCGGGAGGACGTTCCAGCAGACGATCGATCAGATCGCCCAGTTGGCGCTCCGCCGCACGAGGGCGCGCCCACGAGGCCGAGGAGTCCAAGGGGCCGATCGGCCAGCTGCTGTCGGAGTTCCTGACGCGATCGAAGCCCTGACCGGGGCGTCAGCGCCCCGCGCGCCGGCGACGATCGATGAGCGCGGTCACGATCGGGAACAGCGGCAGCGCCATCAGCACGTAGAACCCCGGCTCATCGAACGCGGGCCCCCGCGGCCGGTAGATGCCGCCGCTGAGCAGACACGTCGCGAGGTACGCCACCAGGATGGCCGCCCCGCACAGGCTCCACAGCCGCAGGTCGATCGGCGCTGGTGACGAGGCACGCGCGGCCCGCGGCGTGGCGTCCGGCGCGTCGAGGACGCCGCGCCACCGCTCGACGTCCCACAGCGCCAGCCCGACCAGGCCCGCGAACATCAGCGTGACGACGGTCGCCGTCGGGACGACCGCCGTGCTCCAGCAGAACGCCAGGATCGCGCCCGTCACCGGCAGCGCCAGGAATGCCCCGGCCGTCGCGAACCGCTGCGTCATGAGCAGCGTCGCGGCCACCAGCTGGACCACGCCCACGAACGTGTAGAAGTGCCCGGTCGCGTGGAACGCGTGCAAGAACTCGTGGAACGGGCCGCGATTCCCCGGATCCGTGAACGGCTCGCCGAGGATCTTCTTCAGCCCCGCCGGCAGGAACGCGAAGCCTATCAGGATGCGCAGGTTCACCACGGCGAGGTGCGCCCACCGGCGCTGCCGGAGCCAGGCGACCATCGCCTCGATGCGGTCCATCACGGAGTCCACGGGCCGCGCAGTGTAGCCGCGCCGCACACCGGCGGCGAGCCGCGATCGGACGGCTCTGCTCCACGACCATGTTGAACGACTTACCGAACTGTCCACTGGACAGACCTCGTCCTGCGGCTTCGGCTGACCAATCGACTGATAGTTAGACAAACTAACCAACCTGCGCATGAAGACGACACAAGCACCGCTACTCGTGATACTGCTGTTGCACGCCGGCTGTGCCCGGAATGGTCCGTCGTCGCTGCCCCACGGCTCTGCAACTCGACCGCCCGCCCCTGCCCAAGAGATATCAAATAGTAGCTTGCCTGCATCGAAACAGCCAAGCCCGCCAAGCGCTACCACCGATGGGCACTTCGCTTATGCTCAGGTCCCACGGCCGAACGCTCTCTGTTGGGCGGAAAAAGGACAAAAGCTGGACGCTGCCTCGGCAGTGGATCTGGAGATTCTCATGACGGCGCTGCAGGAGCTCCTTGGAATCGATCTTCCAATCATCCAGGCCCCCATGGCCGGCGTGCAAGGCAGCGCGCTCGCGGTCGCGGTCTCCAGCGCTGGTGGGCTCGGTTCGCTGCCCGGCGCCGTGCTTGGTCCGGACGCCCTGCGCAAGGAGCTGGCAGCCCTCCGAGCGCAGACAACGAGGCCGTTCAACGTGAACTTCTTCTGTCACACGCGGCCCGAGCCCAACGCCGAGCAAGAAGCGATCTGGCGTGCCCGGCTCTTGCCGTATTTCGCTGAGCTCGGCGTCGATGCAAGCGCCATCCCGACCGGCCCCGGCCGGTTGCCCTTCAGCGATGAGGCCGCTGATGTGCTCGACGAGCTCAGACCTGCTGTGGTGAGCTTTCACTTCGGCCTGCCCTCGGAGGCTTTGCTCTCGCGGGTGCGCCGCTGGGGCGCGAAGATCCTGTCCTCTGCGACGACGGTCGACGAGGCGCGCTGGCTGGAGGCGCGCGGCGTCGACGCGGTCATCGCCCAGGGCATCGAGGCGGGCGGTCATCGCGGCAGCTTCCTGTCCGACGATCTCAGCGTCCAGCTCGGCACCTTCGCGCTGGTGCCGCAGATCGTGGACGCCGTGAAGATCCCCGTCATCGCCGCGGGCGGCATCGCGGACGCGAGGGGTGTCGCAGCCGCCATCGCGCTCGGTGCGGCCGGCGTGCAGATCGGGACGGCCTACCTCTTGTGCCCGGAGGCCACCACGAGCCTGGTGCATCGCGCGGCCCTCGCGAGCGGCGCAGCCAGCATCACGGCGCTCACCAACCTCTTCACCGGGCGACCCGCTCGGGGCATCGTGAACCGCCTCATGAGGGAGCTTGGGCCGATGAGCGGCGCCGCGCCAGCCTTTCCCTTGGCGACGTCGGCCATCGCCCCCCTGCGCGCCAAGGCCGAAAGCCAGGGCAGCGGCGACTTCTCGCCGTTATGGGCGGGGCAAAACGCCAGCGGGTGTAAGGAAGTGCCAGCGGCCGATCTCACGCGACAACTCGCGGGTGCACTCCCAGGTGCACGCTGACGCCGCCCGACCTGCCGATGGATCCGACGGGCGCCTGCGGCGTCCGCAGCTCATCCGCGGACAATCGGGTCAAAGGCTCCTGTTCGTGTATCCTGCAGCGACCATGTGCTGCACCTTCTCCCCCGCGAGGCTCTCCAGCACCCTCCTCTATGCCGGCGATGCACAGTGGAACGGCCTTTACGTCCACGTCCTCGCCTACCAGAACACGGCGTCGACCTCCGGCCCGAACGCCATGATCCTGCCGATTCCGGCCACGCGGCTCGGCCCGCAGAACGCGGTCGACACGCGCCCGTTCCGCACCTTCCTCGAGGACATCCGCCAGGCGACGCGCCGGCCGATCCCGCCAAGCTACGGCCCGCCGCCGTTCGCCGCGCCGCCCGCCGCCCGGGCCGTGGTCTTCGACGTGGGCAGCTATGCGGTGGTGCTCGCCGAGTCGCCGCGCGCGGTGCTCTCCGTCCTCGGGCAGGTCCCGGAGCCCAAGCGGCCTGCGCTCAACGACCGCATGCTTCAGGCGCTCGAGGCCTACTACCCCGGCTGGCCGGTGGCGGTCTGTTGCTGGAACGGCAACCTCCAGCCCGAGCCGCTCCTGTGGTGGTACGAGCCCAGGTACCCGGAGTGGCTGTTCGCGCCCGCGCTCGACGCGCACGACGGCAACCCGCCCGATCTCCGGGCGACGGTCGAGGTCGATCACCACATCTCCTTTGGCTCGGCCCTGAAGCCCGACGGACAGCCGGTCCGCTACCGCGATGAGGCGGGTGCGCACCGGCCGCTCTTGCCCTCGAGCGTGCGCGGCACGGAGCTGCGGTCCCGGATGAGCAACGGCGATTTCTGGGCGCGGCGCGACCAGCTCGGCGGGCCGGCGCTGCGTTGCGTGCCGGGCGACAGGGCGGGCGCGCCGATCGCGCTGAACGGCTGGGAGGGACCTCCACCGCCCTGGCTACCGCCCGAGCCCATGGTGTGGAACTGGAATCCGCCGCCGCCCCGCCCGCCCATGCCGCCGCGTCCCGATGGAAAGAGGCACTGCTCGAGCTGTGACTTCCTGCTCGATGCCTCGGCGAAGCTCTGCACCATGTGCGGAACGTGGATGGATGTCGAGGGAGCAGCCCAGAGCTGAGCTCGACGGCCACGGACGAGCGATCTGAAATCGGATAGAGTCTGCGAGATGCTCCCAGCCCCGCTCGTCCTGTTCCCGAGCAACCCGCTGCACCCGACCACGCCGGACAGCGCCTTCGAGGAGGAAGCCCGGCATGCCGCCAGCGCAGGCTTCGACGTCGGCTTCATCGACCTCGAGGTGTTCCTCGGCGGCGACGTGAAGCTCCGCCGGGTGCCGGAAGGCTCGGGCGAGGTGATCTACCGCGGCTGGCTCCTGGGCCTCGACGCTTATCGATGCATGAGCGAGGTCGTCGCCGCGCGTGGCCGGCGGTTGATCACGGAGCCGGCAGCGTACCAGCACTGCTATCACCTGCCGGCGTGGTACGAGGCGATCGGCGGCGCCGAGCACACAGCGCGGTCGATCTGGATCCCGGGCTCCACGTTCGACCTCGAAGCCGTCGTCGTTCACGTGCGAGAGGCGTTCGGATCGGGCGCCGTGATCCTCAAGGACTATGTGAAGTCCCGCAAGCACGAGTGGTTCGACGCGTGCTTCATCCCAGCGGCGGACGACGAGGCCAACGTGCGGCGCGTCGTGGGCAACTTCCTCCGCCTCCAGGACGACCACGTCGTCGGCGGGCTCGTCTTCCGCGAGTTCGTCGCGCTGCGACGCATCGGGCTGCACCCGAAGAGCAGGCTGCCGCTGGTGAACGAGCATCGCTTCTTCGTGCTCGACGGCCGGCCGTTCTACTCGGCACCGTACTGGGCCGACGGTGACTATCCGGGTGAGCCGCCGAGCGCCGACGTGCTCGCGCCTGTTCTCGGCCACGTGCGCAGTCGCTTCTACGCGGCCGACGTCGCCGAGAAGGAAGGGGGCGGCTGGATGCTGGTGGAGCTGAACGATGGCGGGTCGGCGGGCATCCCCGAGGGCGGGGCCGCGGACGCGTTCTACCGGAGCCTGCGCGCGGCGCTCGGCTGAGGAGCGTCCCATTGCTCGATCCGAACCATCGGCCGCGAACCGCCCCCCTGCGCACGCCCTGAGCGGGCCGTGAGCCGGAGGGGGCGCTCACGCGAGCTCCGGCGCGCGGCGGCTTGCCCGCGAGGCGCGGCGGCGCAAAGGGTGTCGGCCATGGCGCAAGAGACAGCGTTCGCCCTGTGGCTCATCCCCGGCGGAGCGCCGGCCGCGCGGCTCGAGGAGCTCATCGAGGCGCTCGCCCGGGAGACCGGGGGCCCGGCGTTCGCGCCTCACCTCACCCTGCTCGGCGGGCTGCGCGGCGACGGCGGCGCGCTGGCCGCGAAGCTCGGCGGGCTGCGCGGCGACGGCAGCGCGCTCCGCCCCGTCGCGCTCGAGGCGCGCGGCCCCGCCACCGGCAGCACCCGCCACCAGTGCGTGTTCCTCGACGTGACGCCGTCCGAGCCGCTCGCGGCGCTGCGCCGCGCGGCCGAGGCGGCGCTCGGCGCGAGCGAGGCCCCCTTTCGCCCGCACGTGAGCCTCGTGTACGGCGAGCTGCCGGCCGCGCGCCGCCAGGAGCTCGCCGCGGATCCTCGGGTGCTTGCGCTCGCGCACGGGGTGTGGCGGGCCGACCGGCTGGAGCTGTGGGCCGTGGAGGGGCGGACCGAGCGCTGGCGCTGCGTCGAGGGCGTCGCGCTGGAACGCCGGTGAGATCTCGCCGGCGCGGGTGTCATGCCTGCCCACCACGCGCCCAGACGCACGGTTCCGCCGCAGCGCAAGCGTCGACGAGGGATTTCCGCCCTGCGCGCAGATCGCGGCGCGCCGAAGTATGTGATCTCGTGGATCTCGGCTAGCCTGGGGCCCATGGCGATGGCTCCCGTTGCTGTGGGCGACGTCCTCGCGGGCAAGTACCGCGTGGAGCAGATCGTTGGCGCCGGTGCGATGGGCACGATCGTCGCCGCGTGGCACCTGGAGCTCGAGCAGCGGGTCGCGATGAAGTTCCTGCACTCGCTGCGGGCGGATGGCGGCGACCCGGCGGAGCGGTTCCGGCGCGAGGCGCGCGCGCTGGCCAGGATCAAGAGCGAGCACGTGGCGCGCGTCCTGGATGTCGGCTCGCTGGAGGGCGGGATGCCCTACATGGTGATGGAGTTCCTGGAGGGGAACGACCTCGCCTACGAGATCCGGGCGCGCGGTCCGCTGCCCGTGGTGGAGGCCGTCGGGTACATGCTCCAGGCCCTCGACGCGATGGCCGAGGCGCACGCCACGGGGATCGTGCACCGCGATCTCAAGCCGGCCAACCTGTTCCTCTCGCTCCGGCCCGACGGCGACCGGGTCATCAAGGTCCTGGATTTCGGTATCTCGAAGTCGCTGCTCGGCATATCGCGCGACCAGGTGGCGCTGACCCAGACAGCGTCGCTCCTCGGGTCGCCGCTCTACATGTCTCCCGAGCAGGTGCGCTCCGCGAAGGATGTGGATACGCGCGCGGATATCTGGTCTCTCGGCGTGATCCTGTATGAGATGCTGACCGGGCGGACTCCGTACGACGGCGACTCCGTCGCTCAGCTCTTCCACACGCTGCTCTACGAGAACGCTGCCCCGGTCACCCAGCTGCGCCCCGACGTCCCGCGCGAGCTGGACGCCGTGGTGATGCACTGCCTCGCCAAGGAGCGCGAGCAGCGGTGGACGAACGTCGGCGATCTGGCGGCCGCGCTGCTCCCGTTCGGCCCTGCCACGGGCCACATGCACGTCGACCGGGCGCGCCGCATGCTCGGCAGCTCCTCGGACATCGCACGGCCGTCGCTCCTCCAGACCGGCGTGCCGAGCGGGGGCGCCCAGGGCTTCGGATCGCGCCCGTCCATACCGCACGGGGGCGCGCCCTTCGCACCGGGCTCGCCGTCTTCGCCGTCCTTCGCGCCGGCCTCGCCGTCCTTCGTGCCGGCCTCGCCGTCCTTCGCGCCGGGCACGCCGTCCTTCGTGCCGGCCGCACCAACTGCGCCCAACGCGGAGACGGGGCCGACGGTCAACTCGTGGAGCAACTCGGGCCATCCGGTGCGAACGGTCCGGCACGGGGCGCGCGTCGTCCTGGCGATCGCCGCCGGCGCCCTCCTGGCAGGGGCCTCGCTCGGCGCCTTGTTCTTCCTGCGCTCCGGGCTCGCCACCGACCAGGAACAGCCCCCCGCAGCCGCGGCGGCGCCCACCGCCGAGGCCACGACGGCGCCCACCTCCGAGGCCACGACGGCGCCCACCTCCGAGGCCACGGCTGCGCCCACCTCCGAGGCCACGGCGAAGGGCGACGCGCGCGAGGCTCCCGGCGCCACCGGCGGCGCGCCCGAGGTGGCCGGCGGTTCGCCAGCCCCGACCGCGCCGGCGGCCTCCTCCAGCGCGCCCGCGCCGGCGGCGGCGTCCTCCGGCCCGGCGGCGCCGCTCGCCGCGCAGCCGGGCGCGCCTCGGGCGACCGCCACGGCCCGGCCCGTCGAGCGCGCGCAGCCCGACGCGGGGGCGCGCCCGGAGCCGACGCGGGGCAATTCGATCAGCGACTTCGGCGGGCGGCGCTGAGCGTGGCGCTCCCGTCGATCCGGCGACGGCCCCCGGGGCCGCCGTGGCCAGCTTGGAGGAGAACACGGGACGTATGAGGCGTACGAAACGTCGTCAGCGAAGCATCGCACACTGCGTCGGCCTGGGTCTGTGCGCGGCGTTGATCTCCGGGGGGCTCCCCGCGCGGGCGGAGCCGAGCGCCGCCGACAAGGCGACGGCGGAGGCGCTCTTCGACGCGGCGCTCGACCTGATGAAGCAGGGGCGCAGCGCGGAGGCGTGCCCGAGGCTGGAGCAGAGCCAGCGCATCGATCCGGGCATCGGCACGCTCCTCTACCTGGCCGAGTGTTACGAGAACACCGGCCGCACGGCGAGCGCCTGGGCCACGTTCCGGCAGGCCATGTCGGAGTCTCAGGCCGCGGGGCAAGCCGACCGCGCCCGCAAGGCGCAGGCGAGGGCGGCCCGGCTGGAGCCGGGCCTGTCGAAGCTGAGCATCGGCGTCGCGGCGGAGAACCTCGCGATCGAGGGCTTCAAGGTACGCTCCGCCGGAAAGGCGATCGATCCCGCGGTCTTCGGCGTCGCGATCCCCGTGGATCCGGGCGAGATCGCGATCGAGGCGAGCGCCCCGGGCCACGAGACCTGGACGGCGACCGTGAAGCTCGGGGGCGACAAGAAGGGCCCTGCGAGCGTCGATGTCCCGGCGCTCAAGCGGCTCGAGGGGCCGCCGCCTGCGCCCCGCGATGCGCCGCCTCCCGAGGCGGCGGGCCCTGCGCCGGCGCGCGGCGCCCCTGCGCCGGCGCCGGCGCCCGCGGCGTCCGGGGGCAACACGGCGCGCTTGATTGGCTTCGTCGTGGGCGGCGCGGGCGTCGTGGGGCTCGGCGTCGGGACGTTCTTCGGCGTGAAGGCCATCTCGAAGAACAGCGACGCGGAAAGCTACTGCAAGGGCGGCAGCACGTGCGAGGACGAGCGCGGCGTCACGCTGACCGAGGAGGCCAAGAGCGCCGCCACCGTGTCGAACGTCGCGTTCGGGCTCGGGGCGGCGGCGGCGATCGGCGGCGCCGTCCTCGTGTTCGTCGTCGCGCCGAGGCAGGCCCCGCCCGTCCAGGTGGGGGCGTTCGTGGACGCGCGCAACGTCGGGTTGCGCGTGGGAGGTACGTTCTAATGAGACGCATGACAGGGCTCCTGTCGCTCGCCCTGCTCGCCCCGCTCTCGAGCCTCGCGTGGCTCGGCTGCCAGGCCATCGCCGGCATCGAGGACCGCACCTTCGACCCGGGCAGCACGGAGACGGGGGGCGGGCAGGCGCCCGTGAGCGAGCAATGCGCGTCGTACTGCGCCGACGTGATGGCGAACTGCACGGGAGAGCACCAGGTCTATGCCACGCTGGCGACCTGCCAGGGCGTGTGCGCGCTGCTCCCGGCGGGCGATCCCCTGGAGCCCGTGGACAACACGGTCGCGTGCCGCGCCCGCCAGGCGGAGCTCGCGGGCGCCACCGGCGAGGTCGGGGTGCACTGCCCGGCGGCGGGCCCGGGCGGCGGCGGCGAGTGCGGGAGCAACTGCGAGAGCTACTGCGCGCTGCGGGCCGCGGCGTGCACGCTCGAGGTCGCCACCGAGGAGGAGTGCGTCGCCATGTGCGCGGGGCTCAAGGACGTGGATAAGTTCGACGTCATCGAGAACCACGACGGCGACACGCTGCAGTGCCGCCTCGTGCACGTGAGCTCCGCGACGGTGGACCCCGAGGAGCACTGCCCGCACGCGAGCCTGACGCCGGTGCAGCCCTGCGGCGATCCGGAAGGGACCGAGCCGAGCTGCGAGGACTTCTGCCAGGTGGTCATGACGTCGTGCACGGGCGATCTGGCCGTGTACGAGTCGAGAGCGCAATGCCTCTCGGTCTGCGCGGCGCTCCCTCCCGGCGCGACGGAGGACCGGACCGAGAACACCGTGGGCTGCCGCAAGTACCACGCTTACAGCGCGATGCTGGCGCCGACCACCCACTGCCCGCACGCGGGGCCGGGCGGAGACGGCCATTGCGGGGTCGAGGAGCCAGGCTCGGGCACGACGGGCAACTGCGTGTCGTACTGCACGCTGTTCGAGGCGGCCTGCAAGGAGGCCCTCGGCGAGGCGTACGATGGCTGGGGCGCGGCGTGCCAGGACGAGTGCAGCACGATGACGGGAGCCGCCCACGATTCCCACTACGCCGTCGCGAGCGCCGAGGGCGGCGACACGGTCTCTTGCCGGCTGCTCCACGTGAGCCGCGCGTTCGAGAACCCGGACGAGTGCCTCGCGCTGGCCGACGGGACCGCCTGTCAGTGATGGGGGCGCGGTAGCCCCACCGCGTTCGGGAGGGCGTGTCGGCGGTTCCGGAGATGGGTCGGGCCGCTCGATACGCCCTCGATGACGCAAACGGACATGCTCTGAGCGAAGGGGGCGCCCTCGGGCGCTCCGCTGGCAACGCGTTGATGTGCGAGCAAGGGTGCCTCCATATTGTGGAGGCCGAGAACGACGGCGGTTCCCATAAATCACGCCGATCCGCGATGAAGGGGCGCGGAGATCCAGGAGAAGCCTGATACGTCGGTCGGGAGAGGCGTCCATGGACGCGCTCCGCGAGCCTCGATAGAGTCCGCCGCATCAAGGAGGACGACATGCGGGGGTGGACGCGTCGAGCGCTCGCGCTGGTGTTGACGGGAGGGATCCTGGCCATGCTGGTCCCAGCGTGCACCATCCACCTCCGACCGGCGGATCGAGACGAGACAGAAGACGAGCCCGCGGAGAACGAGCCGGCGGAGCGCCCTGACGAGGACAGTGAGCCTGGCGGCGGCCCGGAGGCCGATGAAGTCGACAACGAGCCGCTGTCCCCGGAGGAACAGGCGTACGAGGAGCTGCTGAACGTCGATCCTCAGGAGCTCGCTCTCAAGACCATGGCGACCTCCTACGCGGCGGTGATGGTCGCGAGCCTCGTCGAATCACAGGTGCTCGATCCAGCGGCCATCGACGAAGCAGCGATAGAGCCACTGATCGAGCAGGTTGAGCCAGCCGGCTGGGATGCGGCGTACGCCTGGATGGAAACACCGGAGGCCGTGACGCTGGCTGCGAATGACGGGGTTTACCCCAATTTCACGTGCTTCGACGAGCCATATGCCTGTCCGCAGACGACCGAGTGCCCGTTGAACAACGGCGAGCAGGCGTTCTGCATGGTAACACATTGTGGCGACGCTCAATGCCCTTGGTGCCCATGGGGCCTCGGGAATCTTCTTTTTAAGTCCTGGTGCGCCTACGGCTGCCTCAAGCGCGGCAGTCTCGTCGCTGGCGCATATATCCTCGTTTCGCACTTTGGACCCGGGGACAGGCACTGCACCTATTGGTGAGCAAGAAGCAATGAAAACCACATTCGAGGACGGGAACACCCTGACATTCACGAGCGGCGACGGCAGAGAAGATATCGAGGACACGGTTGACGCCATCAACGCCACGTATTGGCTGTGGGCTTTCTCGTCGCCGCGCGTCTACGGGACGTTTAGCCGCGTGCCTCCTCGCGACCACATCCTACGCATGATGAGCATCTACATCTCTTATGTGAAGAAGGGCGGCCGCCACACTGCTCCACAGTTCCAACCCGTACACTACGAACGGCGCCTGCCGCTCGCGCTGCGCCTACGCGAGCTCTTCGAGCAGTGGACACAGCCTGAGTTACCCCAGGAGGTCGTGGACGTTTCTAGGGCGCTCATCGAATATGAAGGCATCAAGGCGCCCGCGTGCGGGTGGGATGCGTACGAAGATCCGGAGGAAGACGGGATCAAGTACGAAGACACGCTCCTCTGGCCCGAAGGTGTGCCCGCCATCCTGAAAGGCCGATGGCCGCCGAAGCGTTCGAATCGTTGACTCCAAACCAGGAGCTCTCCATGGCGACCACGCATTCGATGAATCTCGCCGGCGCCGCCACGCTGTCCGCTGCCCTGTCGGCGCTCGCGGCAGGCTGCGCGCCCTCTGGCGGCAGCTCGCCGGCCCCGACCGAGCCGGCCGAATCGCGCAGCGCAGCCGGAGCGGGACATGGGGCTGACCCCCACGACGGCAAAGCCGCCAGCGGAGCGGGCCAGGAGGCGCTCGCGCGCACCGATCCCGCGCAGATCCAGGCCATGATGGACGGTACGCGCAAGCATGCCATGGTGATCGCAGGGTTCGCCAACACGATGGCCGCCTTCGCTGCGCCCCGGGTCATCGCCAGGGCGAAGAGCCTCCCGAGCCGCGCGGAGATGCTCCGGTGCATCGATGCTTATCTCGAGGTGGTCGCGGAGACGAAGCGATCTCCCCACGACGATGGGAATCAAGCCATGATCAACGCCGAACCCTACGCCCTCAAGCTCCGCGACCTCTTCGCCGCCTGGACCCCCGCCGCGATCGTGCCGGCTGCGATCCAGAACAACGCGCGCGGCGCGCTCGACGCGCTCGGCATACCCGAACCCCCCGAGGGATGGGACCGATTCGAGGGAGATGCCGCTTCGAGCTCGCCGTAGCGCCGCGCGCCGCCTCACGGCGGCATAACGAACGGCGCCGGCCCCGCCACGGCGCCGCGAGCCCGAGGTACTAACGCGCCGTCATCCTGCTCCCCAGGACGAGCCCCCGCCGCGCGTGCGCGCGATGGATTAGTGATCCCGGCGGCAGGGGGCCATGCACGAAGGAGGGGCTGTCAGGCCATGAAGAGAGCGGAAGCGAGACGGTGGCTTGCCCTTGTCGTGCTCGGGCTGGCGGCGGCGGGGATCCTGGGCCTCTCGTTGTGGCTCCGCGCCGGAGAGGCGCCGGCGGACGGCCCCGCGCCTCCGGCGAGCGCCGCCTCGACGCGGGGAGCGCGGCGCCTCCGCGCGAGGGACGCGCCACCGACGCTCGGGAGCATCGCGGGGCGGGTCGCCAATGCGGCCGGCTCGCCCGTCGCCGGAGCGCTTGTGTGCGCCAGCGCGAGCGGCGGAGCGAGCGGCCTGACGCCGTTCGATCTGGGCGAGCCGACGTGCGCGCCCGCAGGAGAGGACGGCCGCTACCAGATCGCGGATCTCTCCCCCGCGCGCTGGACGCTTTTCGCCTCGGCGCCGGGCCACCGCCCGGCGAGCTACACCTCCCCTGCCCCGGACCGCGCCGGCTGGCTCGATCTCCGCCAGGGAGAGGCGCGCACCGGCGTCGATCTGACGCTCGTCCGCGGCGGCGTCGAGGTCCGGGGCCACGTCAAGGACGTCAGCGGCGGGCCCATCGCCGGGGCGCTCGTCATGATTCATGGCTTCCTGGGGTCGCACCAGGGCGCCGCGGTGACCCGCTCCGACGCAGAAGGCTCCTTCTCCGCGTGGACCGAGGAGGGATACTGCCTGGCGCGCGCCACCGCCGACGGGTACGCCGAGGGGTCGCAGCACGGCATGGCGCCGGGGCCACCGCTCGAGATCTTGATGACGCCCGGCTCGGTGATCGAGGGGCGGGTCGTCGAGGCGGGGTCGGGCGCGCCGATCGCCGGCGCGACGATCCGTCCCGGGATGGCGCAGAGGTGGGGCCCCGGGGAGGTGAAACCCGTGTCGAGCGACGCGGAGGGGCGCTTCCGCATCCCGGGCCTGCCGCCCGGGCGGTACAAGCCCACGGCGCGCGCCGCGGGCGGCTATGGCCAGGCGCGAGCGAGCGTGGTGCTCGGGATCGGCCAGACCGCGAGCGAGGTGGTGATCGAGATGCACCCCGCCAGCAGCGTGGCCGGCCGCGTGGAGGTCGCGCCCGGGGGCGGGCCCTGCGCGAGCGGCTCCGTCACCCTGTTTCACGAGGGGAGCGGCTGGCTCCCGACGGTCCTCGCGGCCGACGGTTCGGCGCGCTTCGAGGGGGTGCTGCCCGGCTCGTACCAGGTGATGGTGCTCTGCCAGGATCACGCGTCGGAGCCGGCCTACCCCGCCGTGGAGGTCGGCGAGGCGGACGTCGAGGGACTCGTGTGGACCGTCCGCGCCGGGCTGTCGCTCCGCGGCCGGGTGGTGGACCGCGAGGACAAGCCCGTGCGCGCCATGGTCCACGCGAGCCCGACCGACATGGGGGGGATGCAGCCGATGCAGCCCGGCCCCGTCGGGCAGAGCGATGACGACGGCCGCTTCGTGCTCCGGGGGCTCCTCCCTGGCAAGCACAGGGTCATGGCGCACTCGAACGATCACATTCCGCCCGAACCGGTGATGGTCGAGCTCGTCGACGAGCGCGCTCCCGAGATCACCCTCGTGATGGACAGCGGGGGTCGCGTCGAGGGCACCGTGACCGACGAGGACCGCCGCCCCGTTGCAGGCGCGGACGTCATGCTGAGCGCGCAGCAGCCCGGGTGGGGCGGCCCTCCGAGAAAGTCCCTCGCGGACGGGACATTCGTGATCAAGGGGGTCGCGCCGGGCGCGTACCGGATCTGGGCCATGCAGGGGGGTATGCCCATGAGGGCGCCAGGTCAGGCCGGCGGCGGCGACCCCGGGGTCGCTGTCACCGTGAAGGCAGGGGCGGCCGCGCGCGTGAGCCTTGTCGTGGAGCGCCAGAACGGCGAGATCCACGGGCGCGTCGTCGACGGGAGCAGCAGGCCGGTGGCGGACGCGTTCGTCAATGTCCAGCGGGAGCCCGAGGGCGCGGGCGAGCCGGGCGCCCCGGCCCCTCCGCCCCCGCCGCCGGAGAGCATGGGGCCCCACGCGCCGGTGCTCACCGATCCCGACGGGGAGTTCGTGATCGGGAACCTGGGCCGGGGCACGTACACGGTCCAGGCGCAGCGCCGCGGAGGGGGCCGCGCCGCCGTCGAGCACGTCGAGATCGGCGGCACCGTGACGCTCACGATCCAGGAGACAGGCACCGTCTCCGGCGCCGTCTCCAGCCCCGGCGGCGCGCCGCCCGATCAGTTCACGATCCGCGTCACGGGCCGCGAAGCGCCGTTCTTCCGGAACGAGTCCTTCGCGTTCACGGACGGGGCCTGGACGATGAGCGACCTGCCGGCGGGCAAGTACGAACTTGCAGCCGACGCCCCGGAGGGGACGGCCACGGGGGAGGTGACGCTCGCGCAGGGGGAGCAGCGGAGCGGGGTGGTGCTCACGCTCACCGGGCGCGTCGCGCTCCGGGGTCAGGTGGTGTCCCTGGAGGACGGCGCGCCCATGGCCGGGGTGACCGTGCACGCGTACCCGCGCGCCGGCGGAATGGCGCCCTCGCCGGTGCAGCAGCACGAGGTCACGGACGGAGCGGGGCATTTTCACCTCGACCGCGTGCCCAGAGGTCCCCTCGTGCTCATGCTCATGCCCGCGGATCCGATGAGCTCGGCGTTCGACGCGGCGATGATCCCGGTCGATGTGCAGCCGGGCGCGGAGACCGACGTCGGGCGGCTGTTCATGGCGAAGCGCCGGGTGAAGCAGGACGAGCCTCCCGGCGATCTCGGGTTCACGGTCGAGCCGCCCCGGTCGCCGATGGAGATGGCCATGCGGCCGCACGAGGTGGTCGAGGTGCGCCGCGGCGGTCCGGCCGCGGCGGCGGGCCTGCAGGTGGGGGACGTGATCGTCTCGGTGGACGGCCACGATGTCACCGGCAAGCTGGGGTATCTGGTTGGGTCCCTGATCCGCGTGCCTGCGGGGACCCGGGTGACCCTCGGGCTCTCGCGCGGGGCGAGCGTGGCCCTCGTGGCCGCGGCGATGCCGCCACCCCCGGGCGGCGGGCTGGGCGGCATCGAAGCCGCGCCCGGGCCCCCGTAGGCGCTGGCCGCCACCTCGTGACGGCAGGCGCGTGGACGAGCTCGCCGCCTGGGCTCTCGGCGGCGGGCGTCGGGGCGGCGCTACCCTTTCCCTCATGAACGCACCGCCGCTGCCGCGCCTGCGCGCCGTGGACCTGAACCTGCTCACGGTGCTGGACGTCGTGCTCACCGAGCGCAACGTGACGCGAGCGGCCGAGCGACTCGGCATGACGCAGCCGGCCGTGAGCAGCGCCCTCGGCCGGCTGCGGCTCCTGTTCGACGACGATCTCTTCGTGCGTCGCGGCAAGGAGATGGCCCCGACGCCGCGCGCCCTCGCGCTCGCCGGCCCGATCCGCAGGGCGCTCGACCTGATCCATGCCTCACTCGGCCACACCGACGCCTTCGATTGCACGGCGAGCCACACCTTCAGGCTGGGGATCAGCGACCTCGGAGAGGCCGTCCTCCTGCCTCGTTTTCTGCAGTGGCTCGAGCAGCTCGGCGCCCGCGTCCGGCTCGATCTCTGTCGCGATCCCGGCGCCTCGCTGCAAAACGAAATGCGGCTCGGCCAGGTCGAGCTCGTCCTGGATCACATCGCCATCCCGGGCGAGGAGTTCCGGCGAACGCGCGTGCTCGACCTCGAGTTCGTCCCCCTAGTGCGCCAGGATCATCCGACCGTGGGACCATCGCTGACCCTCGACGAGTACATGGCGCTCGAGCATGTGATCATCGAGCCGCGCGAGGGCCAGACCAACCTGGCAGAGCAAATTCAGGCCGTCGTTGGGCGATCGCGGCGCGTGCGGGTGCAGGTCCCCCGCTATCTCTCGATGCCGTTCATCGTCTCGCAATCGAACCTCGTCTGCACGTTGCCGCTCCCCCTGGCGCGGCTGTTCGAGCAGCACTTCCCCGTGCGGGTTGTGAGCTGTCCGCTCCCCGTCCAGCCGATCCCGCTGTTCATGATGTGGCATGCCTGTCAGGACGGCGACCCGGCCCACGAGTGGCTTCGGCGATCCCTCATCGAGCTCTGCAGCCGCATCTGACGCGTCCCAGGCGGGCGCGCTCGGCCGGGAAAGAGACGGGCGGCCGTGGATTCGGCGGAATATCCACGCCGGTAATCTGCCTCATACCATTTCTTGATTGGGCTTTTCGGGGGGCCGCCACCATGAAGCCGCGTACGAGAAGGAAGCATAACATCGTGAAGGCTATCTCATTCGGCGGTCGGACGAGCGGTCGAGCCGGCACACTCCATGTCCTGGGCAGCGATCGCGCGGCCCGTATCGAGGCCGGGGAAACGCTGCTCAGCGCAGCCGTGCGCGGGAACATTTCATTTCCACACATGTGCAACGTGGGCGAGTGCGGCACCTGCAAGTGTCGCCTCATCAGGGGGCATATCCGCCTCAAGAGCGATATCTCGCGCCACGTCGCGCCCGAGGAGCTCTCTGCCGGCTTCGTCCTCGCCTGCCAGAGCCTGGCCGTGTCGGAGGACGTGGCGGTCGAGGTCCCGGGAACGGGCCGCGGGCGCTCGACGGGTCCGGCGCCGGTGCAGCTCGACGCGAGCGTCGCGCGCGTGACGCCCCTCGCGCCCAGCGTCCTCGCGCTCGAGGTGGACCTCGCCGCGGAGGTCCGCTACGTGGCTGGGCAGTACGCACAGCTCACCGTGCCCGGCGTCCCGGGGCTCGACGAGCCGCGCTGCTACTCGTTCGCCGAAGCACCGGCTCGGGCCTCGCCGCGCAGGGCGCTCTTTCATATCCGCCACGTGCCGGGCGGCGCCTTCACCGATTGGCTCTTCGGGGCCGATCGCACGGGCGCGCGCATCCGCTTCTCGGGGCCACACGGCGGCTTCCGCTACCACGAGGCCGGGCGGCCGCTCCTTTGCGTGGCAGGAGGCACCGGCCTCGCGCCGATCAAGGCGATCCTCGAGCAAGCGATCTCGGACGGGCTTGGCCGCGACGTGACGCTGGTCGTCGGCGCGCGCACCCAAAAGGACCTTTACGCGCTCGATGCCATCGCCTCGATCAGGGAGCGATGGCGAGGGCGGTTTGCCTTCGTGCCTGTGCTCTCGCAAGAGCCCGAAGGCTCACGTTGGACGGGGCGGGACGGGCACGTCACCGACTACCTCCGCAAGGTCGCCGCGAGCCTCGACGAGTGCGCGGCCTACCTGTGCGGCCCGCCCGGGATGATCGACGCCGCGCTCGACTTGCTGCGCGGCAGGATCCCTCCGGAGCACCTGCATTACGACAGATTTTTGGACCGTGGCTCGGTCGCTCTCGTCGCCTCTCTGACGCCCTGATCCGGGCCACGACGCACGAAAGGCGAGTTACCATGCTCAAAAGCACGTTGATTGTACTCGGTTTCATGGCCCTTTTTGCCGCCATTGAGTTCGCGTTCGGCCTGTACCGGCGCCCCGGCGTGCTCACCATGCGGGAGATCGGCGCGAATCTCCTCTCCCTCGCCTCCTCCCTCCTGATACGCGGCGTATCCTCCGGCGCCGTGATCTGGGCGCTCGGAGCTCTTTGGCCGCGCTCCGAGGGCGCGCTCGCGGGCGTGAGCTTCTGGCTCGCCTTACCGCTCTACGTGCTCCTCGACGAATACGGGTCATACTGGCTGCACCGCAAGAGCCATGAATGGCCGTGGCTCTGGCGTCTCCACAAACCGCATCACGTGCCGCGCAACCTGAATATCTCCGTCACGTACCGGGAAAACTGGTTATTGTTTCTGCTGTTGCCAACCGCGTGGCTGGCCCCGGCCGTCGTCTGGTTCGGCCATCCTGCTGCCTTTATGGCTGGCTCGGCCTTCAGGACCCTGATCGGGATGATAGAGCACTGCGATCTCCGCTGGGATATACCTCTCCAGCAAAACCGCTTCACGCGCCCTGTCATGTGGGTGCTCGAGCGCGTCATCTCGCTTCCCGACACGCACCAGGTCCACCACGGGGTCGGCCGCTTCGGCAATGCCATGAAGAACTATGGCGCCGCCCTCGTCTGCTTCGATTGGCTCCATGGCACGCTGATGACCCCGCACGCGCGCCAGGAGGGCTTCGGGCTGCCCGAGGGCGCGCCGGTCGAGCCGTGGGCCGAGCAGCTCTTCTGGCCGTTCGTGCGCTCGACGAAGGACGAGAGGGCGGATCGTCGCCGCCCGATCGAACAGACATCGCCGACAGCCGACCTCGCCATGGCGGAGGCGGTGATTACCACGGTCGATGGCCGCGCTGTCGTCGTGCGATGAGCCCTGCCAGGCGCTCGCCCGCCGCGCGCATCCTCACGGCCGCGCAGCGAGCGCCCCTCACGGCGGCATGACGAACGACGCCGGCCCCGCCACGGCGGGGGACGGGTCCTTCCGGTAGCGCTCTGCCAGCAGCTCACGCCGCTCCGCCGTCCAGCCGTTCTTCGGCGACGCCGCCTGCACGAGCGCCTCCAGCGCGAGCCGGCGCAGCCGCGGATCGGGGCTCGCCCGGAGCTCCTGCTCGAGCTGCGACGGGTGGACGCAGCCGTGCACCGCGGACATCGCCGCGACCATCGCGTCGTGGTGCAGGAGGTCCCGCCGGCCGAGCTCCGCGAGCGCCTGCCCGAGCGCCTTCCAGGGAAGGAGGCGCGCCGCGAGCCCCAGGTACTGGGGCACGGCCAGAGCGTCCGCCTTGAGCGCGGCGAGCAGCCCCTCGCCGACGGCGACGTGGTGCTTCGCGGCGTACGAGCCGAGCCGCGCCGAGAGCGCGGGCAGGAACGCCACGAGGTGCCGGCGCCTCGGCGAGAGCTCCGCGAGCCGCTGGACGACGATCGCGACCTCCCCCGGCTGCATCCTGGCGAGCGCCGCGGACAGCGCCTCCGCCGCCTCCTCGGGCGCAGGCGCGGCCATGTGCTCGAGCAGCCGGCGGAAGAGCGCTCGCGCCTCGTCCCGGAGCGGCAGGTGCGCGGCGCGCCGCAGCAGGTCGAGCCGCGCCTCCGGCTCTGCCCGCCCGAGGATCGCGGCGAGCAGGTCCACCACGCGCCGCTCGGCCTCGGTCGACAGCCTGCCGAGCGGGACGTCCGCGAGCTTCGAGGCCACGATCCAGTCGGGATCCCGCGCGGCGCGGCCGAAGACGTCCCAGGTCTCGGGCTTGTCCAGGTGGTCCCAGAGCGCCCGGAGCAGCGCGATCCGCACGTCACGGTGCGTCTTCGGGCCGTCCAGCCGGAGCAGGTCCCGGTAGGCGTCGTCGCCGCCCAGCTCGCCGAGCAGGCGCACGACCTCCTTGGCCACGGTCACCTTCGTTGTCGGCACCGCCCGGAGCTCGGCGAGCACCCGCTCCCGGGACATCTCCGCGAACGCCTTCCGGAGCGCGTAGATCGCCCAGCGCGCGCGATCGTCGCCCAGGCACTCGATCAGGACGGGGACGCCCTGGCCTGCGTCGAGCCACGGCAGGCCCCGGATGGCCATCTCGCGAAGGGGCGGCCTCGGATCCGAGGCGAACGGGGTGATCGCCGACGCGTCGACGTACGCGAGCCGGACCAGCGTGGAGAGCGCGAACCGCAGCGTGGGGACGTCGCTGGTCTCGTCGCCGAGCACCGCGCGGAGGCCGGCGGCGTACTTTTCCTGCTGCCTCGCCGTCCAGCGGCCGTGGCCCCCGCCGAAATCGAGCACCCAGCGCGTCTTGCCCGTCGCGAACCTGCCGGTCATGGGCTGCCCACGGTCCAGCAGGGGGTCCAGGAGATCCTGGCGCTTCTGGCTCACGTGCCGGGCGACGGCGCCGATCAGCACGAAGCTCCTGTCCTCGCGCAGCAGCGCGGGCACGAGCCGCGCGAACCGCGGCCTGTCGTGGGCGCGCAGCAGGCCGAGCGCGCCCGCCGCGACGCCGGCGAACGGGAGCTCGCGGGACAGCCGCTCGAGCGCCTCGAGCAGCGGCGTGACCACCTTGAGGCGGATGCCGAGGCTCTGCGCGAGCGAGAGCACCGCCCCTGCCCGCTCACCCGTGCACCACGCGCCCGCGAGCTGCGCGAGCGCCGGGCTGAGCCGCTCGGCCTCCGCGCGGGTCAGCCCCTCCCCTAGCCCCGCGGTCGAGACCGAGCCGCGCACCGCGAGGATCTTCGCGATCCAGCGCGCCCCCCACGCCCCGTCGATGCGGAACAGGCGGACCACGAGCCGCTCCACGGCCGAGGCCGTGGCGTGGGACAGATCCGCGGCGTCGAGCGCGTCCTGCGCCACGGCGCCCACGGCCTCCAGGTGCTCCTGCGCGAACCGGCCGAGCGGCAGCGCGGCGAGGGCGCCGATCATCGCCCGCCGCACCGGATCCTGCTCGAACTTGCGGGCGCGCACGTTCGCGAGCGCGTCCGCGAGCGCGCCCCGGTCGTGCAGGACGCTCGCGAGGAGCAGCGCCTGCGCCTTCGCCCGCTCGTCGCCCTCCGGGTGCCCGAGGAGCGGCGCGAGCGCCTCCCTGGCCTCGGCGAAGGACAGAAGGCGCGCGTAGCTCATCCGCCGCTCCGGCTTCGAGACGAGCGACGGGCAGCTCGAGAGGTGCCGCCTCGCCTCGCGCTCGCGCAGGTCGCGGGGCAGCGCGTCGAGCACCTCGGGCGCGATCGAGCCGTCGGCGGCCTGCGCCGCGCAGGACCAGCGCTCGAAGGCCCGCTCCCGGATCGCCTGCTCCTCGGCCGAATCGGCCTTCACGTAGCGGAACAGGAAGGCGCCGAAGCCCCCGCGCCCTCCGAGCAGGAAGGCCCGGAGGACGGCCTTCTGGTCGTCGGGGCCGAGCCGCAGGAACCACCGCGGGCCCTGCTTGCCGTCGCTCAGCGCGCCCCAGGCGTGGCGGATGAGGTAATCGAGGCGCTCGGCGCCGAGGGCGGGCGCGCCCTTGTCGAAGCGCACCACCGCGAAGGCGCCGGGCGGCCGCGCGGGTCGCCCGCTCTCGTGGCGCGCCTTGAGGAGGTCGAACGTGGCGGCCGGGCGCGATCGGGCCAGGAGGTGCAGGGAGCCGGCGAGGAACGAGGGCTCCTCGCCGCGCTCGAAGAGGGCCTGGATCAGCGGCAGCGCCGCGTCGGGCGCGCGCCGGGCGAGCGGGACGAGCAGCGGCGCGAGGCGGTAGCGCAGGCGAACGTCGAGGGACGGGGAGCGGGCGATCGCCTCCCCGAACCAGCGCGCCGCGGCCGCGGGGTGCCTCACGCCGAGCCGATCGAGGCAGCTCGGGCCGCCCGCCTCGTCGATGGCGCGCCGGTGCGCCGACACGAGCGCCTCGGAGCCGAACGGGAGCAGATCCACGATCAGGGGATCGCGCCCCGCCTGCATGCGCGCGCCGAGGAAGGCGTCCACGGCGGCCTGGCGCTTGCGCCGCGCGAGCTGGGCGACGGTGCGCCGGAGGGTGCGCCGCTCGAGGAGGGCGCCGAGCGCCGCGAGCGCCTGCGTGTCGTCGCAGAAGCGGGCGACCATGCGGCCCGCGCGCCGCCGCACGGTGCGGGACGGGTCGGAGACGGCCGCGACGACGCGCGCGCCGTCGCCCGAGCCGTAGGCGCTCATCAGCGCGAGGAGGCGCTCGTAGGGCTGGGCGCTGCCCGAGAGCGCGCCAAGGAGGGCCCGCGCGCCGGCGTCGCCGCGCGCGGCGGCGCGGCCCAGCTCCACGACGCGGCGGACGCGGTCGTAATGGGTGAGCGGCTCGATGTCGGCGAGGAAGGAAGCGGCATCCATGGAGGGCGATCATAGCGCCCCGGGGCCGGAGGCTCGCAAGGCCGAGCGCGGCGACGCTCCGGAGCGTCGACACCCTCCGGTTCAGGTTTCATCTCTCCCGGAAGGCTGTCGACACCCTCCGGTTTGAGTTTCATCTCTCCCGGGAGGCTCTCGACAGGTTCAGGCCGCGATGGGTCGACCCGGGTCGGGTCGCGCGCGCCTCACTTCCAGTTGACGGTGGCCCATCCGCGGGCAGGAACGCTGAACTGGAGCTTCTTGCCGGCCACGCTGAGGGTGGTCATCTTGGCGGCATTGCCGGAGTTGTACATGACCGTGACGATGCTGCCGTCAGGGTTCTTGAAGGCCAGCGCATCACCGCCGGTCGTGTTGACGCGCATCGCTCCGGGATCGACGTATTGCGAGATGTGCCGGAAGACGTGGTAGGCAGGGGTCAGAATCAGCTCCTTCGTGTCTGGATCCACGTTGAGGAGCGCGTTCTGGGGCCACGGCCGCTGCGAGTCGATGTTCTTCCCCACCGGGTCCAGCACCATGTTCCAGGCGTTGTACGAGTTCACCCCGGCCTTGATCCAGTCGCGGATGAGCCCCCAGCTCTCCTGCCCGTAGGCGTGATCGTTCGCTGCCGTGTTCGGGTTGAACGGCGGCACACCCGGAGGGTTCCAGTTGTAGTTGCCGCACTGGTGCTCCGTTTGCACGATCGGCAGATTGCGCGATTTCAAGCCGGCGGCGCTGCCCCGCATGTTCCACTGCAGCCCGAAGCCCTTGACGTACTTCATCGCGGTGGCATCGCCGGTCACGGCGCTGAGGATCCCCGGGTCTGCCGCGTCGTTGGACATCGTGCCGAGGAAGATCTGAGCCTTGATCCCGCGCCCTTCGAACAGCGGCCCCAGGTAGGTGCCGATGAACTTGGCCATGAGCGCCCCCGTCCAGGCGCAGCTCGGATACCTCGTCTCGTAGGTCGGCTCGTTCTGGGGGTGGACCGCCTCGATGGTCATGCCCTCTGCGGCGTAGGCCTCCACGAACTTCGCGAAGTACAGGGCATACGCCTTCAGGGTGTTCGCGTCGTCCTTCATCTTGCCACCATCGAAGGCGCCGTTGCTCTTCATCCAGGTGGGGGGCGTCCAGGGGCTGGCCCAGAGGTGGAGGCCGGGCCTGACGGCGAGCGCCGCCTTGATGTACGGGATCAATTTCTCCTTGTCCCGCGCGATGGAGAAGCTCTCCATCGTGAAATCATCTTTCTTCTCGTTGAGGCTATAGCGGTCCATCGCATAGTCGCTGGCCCCCATGGGGATGCGCCCGTAGGCGAACCCTGCGCCCTCGTTCTTGTCGAAGAGAAGCTTGATGGCTCGCTGCCGCTCAGCCTCGCTGAGCATCGAGAGCATGTTCCATCCCATCTCGTTGAAGGAGCCGCCGAAGCCATCCCATCGCTGCTGCGTTGCCGCGTCGTCGACGGTCACGTCGGCATTGCCGCTCGTCACCTCCGTCGGCGTCCCGATCTTCCAGTACTCGTTCGCGCCCGAGGTGATCAACGTGGGCTCGACCACGCCGGGCTCACCACCGCCGGTACCGGGAGACGAGCCGCCGCCGCCGTCTCCGCTCGGATCGCCGCCCGCACCGTCCGAACCGGTCGAGCCGCCCGTCCCCGCGCCGCTGCCTGTCGTCCCGCTCCCGCTCGCGTTTCCGCTCCCGCTCGCGTTTCCGCTCCCGCTCCCGTTCCCGCTCCCGCTCGCGCTACTCCCCGCACCCGCACCCGCACCCGGGCCGCCCGAGCTCTCGGGTTCTTCCGGGCCGCTCGAAGAACCGCAACCCACCAAGAGAAACGCGAGCAATATGCCGGCGGTCGAAGCTCGTGCCCTGTTCATCACAAAAATCCTCCATCCCAGGGGTGCAACCCCTTGGCGGTGCCTGCAGCAGGCGTCAGAAAGTGGCCGTCCTATATGCCCAGAAGGCCCCACGGTGATCGGGCGGGTGGGATAAAAGGCGGCAAGCTCCACGTCGATGACCCGGCGCACGCACGCGCCATGCGCTCGCGTCACGCCTCCCGTGCCGAAGGTCCGCGTCGACGTCGCGGATGGCACGGCGGCACGCGTTCCAGATCGTGCACAGCAGATCCAACCCGGCCGTACGATTGCTGGGCTTCGATGCGCGTGTTAGCGTCGGCCCCCGATGCGAACCGCGGTTTTCGCCCTCGCCCTCCTGGCCGGCTGCGGGGGCGCATCCGGGGCGGCGCCCGGCGCGGCCCTCTCCCCCTCCTACGCGACGAGCCTGGGCTCCACGTCGGCGAGCATGCCCAGCATGCCGTCCGCGCCCGCGTTGCCCAGTCGGGCTTCGGTCCAGGCCGATCTGGTCGTCCGCCCCGACGTGCTCGTCCTTGGCTTCGCGCTGCAGGAGACCGACACCGATCCGCAGCGCGCCCTCACCGCGGCGCAGGCCGCGGTGGAGAACCTGGAGCGGCAGTTCAAGGAGGCGACCGGCGGCGCATCCACGGTGAGGATGCTGGGCGCGTCGTTCAGCACGGTCTTCACCGAGAAGGCGGAGAGCGAGGGCGACGCCGTATCGGCCGCTGTCGACGGCGTGATCGAGGTGCGCCTCGCCCCAGAGCTCGACTTCTGGGCGAGGAGCCGGCTGGCCGCAGCCATGGCGCAGATCAGGCGCGAGGTGAGCGCCGCGGTGCAGGCTGCGAAGGACGGGCGGCGCGGGGCCACCTTCGGGCAGCCTCGGGCCGAGGTGAAGGAGCCGGAGGGGCACCGCGCGCAGCTGACCGAGCAATGGCTCCGGAGGGCGCGATCGTTCGCGGAGGCGGCGCAGGCGGCGTCGGCGCCGCTCCTGCTGGTGGACTGCGCGCCGCCGGGGGCCATCGAGCAGCGGCCCATCTCGCTGCTGGAGGTGGGGCTCTCTCTGTCAGTCGTGTGCCGCCTGGACGCGCTCTCCGCAGAACCGAAGCGCGACTGACGGCCTCCGGGCGGTTCACCCCCGGCCATCCATCGTCGGGCAGGGCGTCACCCGGCGATCAGCCGGTACACGGGGAGCTCTGGCCGACAGGTGAACCGCACAGGAAGGACGCTTGTGCCGACACCGCGGCTCACGTACACCCTGCCATGGGCCGTGTCGTACATACCCGAGCGAAATCGGCCCGATCCAGGCGGAACCCACACCGGCGTTCCGAGCGCTCGGATCTGTCCTCCATGCGTATGCCCCGCGAGGCCCAGATCGAAGCGCGGCGCGCCGGGAGGGAGCGTCTCGAAGACGCCGGGCGCGTGCGTGAGAAAGAGCCGAACCGGAGCGGACGGCACCCTCGCCAGGGCGGCTCGCAGGTCGGCGTTCCCGCTGCAAAAATCGTCCGTCGCGACGATGGAGACGCCGCGCTTCAGCAGCACCGACTCGTTCCCGAGGAGCCTGGCTCCGGCGCGCGCGTACACCTCGCTCAGCCTTTGCAAGGGGACGTGCCCCCAGTGTTCCCAGTTGCCGACGGTGGCGAGTACCTCACGCCCCGGCGCGGCGAGGCTGCGGCAGAACTCCTCCAGCACGCCGAGCGAGCCCTCGCCCTCGATCGAGTCGCCGGTCAGCACGACGAGATCAGGCGCCAGCCCGCGGATGGCGTCGATGGCCTTCTCGTGGACACGGCCCAGCGCGCGCAGGTGGATGTCAGAGAGGTGAGCGATCCGAAACCCCTGAAGCGCGGCCGGGAGCCGGGGGATCGGGACATCGTGCTCGGCGACATCGAGCCAGGAAGGTTCGATGGCGATCCCATCCACGGCGGCAATCCCTGCAGCGCAACAGCTGGCGTGGAGGAAGGCTCGGCGGGTGACCGGTCGGACCATGTCGGAACCTTAGCAAACTCAGCTGGAGGGCCGCGGCTTGCGCGTGAGCTGGACCAGCCGCTCCGGGGAATCGCGCCCGGGATCGGGACCGTCGAGATCCTCCAGCACGAGCTCGAACAGCCCGTTGTCGAACGGCCTCCCCGCGGCCGGCGCGGCGGGCACGAGGCGCTCGCGCTTGCCCTGCGCGGCCAGCGTGCGCGCGCGGAAGTGGCAGTACGGGTTGTTCCCCGGCCGCCCGAAGAGCGCGTGCGCCGTGAAGGTGCACCCGCCCATGCACACCTCCGCGAACGCGCAGCTCCGGCAGAAGCCCCAGAGATCGTCGGCCGTGCGCGCCCGCGCGAACGCGAGCCGCGGCGCCTCGTCCCAGATCTCCTGGAGCGCGCGCCCGCGCAGGTCGCCGCCCATGTAGGCGTCGCTCTGGAGCGACGGGCAGCCCTTCACCGCGCCGTCGGACTCGATCCCCAGCACCAGCTTCCCGGCCTGACAGCCGCGAAAGTGGTCGCGGCCGCCCTCGCGCAGCGAGCGCAGGAGCGCCTCCTCCGGGCCGAAGTAGCCCAGGTTGTTGCCGGGCATCACCGTGATCCCGTCCCGGAAGGCCCGCCGCTTCAGCTCGGCGATGCGCGGGAGCACGTCGAGCAGATCGTAGGGCTGGAGCAGCATCGCCGGCCGGTCGGCCGCGCGGCCGAGCGCCGCGGTGATCTGCACCTGCCACGCCTTGATCCCCTGCTCCCGGAGCAGGTCGTAGAGCGCCTCCAGATCGCCCTGGTTCACCCGGTTGAGGTTGGTGTTGGCCGCGGTGAGCAGCCCCGCGCCCCGGAGGTGCCCGAGCGCCGCGAGCGCGCTCCGGTGGCTGCCCGGGGCCTTGCGGATGAGGTCGTGGGCGCGCTCCAGCCCGTCGACGCTGACCGAGACGCTGTGCAGGCCGGCCCCCTTCATCTGCGCCGAGATTTCCGCCGTGATCCCCCGCCCTCCGGTCGTCATGGTCGGCCGCACGCCGGCGGCCTTGAGCGCCGCGATGATCTCCAGAAAGCCGTCGTGCAGGTAGGCCTCGCCGCCGATGAGCACCACCTCGCGCGCGCCCATCGCCGCGAGCTGCTGCACCACGCCCAGCGCCTCCTCGGTGCCGAGCTCCGAGGGCCGCGCGGCCCCTGCCCTGGATCCGCAGTGCCGGCAGGGCTGATCGCAGCGAAGCGTCAGCTCCCAGACCACGTACGCCGGGTAATACTCGCCGGGGACCACATCGAGACGGCGCAGCGCCATGCCGGAGCCTACCGCGAACTCCGCCGCCAGCTCCTGCTCTCCGGCGCCCTTTCGACGCGGGGGGGATGGTGAATGGGGTGACCTGCGCACGCGCACGCCGGGCCGCTGCGCCATTCCCCTTCATTTTCCTTGCACGTCGCCGAGGCGCCTTGCCATAGAAGGGGACGGTTTGACCTCCCTGGCTCGGCCTTCCGAGGCGCGCCAGGGCTCGGCCCCATGGCCCAAAGGCGGAGATCCTCATGCTCACCCTCGGCGCTTGTCCTTGCTGCGATGGTTTCCTGCCTCCCGGCGCTTCCGCCTGCCCGCATTGCGGCGCGACGCCCACGGCCGAGCGCGTCACCTGCGCGCAGGCGCGCCACGGGATCGCGGGCCGGCTGCTCGCGGCGGCGTCGGGCGGCATGATGGCTGTCACGCTGATGGCCTGCTACGGCATGCCCCCGTGTGACGAGCCCGCGACCGACGGCGACGGCGACGGCTACCAGGCGACATGCGAGGGCTACGGGCCCGAGGAGGACTGCGACGACGGCAATCCGGACATCCACCCCGGCGCGACGGACGTGGCAGGTGACAGCATCGATCAGGACTGCAGCGGCGACGACACCCCGCTCGGCACCGGCGGCGGGGGCGGCAGCGGCACGGCAGGCGGCGGCGCCCCCTGAGGCTCGGCGACCTCCTCCTCGTGCTCTGACACGATTCTGCTGAAGCGGTCGGATCCGGGGTTGCCTCTACAGTCCGGTGGTGGGGTACTTACCCCACCTTGCCGAAATGATGGAGCCGCCAAGACGCCAAAAGACGCCAAGATTATTAAATTTTCTTGGCGTCTTTTGGCGTCTTGGCGGCTCAAAGACCCCACCTTCGGCCAAAGTACCCAACCACCTACAGTCCGAAGGAATCGTCGTCCCCTTGCGAGGCTGCGGCCCATTCGGACAACACACGGCGGACGCGCTCGAGATATCCCCCCTCGCGCACGATCTCCTGGTATCCCGGCACTGCGCCGACCCACTCCCGCATACGCACGTTCGACGCCTCGGTGAGGTACATCGTGGGAAGCCCCATGAGCGCGGGCCCATCCATGCCTGCGGTCGTGACGCCGAGCTGGCCGACGAGGCCGTGCGTTCGCTTCAAGTGCTCGAAGAACTGCAGCTGCGCCCGGCGCATGTCGAGCTGCCGGAAGGTGGGGTCCTTCCAGAAGAGCGTCATGTCGACCGCGCCGTCGGGGACCTGTGCGTCTCGAAGAGCGTCGCCGGTCAACACAGGCACGAGCCCCGCACGTTGAACGAGGTCCGTCAGCTCCAGGAGCTCGGCGAGCGTCGTGTTGCGGTGCGGGTGGTGGATCCCCTCGCGGATCCAGAGCAGCACCTTCTTCCGGCATGACGCCCCCGCCCGCGCTTCCGCGAGCCTGCGATCGACCCAGGCGATCACCGATCCCGGAATCGGCGCGTCCGCTAGAAACGCCGCGCGGAGTCTCCCCTGGGCGGAGGACGGATCGGCCTTGAAGGCGCGCGCGACGATCTCCGTGGTCTGCTTCACCGCGCGCGGGCGCGAGCGGTACGCCTGAAGGTGATCGCTCAGGCCTGCAACGCGCAGAAACGCCTCGGCTTGCGCCGTTCCCGCTTTGCCTGGCTCGACCTGGATCGTCGCGCCCGCGAGGACGGCGGCCGCGGCGACGTACCACCCCTCGCCGAACGAGAAGCCGCCGTCGGTGTGGAATGTATACGCGTGGTTTCGCTCCTCGATGATCCTGCGCGCCGCGCGGGCGGCGACATCGGCCTCGTGAGCCGCCGCGCGCGCCGCGCGGGCGACCTTTGACAGCGGAGAGCCGCCCTCGAGCTCCGAGGCGCTGATCGCGGCCGCGCGGGCCGAGGCCTCTGCGCCGGCCACGATCGCCTCCACGCGCCGCCAGCCGTCGTCGCAGGCGTCGCGCGTCGGCGCGCGCTGCGCGCTCAACGAGAGCTGGCCCGCGCCGTGGAGCGCGTCTGCCGCCCGCGCCGCGTGGGCCCTCGCCAGCGTCGAACGGGCGCCCATCGCCGTCGCGAAGATTCGTTCTCTTCCGGGGGCGACCTCATGTTCCTGGCGGGCGGCGCGCTCCTGCTCGGCGGCGGCCAGCGCACGATCCGCCTGCTCGATCGCGCAGTCGAGCAGACGCCGGTAGCGCTCGCGCTGCCCCGGCGTGTGCAGCGTGGTCGCCAGGGCGAGCGCTGCGTCGAGGCTGCTTTCGGCGTCGCGCTCGATGTGCTGCGCGGCGAGCGCCTCGGCGACAACCACTCCCATGTACACCGGCTCGAGTCCCTCGATCATCGTCCTGTCGGTCACCCGCCGCTCGCAGCGCCGCCGGCAGCAGCGGCTTGTTGGGCAGTTCCCTGCCTCCGCTTCAGCGCATGCACCTCGTATCGGGTCGCATTTCAAGCCTTCGGAATACCAGCTCACTCAAGGTGCCTCTGGAGGCGGAGGCACGTGTCCTTCGATCCAGCTGGCATGCGCGGCATTTTGCGCTGCCTGGTATGCCTGCGTGCACGATTGCTGGGACAGAGAGAACCACACGACCGCGCTACGATGGAGCCCTTCTTTCCACCGCACGATCGCATCATTTTGCTGTGCGTCCAGCGACGCATAGAACGCTTCATAGCGGCGCTTGTCGAGATGCACGGGCGACATTTCCTTGTCGTTCCGGTCTCGAGGAGCATTACACCACGACTCAACATCGTGACCGCTTACGAGCGCCTGACGGCGGTGGTTCCAGTAGTACCAGAGACATTCAACCAAATCGCTGGTCACCATTGTTATTCCTTCTCATCTATCAGCAACTTGGGCACTTCTGTCAGAAAGAATCTCTTCATCCGCTCCCAGCTTGTCGCGGTCAAGCCCCGCGGATACACGGGATCTTTCTCCGCGTCCTCGAAGTACGTCAGCGATCGTAGCACATGGTACAGATCCGCTTCCGACACCCCGAACTTTGCCACGTACGCCGCCGCAGCGTCCCGCAATGGCAGCCCCCCCTCGGCGAGCGCGCAGAGGTCCCAGAAATCGCGACGCAGCCCACGTCGCGCGATCGCGGCAAGCTTCATCGCAGCCAGGTCCCGCACCCCTGCCATGGGAAACGCTTCCGGTCCGGGCTTTGGCGCATCGAGCAGCCCATAAGGATACCTTACGATATCCACTGGGATGCCACCCACCATTACCCGCAACGCCGCATCGGTCATGCTTATCACCTGCAGATCGGGCACCACAACCCGAACCGCCTGGGCGAGCATCGTCAGATCGACGTCCGCGGAAATGCTGAACAAGTCGAGGTCCAGCGACCGACGGTGGCGTAGATGCACTGCGACGGCCGTCCCCCCGGCCAGATAGAACCGCTCTATCCCTGGGATGATCTTCAGTCGACCCAAGGCGCGGCTCTGCTCCTTCGCCAATCCGGTGAACTTGCCCACACTTCACCATCCGCTTTTAGTACTGCCCGCCAGAACGCGAGCGTCCGCCCACTCAATTCGGGGTGCCCGAGTTCCCGCAAAAACCGGTGAATCCCGTTCATTCCGTACGTCTGGATGAGCCAGCGCACCTCCTCCAGCCGACCGAACTCGAGAACTCGCGGGATGATGTAGTCCTGGCCCGTCACTGTATCGAGTGCCTTCGCGTCGACGTCCCAGAACACCCAGCGGAATTTCTCCGGCACCTTCGCCATGCCCGAGTCTACCGCGCCTGGAGCCCCGCGAGGAAGCCGCGGCCGCTTGGCATTCGCGCGGGCTGCCGAGATCCGCCCACCGCTGTCCGCGTGGAGACTCGAACGCCGGTCGGTCGTGGCTCCCCACACGGACGAATCTGCCCAGCATCTGCCCCGGACCGCCAGCTCGGTCAAGCGTGAGCGCCCGCAGGGTGTGCAGCGTCGGTGAATCCATCACGGAGTTCCTGGACAGCGCGCTCGCGCGCAGGGGCAAGCCGCCGGGCGCTCACTGCTGGAACGCCGGCGCGGCCGAGCACCGGCGGTCTGCGTCCAGCGAGGTTCAGTAAGGGTATCCGGGGATGTTCATCTCCATCGCATAGAGCGACGCGCCCGACGTGATGTAAAGGGTCTTTCGATCGGCCCCGCCGAACGCGACGTTCGACACCTCGCCCATCCCCGTGATCGCGCCGAGCCTCGCGCCGCTCGGCGCGAGGACCTCGACGCCGTCGCGCCACGCGATGTAGACATTGCCCGCGCAGTCGACGCCCATGCCGTCGGCCTTCGGCAGGTTCGCCGCGAAATTGGACGAGGCGCCGGGCGCTCCGTCGGCGCTCAGCGTATAGCGGCGGATCCGGCCGGGGGTGAACTCGGTCACGTACAGCACGCTCTCGTCCGGCGAGAGCGCGACGCCGTTAGGGGTCTCCAGCGTGCCGATGAGGCTCACCGCGCCGGACGGGGACACGCGGTAAGCTGCTGTCGGCAGCTCCGGCCTGCCGCCGCTGAGCTGAAAATCGGGATCGGTGAAGTAGACGTTGCCGTCGCTCCGCACGACGACATCGTTCGGGGAGCTGAACCGCTTGCCCATGTACGACCCGGCGACCTCGCGCCGCGCCTTCGTGCCGAGATCGAACACGGAGACGCTGCGCGTGTCGTGGGTACACGCGATGAGGTTCCCGTCGCTGTGGATGGCCAGCCCGTTCGTCCCGCTGTTCTCGAGGAACACCTCGATCGTGCTCGGAGGCGTGAGCTTCTGGATCTTCGCCTTCGGGCCGTTGAGGGGCGGAGCGTTCTGCGCCTGCATGTTGATCTCCGAGAAGAACAGCGCCCCGAGCTCGGCGACCCAGACCGGGCCCTCGACGTACGTGAACCCCCCTCTCACCAGCTGCGCCCTGCCGTTCGCCGGCACCGGATCGGCCGCGTACGGGCCGCCCGGGCAGACGGCCGACACGTCTTCACCGCCGCCCGCCCCGGCGCCGCCCTCCCCGGCGCCGCCGCTGCCACTCCCCGCCGCGTCGCCCCCGCTGCCGCTCGTCGCCGCAGCGCTGCCCGAGCCCGCGCTGCCCGCGCTGGTGCCGCTGGAGCTCGTGGCGCCCACGCTGCCCGTGGAGCCGCTCGACCCGCCAGCTCCGGCGCCGCTGGAGGCTCCGCCCCCGCCCTCCGACTGGAGCGGGTCGTCGCCGCCGCCACAGCCGTTCGCCGCGACGAGCACGATCCAAGAAACGACGAGCGAGTACCTGATCTTCATAAGCAAGTGCCTCCAAGCGCCCCCGGATGGTGTGCCGATCGGGCACGCTCATCATTGTCAGCTCGCCTCGCGCCGCAAGGGCCGAGGTGACCGAGCGGCACTGGGCCTCGATCGCGCGCTCCGCGCAGATTAAGGATCGGCACGCCGCGGTGCGCCGTGAACGGCGGCGGCAGGCGAGGAGGCAACCGGCGGTCCGCGGCGATAGGATGCAGGGACATCATGAAAATTGCGGTTTACGGCTTCGGATCCATCGGCGGTTTGCTCGGCGCCCGGCTGGCCACGGCCGGCTGCGACGTCAGCGCCGTCGCGCGCGGAGAGAACCTCGCCGCCTTGCAGGAGCGCGGCCTGCTGCTGCAGGTCGATGGAGAGATCACCCGCGTGCCGATCCGCGCTGCAGAGGATCCGGCCTCGCTCGGCGCGCAGGACGTCGTGATCATCGCGGTCAAGGCCACCGCGCTGGCCGACGTCGCCGCGCGCATCGCGCCGCTGCTCCGCCAGGACACGATCGTCGTCCCCGCGATGAACGGCGTGCCGTGGTGGTTCTTCGCGCCCGAGAACGTGCCGTATGCCGGCGCCCGGCTCCGCTCGCTCGACCCGGGCGACGTCGTGCCGCGCGCCATCGGGCTCCGCCAGGTGGTCGGCTGCGTCGTGCATCTGTCGGGTTCCAGCCCCGAACCGGGGCTGGTGCGCGCCGGCCTCGGCAACCGCCTGCTCCTCGGCGAGCCGGCCGGCGGACCTTCGGACCGGGTGGGCGCGCTGGTCGAGCTGCTGCAGCGCGCCGGCTTCGAGGCCAGGGCCAGCGCCGATATCCGGACGGACATCTGGTACAAGCTGTGGGGCAACATGACGATGAACCCGGTGTCGGTGCTCACCGGTGCGACGTGCGATCGGATACTCGACGATCCGCTGGTGCGCGGCTTCTGTCTCCAGGCGATGCAGGAAGCGGCGGCGATCGGCGAAAGGATCGGTTGCCCGATCGCGCAGAGCGGAGAAGACCGGATGGAGGTCACGCGCAGGCTCGGCGCGTTCAAGACATCGATGCTGCAGGACGCGGAAGCGGGCAAGTCGCTGGAGATCGACGCGCTGGTGACCGTGGTCCACGAGATAGGCAAGCTGACCGGCGTGCCGACGCCGACCATCGACGGCTTGCTCGGCCTCGTGCGCCTGTGCGGCCGCGCGCGCGGCTTGTATGCCGGATGATCCAATCGTCGCTCAGGGCCGGACTCCACCGCAGTCGCCCGGGCAATTGCAGTCGTTCTCACCCGCGCTGCAGGCGCCGTCGCCGCATTTCGCGCAGAGGTGCGCGTCGGGCGCCGTGGTCACGCACGCGCCGTCGACGCGCGCCATGCTCGCGACGGGCGTGAGACCCGGGCAGCAGGTCGTGAACGACTTGCTCGACGCCATCCCTCCCTCGCCCGAGCAGCGCGACGCGAGCGCTGCGCACGAGCCGTCGGCTTGCTGGACATACCCGGGCAGGCAGTCGCACTGCGGCCGCCGGGGGCGCAGCACCGGCACCGTGCCGGCCGGGCCTCTCGGCCCGAGCTGAACGGTAGGCGCGGCCGGAGACCGCGCCGGCGCAGCGCCGCCCGGGCTCGCCGGCGGCGGGGGATTGGCTCCCTCCGGGCCCGCTGGCCCCGCGGGAGGCGTGGCGATCTTGCCGTCGGGCGTCTGGGACTCGATGGGGATCCAGTCGACGATCTGGCCGTCCGGCGTGACCGTGGTGGCCACGACGTGCTCGCGGGGAGGCCGCGGCGTTCCCCCCGGCGCGCAGGGGTTGTCAGCGCCCGGGTGAGGGGGATCCGCCGGGTCGGGCCCCCTGGCGGCGCAGGCCGTGGCGAGGAGCAGCAGGGGGCACAGGAGCAGAGCAAGCGCGTGCATGGGCAGGAAACACGGGAGCCCGTGGGATCTTACGGCGCCACGCCGCCTGCGGCGGCGGAACGGCGCGAAACGGGGGCGGAGCGGCGGGCGTCGCGCGGATGCCTCGGAGGTGACGCAGCGTCGGGGGTGTTGTAGCCGCAATCATCGCTGTGCGGCGCTGTGTACCTGGCCTCGGCTTGCTGATCGCGGGCGCCCTCGCGGGCGCGTGCGCTGCCGCGCCGGACGCGCCCGCGCGGCCCATGGGTGACGTCGAGGCGCCGGCCGGCAGCGCCCTGCCTGGGGCCGCGGAGGCGGCGCGGGTGCCCATGCCGAGGCCGGCGCGAGCGCGGCTCGGGGCGGCGGCGATCGCGAACCAGGCCTGCGAGGGGTGCCACGAGGAGGTGGCGCGGGAGTGGCGCGCGTCGCTCCACCACCGGGCGAACACCGAGCCGGCCTACCGGCGGGCGTTCGCGATCGAGCCGATGCCGTTCTGCCGGGCGTGCCACGCGCCCGAGGCGAGGCCGGAGGAGCCAGAGCCGGAGGCGCTCGGGGCGCTCGGGGTGGGGTGCGTGACGTGCCACGTGACGACCGACGGCGAGGGCGAGCTCGCGGGGCAGGCGGTGCCGCCGGTGCTCGCGGCGCCGTGGGCGGGGCGCGGAGCGCCGCCGGCGGCGCCGCACGCGGTGATCCGGGACGCGCGGTTCGGGGGCGCGGACGCGTGCGCGGCCTGCCACGAGTTCGCGTTCCCCACGGCGCGAGGGCGCTCGGCCGCGGAGCTGATGCAGTCGACCGTCATCGAGCACCGCGCGTCTCCGGCCGCGGACCAGCCCTGCGCGGCGTGCCACATGCCCCGCGGGCCGGGGGGGCGGCGCGGCCACGGGTTCGCGGGATCGCGGGACGAGGCGCTCGTGCGGAGCGCCGTGGCGGTGACGGCGCGGCGGCTCTCGGCGACGCGCGTGGCGGTGACGCTCGCGCCCGCGAACGCGGGGCACGCGTTCCCGACGGGGGATCTGTTCCGGAGGCTCGAGGTGTCGGCCGAGGCGCTCGGGCCCGACGAGCTGGTGCTGGGGCAAGCGGAGCGCTACCTGACGCGGCACTTCGCGCTGCGGCCCGGGGCGATCGGGCGGAAGCTCGTGGCCGACGACCGGGTGCACGCGGAGCCCGTGACGGTGGATCTCGACGTCGGGGCCGCCGGCGAGGGGCAGACGATCGCGTGGCAGGTGGCCTACCAGCGGGTGGCGCACCCGAACGGGGTGGACCTGCGCGACGCGGAGATCGAGGGCGAGATCCGGGTCGCGTCGGGGAGGCTCGCGCCATGAGCGGACGAGGGATCGGCGCGAGGGGGAGCAGGCCGGCGTGGCGAGCGGTCCGGGGTGGTGAGCGGCCGGGCAGCCGGCGGGTCAAGGATGAGAGCATGGGAGCGCGGCGCGGCAGTCCGGCGCGGCCGTGCCTGGAGGAGGACGAGCGATGATCGGGCGAAGGGCGTGGAGGGGGCTGGGCGGGCTCGTGATGGCGATGGCAGGGTGTGTACCGGCGCCTGCGCCGCAGGCCGCGGACGGGCCGCGCGCGGAGGCCGCGGCGCAGGGGCCGGGCACGGCAGGCGCGGCGGGCGCATCGAGCACCGCGGGCGCGCCGGGCGCGGCGGGCGGGGTGAAGGCGGACGAGGCGGCGAAGCCGGAGCCGCCGCCGAAGTCGGCGTTCGCGCCGGTGGCGCAGATCCCGGAGGAGGTCGAGCTGCGGCTGCACCCGGTGGAGGGGGCGCTGCTCGTGTCGACCTCCAACCTGACGATGCTCGAGGGGGAGCAGACGGCCGTGGCCGCCGCCGTCGGCGTGCTGAAGGAGGGGAAGATCGAGTTCCCGAAGCGGCTGCACCTGCCGGGGTGGTGGGTGTCCGTGATCGGCGTCCACGGGCGCTATCCCGACCAGCTCGACCTGATCGCAACGGGCACGACGGGCCGCACCGGCGTCGCCGAGCACTACGCGCTGGGGGCGAAGGGCTGGGTGCAGCGCGTGAGCGACGCGGGGCAGTGGTTCACCGGGGTGGCGAGCATGGGCAGCTCGCTCGTGGGGCTGGTGGGGCCGACGATGATCGGGCCCTCGAGGTTCGTCACGCTGCGCGGGCCCAGGGTGGGGCTGACGATCACGCCGGCGCCCAAGAAGGGGGAGTGCCGCGGGTTCGACTTCGAAGGGGCATCGCGTTACTCGGAGACCGAGGTCCGCCCGGAGGCATTCGGGGCGACGCGCGATGGGACCGCGCTGAGCTACGGGCTCGACTGCAAAGGGGAGAGCGCCCTGGAGGTCTGGAAGCCGGGCGAGAAACGCTCGACCATCCTGCCCATCCCGGCGCCCTCCGACGAACAGAGCGCCGACGATGTGCGCACGCTGATCCTGCCGGGCCCCGGCGACGGCGAGGCGTGGATCGTGGACGGGGGCGTGCTCCGCTACCAGGGCGGGGAGGCGAAGAAGATCGACCCGCCGGCGAAGGGCGCGCGCGTGCTCACCGCGTCGGCGGCGCCGGACGGGACGCTGTGGGCGCTCACGGACGGCGCGCTGTTCGCGCGCAAGGGCGATGCCTGGGAGCAGGCGCCGCTGCCTGACGGGGTGAAGGCCCGCGACGTGGCCGTGGGGAGCGACGGGGCGGTGTGGGTCGCGGCCGGCGGGGCGATCCTGAAGCACGGCGGCGCCAGCGAGGCCGCGGGCGCGGCGCCGGGGACCATCCAGCTCCAGAAGGGGCCGCCGCCGAAGCCCAAGGAGAACCGGACCTTGCCCAGGCCCGGCGGGCCGAAGTGCCCGCAGAACCTCGTGGTGCTCTACACGTTCAGCAAGACGGCGCCGGACGACTACGACTTCCCGCTGACGCGCAAGGCGCTCAAGGGACGCACGGAGTTCTCGCCGGCGCGCTTCGTGGTGACGCGCGACATGGGGCAGCGCTTCTTCGCCGCGTTCGTGCCGACCTGGGATCTCGCCAAGAAATTGGAGGAGCGGATCAAGACCGATGTGCAGGGCTCGACGCCGCAGATCGTGTGCGCCAAGCCGGAGGTGGTGCGGGAGCTCAAGCTGGATCTGAAGACGGGAGAGGTCGCGAAGTAAGACGGCTGAAGACGGCGCGGCGGGGGCGCCGGCGTGCGGCGGCGCCCCCGTCGATGGGCCCCCGTCCGCCGCAGCCAGCGGCGGCGCCGTTCACAGGTGCCGGGTCTCTCCCGGCGGCGCGCCCCAGTTGTTGTTGCGTCCGTCGGCGTACCGGATCGGCGCGGCGATGAGCTCCTCGAGATCCACGCCGTCCAGCGAAGCGAGCTGGACCGCCACATAGTCGCCGCCGATCGCCTCGACATACCCGCGCCCGAACGAGCGCACGCCGCAGTGTCGACAGAACAGGTGGTGCCCGAACTTCATGCCGAACTGGTAGTCGCTCAGCGCGTCCTCACCCGCGAGCAACCGGAACGCGTCCGGCTTGAGGATCACGTTCCAGTTTCTCGTCTTGGTGCAGATAGAGCAGTTGCACTTGTTGGTTCCAGCGCTCAGGTCGATGTCGGCCTCGAAGCGGACCGCGCCGCAGTGGCAGCTCCCTGTATAGGTCTTCTTCATGTGCAAACCTCCTGGCAGGATGGGCGTTCGCGTTCGAACGCGCGACCACCTGAAGGCCTGACGGTACCCGAATCCGCACCGGCGGGAGCCCCCTTCGAAGCGCCGCCGCGCGGTCTGGAGGCGCGCTGCGCCGGCGGCGCCGGGGCGTCCATCAGCCGAGCCGCGGGTTCGTCGCCCTGACACACGTGTCATGCCGCTCGGCGGGCGCCTGGCACAAGGCGTCAGGAGCGCCGGCTTCTTGCGCCCGCGCAGGTGGTCTACCCGTTGCTTCGCCAGCGCCTCCATCCACGGCGGTCCCGCCGGAGAGAGGATGGCTCCATGACCTTATCTCTTTTTTCCCTCGTCCCGCTCGGCCCTTGCGCCCGCAAGGCCGCCGCGCTCGCCGCCGGGTTCGCCGTGACCGCCGCCATGGCCGGCTGCATCATGAACCCGAAGCAATGCACCGAGATGGCCTGTAGCGACACCTTCACCATCACCGCCGCGACGGCGAACAAGAGCTGGGCAGCGGGAGAGTACACGCTCGAGCTCACGGTGGACGGCAACGCGGTGTCGTGCGCCTACAGCTGGACGAACACCACGAACGTCGGCGGCAGCGGCGTGTTCGTCCAGTGCAGCCCGACCGTCAGCGTCTCGGTCAATGCGGTGGAAATCTGCACGGAGACGAGGCGCGGCGACGCCGTCTCCCAGAGCTGCGTCCCGGCCCCCGGGCAGTTCACCCAGCAGCTCGCGGTTCGTGGCACGCCGGCGCGCGTCGACGTCGTCGTGCGCCGGGACGGCGCGCTCCTCGGAGAGCGGAGCTTCAGCCCCGCGTACCGGACATGGTACCCGAACGGCGAAGACTGCGGGCCTGGGTGCCGACAGGACGCGCAGGACTGGGCGCTCCCGTAGCCGCCGGCGCCGGAGGGGCGCCGCAGCGAGCCTGACGACGACGCGGATGAGCCCGTAGCGCACGAAGATGCGCCCCGCTCTACAGAGGTTTCCGCCCCCCTCTGCACCATCCAGAGCAGAGCGGCAGCAGAGCGGCGGTCTCCCGCACAGGAGACGGGCCCAGATCGGCGTTTTCGGCGCGCAAGCGCACTCCGGTGCGCTGAGCACCGAAAACGTCGAGGTGGGCCCGTATCCGAAGCGGGTGACCGTCGCTCTAATCCCAGCGAGCGGAGAGGACGCCTCTCATCCGGTCTATCCGCAGCGCCCTCTCCAGGGCGCGCCCCTCGTAGGCGCTCAGGAGCGCGGGGAGCGCCTGCCGGGCCAGCGCCAGCAGCGCGCGGCGGCGGACCTCCGGATCGAGCCTGCCCTCGACGACGATCTGGCTGAAGGCCAGGGCGAGGATCGCCTCGTCGCGGGTGAGCAGGCCGTACTCGTCCTCCTCGCCGAGCGCCTCGACCTCGGCCGCGCCCACGGCGTCCCAGCCGGCATTGCCGACCTCCCAGCGCTCGAGGAGCGCGTCGAGGAGCTCGATCGGACTCTTCTTCGGGTGCTCGTCGCGGAAGTCGCGGAAGGCATTCAGGGTCTCGTGCGCGGTCTCGTTGCCGAACGGGGCGGTCTCGTCGGTGAGCGACCAGAAGAACGGGTCGGCGAGGGCAGCGGCGGCCCGTGGGTGGCAGTCGTCGGGGGAGAGGTCGGGGAGCTCGGGCGCTTCGGTCATGGGAGAGGGCTTTCCGTCGGGTGAGGCGCTGGCGCGCCGCGCCGCCACCTTACCGCGTCGGCGCGCCCCGTCCGAGCGCGGCGCCCTCCTCCCCCGTCATTTCCAGTGCCACTTGCCCTTCCCCTTGCCCTTGTGCTTGTGCTTGTGCTTGTGGATGACGAGGACCCGGCCGTCGTCGTCATCGTCGTCGTGCACCACCACGGTCGGCTTGACGTCGACCTTCACGGCCCACGTGGTCGCCACCAGGATGCCGATCACGGGCGCGCTCGGGCCGACCACGATCACCGCGCCTGGACGGTAACCGCAGAGGACCACGTGCGTGTGCCCGCCTTCCTTGAGCACCACCGTGATCTTGGTCGGATTGACCTTCACGTCGAGCTTGCCGGTGAAGTAGAGCCGATCGGGCCCAGGCGCGAGCACGATGACGTCCGGCCCCGACGACGTCTGGATCGCGAGCTTGATCTCGCGCTCGCCGATCGGCACCGGCTTGAGGTTGAGATCCAGCACGTACACGCGCAGATCGCCGCTCTCCTTGTCGGCGACGATCTCCACGATGTCGTCTCCGACCGGCTGGAGCACGCCCCCGTTCGGCCCCTTGGTCCCGTCGAGCTGGGTGGTCTGGTGCTCCCTGGCGCTCTCCTGGAGCTCCCGGGTCCCGCCGCGCGGCACGTGCAGCACCCCCTTGAACGGCTCGCCCTTCACCTTGAGCTCGTAGCTGACCTCGGTCAGGTCGTCCTCGAGCGGCGGGAGCTTGGCCAGCAGCACGCCCCCCGACTTGGGCTCCGGCACGAGCGCCGCGCTCATGGGGGCTCCGCCCTTGCCAGGCACCTTGACCGAGACGCTGCCCGACACATCCGCCGCGATGGGCTTGCCGTCGCGATCCTTCACGAGCGCCGTCACCTGCCCGTCCTGGGCCACCGTCATGACGACGGACCCGGGCTCGTGCTGCTCCGTCAGCGCCCAGTTGTCCTCCATGCTCTCCGCCGTGATCTGCGGCGACTTGCTGCAAGCGGACGAGACGAGCGCCGCGGAGGCGACCCCGAGCGCGACGACCATGGACCGGAGACAACGTTGGATTCGCATACACCCCTCTCTGGTAACATCTCGAAGGCGCGATCGCCTCATACCTGCTTGCGCGTCACGGACCAGATGAAGCCGTCGTACCAGAAGTGCATCAGCGCGACGGTCTGCGTGATCGACCACAGCGCGCGGTCGTCCGCCGGCGCGAGCTCGGCCCAGACCCCGTACACAAGGACACCCCCGAGGAAGACCGCCACCGCGATCGGCGTTCCGGCCCGGAGCGCGTCGAGGCGCAGCCGGCGGCGGAGGCGGCCGCCCTCCGACCACCAGACGAGCGCCAGGTACTGCACGGCGTGGAACAGGTTCATGATGAAGAAGGCCTGTCCCCAGGGGTTGAAACCCCACGTGTAGATCGAGCAGAGGCCCGTGCTGACGAGCAGCCACACCTTGGGGAACGACACCCGATAGCCCCGCCGGCATATCGCGCGGTAAGCGAGCGCGTAATAGATCAGGTACGACGTGCCCGCGGCGATGACGGCCCAGCTGAGGGCGCGGTGGCTCGACGTCATCAGCGCAGGGACGGCGGTGAAGAAGGCGGGGCCCACGCCCTCGAAGGCGTCGAAGCTCTGGAAGTGGAGGAGCATCGTCGCGCCGCCCAGGATGGGGCCGGCATAGAGGACGAGGTTGAGCCAGAGATCCAGCCGGCGGCCGAGCGCCGGCGCGTTCCCCGCGCGCGCGTCGTAGATGCGCCCGAGGCCGAACGTCTGGAGCGCCGAGTGGTAGACGTCCCAGAACACCACGAGGACCGACACGCAGGCGACGGCCCACATGGACAGCATCATCGCGGCGAACAGGGCGACCGGCGCCACGAGGAAGCGGAGCCGGTGCCGCCGGAAGATGTCCGCGTTGCCGTGGCTCCGGAGGAGCACCGCGGCGAGGTGGCCGTGGATGAGCGTGCCGATGAAGAGCCCCGCCCACGTGACCTTCTCCCCATGAAGCCTGAACGTCGCCTCGGCGAACGGCGTCCCCGCGATCAGGGCGCCCGCGGCCAGCGCGACGAGCGGCGGGAGCAGGAAGAAGGCCCAGTCGTACCAGGGGCCGACGATGTACGCGGCCCGGCCCACACCGAGCAGCGCAGCGGACGCGGGCTCGGCCCGTGCGCTCATGCGGGACGTGGGGCCGCCGCGGGCCGCGGCTCCGGTGCTGCTGGCGAGAAGCCGATCGTCCATCCCTGCACGGCGAGGTGATCGACGAGCGACAGCAGGAAGAGATTCACGCCGAGCATCTCCATCGACTCCTCCACGAAGTCGATGAGCGCGTAGATCAGGTTGTCGCTCCCGGCCCGCTCGGTCCAGTACCCGAGCGGCAGCTCCAGGACGAGGGCGCCGATGACATAGATCCCGCCCGAGAGGAGGAATCGATTCCGCGTATCTCGCGGGAGGTGCGAGAGGAACTTGAGGTATGCGACCGCGAACATCGCCACCGCGGCGGCCGCCGGGATCACCCAGCTGAAGTACAGGACCCCGCCCAGATCGAGCCAGGAGCTCGCCGCTTCATGGATCTCGACCACCTCGTCGAGCGAGATGTAGAGGAACGCCGCGGAGAGCCCCCACCAGTGCTTCACGAACTTACCCGTGCGGCGGGCGCCGACGGCGATGACAGCGAGCGTGAGTGAGCACACGAACAGCAGCGACGAGGTGTACCACGTGGGCACATTCTGTTCGTAGCTCAGCGACAACAACGGGACGACGCCGCTCTGGCTCCTCAGGTGGAGGAGCGGCTTGAGCACCTCGACGGCGAGCCCGGCGCCCGCAATCACCGCCATCACGGCGAGCAGCGCGACCTGGAGCCGGGCCCTCGGGAGGGTGATCTGCATCGAATGAGAAGAACTACGCCAGGACGCCGGACACGGTCAACGCGTAAAGCAGCCGACACCGGCGCAGCGGGGCGGCGCAACGCGCCCTGGCGAGCGGCCTCGGGAGCGCTCGCCATGCGCTCTCGAGCCACTTCGGTTCGATGCGGTGAGGGCGAACAGGCTCCCTCCGCCGCGTTCGCCCCTGCTGTCCTGCTGCCCGCAATCGCCGCTGGACGCGCGCTCAAGGAGCGCTGTAGGACACGATCTGGCCTTCGAAGCGGTAGTCTCCGCCGTTGGTCCAGAACACGTCCTGACCTTCCGGGGCGAGGATGCGCCAGGCGAAGTGCTGGCCGAGCGCGAGCACGACGGTCGTATTGCTCGCGAGATCGTGGGCCTGGACGCTGCGGTTCCGGCTCATGTCCGTCGAGAAGAGCGTCGAGCCCCTGAGGGCCAGCCCCGCCATCGAGCCCCCCCGGTAGATCAGCGTCTTCGCCCCTCCGGCGATCGGCGCCTTGAACACGCCGCCGTCACCGGCGTTGGCCCAGTAGACGAACTGCGCGTCCACCGCGATCCCGGCCGGCTCCCCCTCGTTCTCGGCGATGACGGTCACCTCCCCGCCCGACTTCGCCACCTTGTAGACCTTGTTCGTCGTGGCGCCGCCGGTCCAGTAGATGTTCTCTGCGTCCTGCGCCAGGTACTCCGGCGCGCCGGCGCCCTGCGCGAGGACGACGGGCTCACCGCCGTCGAGCGGCATCTTGTAGATGTTGTGTCCGTCGCCATCGCCGAAATAGACGGACGACTCGTCTCCGGTGACGCTCAGCACGTAGCCGATCTCGACCAGCGTCTCCATCTCCAGGGTCGATTTGTCGACGCGCTTGAGCGCCGAAGGGATGACCGGATCGTTGTCTCCGCCGCTCGCCCAGTACACGTGGGAGGCATTGACCCACAGCGCCTTGGGGTCCGGATCCGCGGGGGTCATCGCCTCCACCTCGGTCGTGCCCGGCTTGACGCGATAGATGTAGCCGTCGTTCGAGTCCGCGGGCGCGGTGGACTCGGTGCCGCCGCTCGCGAAGTAGAGGTAGGTGTCGTCGGCGGCGAGCGCCATCGGGTAGGCGTGCTGGCTCGCCATCACCCCCGCCGGGATCATCCCGGCGTAGAAGGTGCCAACGGAGGTGGTCTCCGTGATGAGCTCAGCGGCCGAGACCTCGTGACGCTCGAGCAGCGTGAAGGCGTCGGAGCCCGTCGGCGCGGAGAAGCCGTAGGCATCGAGGACGGTATTCTCCCCGAGCTCCGCCTCGAGCTCCACGGTGATCGGCAGCGTGAGCTTGATCGGCTTGGCGAACGTCTGCCCCTCCGGACCGAGGCGGTACGTGGGCCCTACCGCGCCTTCGCGGGCGTCCACGATGTTCTCGATGGTGAGCTCCGTCGCCGCGCTGACCGCCCCCGGCGGCACTTCGATCTTGAATCCATCATCCCCGGTGAAGACCCCGCCCTGAGCGTCGACAGAGAACTGGGGCTCAGTCTCCTGCGTGGCGTCGTCGCCCGCGTCCGCCCCCCCGCACGACACGCTGCCCAGCCCGCCCGCCACACACGCCAACACCATGAATGAGGTTTTTTTCATCGACTTGCTCCTCCTCGGGCGGTCACCGCCGCCCAAGGTGGACAGGGTTGCAAGCAGGGGCACGGCCGGAGTCTCCACGGTCGTGACCCGTCAAGAATCGAAACTGCCACAGCGGCGCCTCTGTGCGAGATATTCGTTGAAGTCCAGGGCGTGTGTTCAGATCAAATGCATCCTATATCGATGTTTCGTCCCGATAGCCAGTGTGCGTGATTCCGCCCTGGCCAGCGTGTGCTGCCCCTGTGGCCGAAGACACAGTGAGATGTCTCCGCACGAGCGCTCGAGACCATTGAATCCGCCGAGATCGCTTGCGCGCGGCCGCGGCGTCGCCGTCGCGCCCAGACGCCGGCCGCTGCGCAGTCGACGCCGAACCTGAGCGCGAGAGAACACACCTCCCTACCCTCCAGGGCCATCCCGAACATGCAGTTGCGCCGCGGCTCACCGGCGGCTCATGAATCGACGCGAACGGGACGAGTCCGTCGACCGTCGACGTGATGGCGCGGCGCGCGCCGCGCCACCCTGGGCGGCAGCGGAGAGCGTCGTGCGCCGGCGGAGGCCCGCCGGCGGTGCGTCAGCGCCCGGGGAGCGGCAGCCCGGCCTGCGCCGAGAGCCGGGCCATCGCGAGCTTCGCGGCGACGAGCGCCTCCTCCGGGGTGCGGCCCGTGGCGGAGAGGTGGCCCATCTTGCGGCCGGGGCGGGCGACCCGCTTGCCGTAGAGGTGGAGCCGGACGCCCGGGATCTCCAGCGCGGCCTCGAACGGGGGCGGCGCGCCGCCGAGCCACACGTCGCCGAGCAGGTTGAGGATCGCCGCGGGGCGGACGATCTCGACCGAGCCGAGCGGCAGGTCGCACACGGCGCGGACCGCCTGCTCGAACTGGCTCGTCGCGCAGGCGACCTCGGAGGCGTGGTAGCTGTTGTGGGGCCGCGGCGCGAGCTCGTTGATGAGCAGGCGGCCGTCCTTGAGCAGGAAGAGCTCGACGACGAGCAGCCCCTCGACGCGCAGGCCGACCGCGAGGTCGAGCGCGATCTGGACCGCTTGCCCCGTCACCGCGGCCGAGAGCGGGCCCGGCAGCAGCGACCAGTCGAGGATCTGGTCGACATGGTGGTTCAGCGCCGGCGGGTAGACCGCGAGCTTGCCGCTCGGGCTCCGCGCGACGAGCACCGAGAGCTCGGCCTCGAGGTCGAGCGCCTGCTCGACCACGCAGCGCTGGCCGCCGAGCGAGGCGAAGAGCGACGCGGCCTCGCCCTCGAGACCGCCGGCGCCGCCCGGCGACGCGTCCCCCGAGAGCCGCAGCTGGCCGCGGCCGTCGTACCCGCCGACGCACGACTTCACGAAGCACGCCCCGCCCATGGCGCGCGCCGCCTCGAGGAGCTGCTCGCTCGTCGCGACCTCGCGGAAGGGCCCCACCGGGAACCCGTTGCGCGACAGCCAGCCCTTCTGGACGCCGCGGTCCTGCACCATGGCCAGCACGTCGGCCGACGGGCGCACCGGCGCGAACCGGGCGGCGGCCACGAGGCCGTCCGTGGCGACCTTCTCGATCTCGAGCGTCACCACGTCGCACTGCGACGCGAGCTCGGCCGCCTGAGCTACGTCGTCGAACGAGGCGACGATGCAGTGATCGAGCACCGAACGAGCCGGGCAGTCCGGGTCAGGGTCGAGGGCGTGGACCTTGTACCCGAGCGTGCGGGCGGCCAGCGCCGTCATGCGGCCGAGCTGGCCGCCACCGAGGATACCGAGCGTGGAGCCGGGAGCGATGGGCATTTCCGGAGGACCTGTACGAGGGGGAGCAAAACGAGGCCTGACGAGGCCTGACGAGGCCTGACGAGCTAGACGATGACCGAGTCGCGTAGCACCGCCGCCTCCTGGGCGCCGCGGAAGGCGGCGAGGCGCTCGCGGAGCTCCGGGTGCTTGCCCGACAGGACCGCCGCCGCGAACAGGGCCGCGTTGGCCGCCCCGGGCTTGCCGATCGCCATCGTGGCGACGGGGACGCCCTTCGGCATCTGGACGATCGAGAGCAGCGCGTCCATGCCGTTCAGCGCCGTGGCGGGGATGGGCACGCCGATGACGGGCAGCACCGTCTTCGCGGCGACCATCCCGGGCAGGTGGGCGGCGCCGCCGGCGGCGGCGATGATCACCTCGATCCCGCGCTCCGCGGCCGTGCTCGCGTACTCGAACATCCGGTCCGGCGTGCGGTGCGCCGAGACGACGCGCACCTCGTGCGGGATGCCGAGCTGCGTGAGCAGCTCGCTCGTGACGGCGAGGTGCTCGTAGTCGCTCTTGCCGCCCATGATCACGCCGACCCAGGGCTTCTCGGCCGAGCTCGCTCCCATTTCCGCCGGGGTCCGGCCCTCGCCGGCCCCTCCCTGCGCCATCGTGCTCATCGTTCCACCGCTCACCGGCTCATCGTCCGTCCGTCGTCCGTCATCCGTCGCCCCCCCCGCCCGCGTCAGCGCGTGAGCTGATCCAGGAGGCTCAGGCTCTCGCGCTCTTCCTCGCCGATCTCGCCGTCGGACGAGATCATCTCGCGCGCGGCGTTCAGGAAGAGCTGCCGGTGCGCGCGCGGGATCTTCATCGGATCCACGTCGTCGGCCGCGGGCGGCACCTCGAGCCAGCCGCGCACCTGCTTGGCTTCCTCCGCGTCCAGGTGGAGCCGCAGGATCATCTTGCGCACGAACTCGCGCTCCTGGTCGCGCACCTGGAGGTCGGCCCAGGCGAACGAACAGATGAACCGCATCAGCTGGAGGCGTTCTTCGCGAGAAAGCTTGTCGAGCATGGGCGGGGACTCTAGCCCGGATCCGCCAGCGTTTTGTGTGGAAATCAGCGAGCCGCGCGCAGCGTAAGGGGATTCCCGGTTCCTCGCCTTTCCTCCTTCCCGCGCTCGCGCTGCCGCGCTTTCGCCTTCCCGCGCTCGCGCTGCCGCGCCCCCGCATTCGCGTTTCCGCCCGCGCGTCCTCCTGGTGGGCTGGTGGGTGGGGCCGCGCGCTCCAGCGCGGTCGCCGCAGCCCCCCCCGCCCGGGCGCCCGCTCCTCGCCGCTCAGCGGTACGGGCGGGCGGCGCGCGGGCCGCGCAGGAGCGCCGCCACGTGCAGCTGCTCGCCGAGCAGATCGCGCAGGGTGGCGGGGTCCTCGAGCGGGGCCGGCAGCGTGATCACGATGGCGTGCGGGGCGATCCGGAGCGCGCGCGTGCGGGCCTGCAGGCCCTTGACCGCCTCGCGCGCCCTGGGCGAGGCGGCGCGCAGCTGCTCGGGATCGTCGGGATCGAGCGCCGCGTCGAGGGGCGGATCCACCACCAGCGTGATCTCGGAGCGCTCGGGGTGGGGGCCTCGCTCGAAGCAGGTGTCGACGTGGAACGTCGCGCCGTCGACCTGCGCGTCCCGGATGCGCATGCGGCCCACCTCGAAGCGGCCGTGGACCTCGGCCGCGAACCGCTCCCAGGCCGCGCGCATCCCCGCCATCGGCGTGGGCGGCGGGATGCGCTCGTTCGCGGCGCCGATCTCGGCCGCCAGCGCGGCGAGGTGCTCCAGGAACGCGCCGAGCCAGGGCTGATCGTGGCCCGGCGTCCGCGACCGGACCGACACGTGCTCGTCGTCCAGCCGGACGTCGTCGAAGGCGAGCAGCGCCCGGCGCAGCGGCCCCGCGACCACGGCGCGCACCTGGCCGGGATCGCGCCCGCGCACGCGGTAACGGCGGCCGAAGCCCTCGTCGTCCTCGGACGACAGCGCGAGCAGGAAGCGCTTCACGCCGACCTCCAGGTCGAGCCCCCACGACGGCCAGCGCAGCTCGCCCACGAGCGCGCCGCTCGACGAGGAGCCCGCGTCGATCCACACCGACGCCGCGGCGCCGGAGAGCGTGCCCGAGAGGCGGAGCTCCAGCGCGTCGAGGGACAGGCCGTGGCGCGCGCCGACCGCTTCCCAGACGGCGCGCCACCTCCCGGAGCCGATCTGCCGCCGCATCGCGCCGAGGCCGGGCGGGCTGTCGAAGACGCCGAGCACGAGCGGCGTCGTGTGGACGACGCCGTCCGCGCGCGCGAGATCGACGCGCACCTCGAGCCCCCAGACGAGGGCGACCCAGCCGGCGTCGAACGACGGCGCGACGGAGCGGGGGATCCTGAACCGGAAGGGCAGCTCCCGCCCCTCGTCGCGGCTGTCCGCGCGGCGGAAGGCGGTGAAGCGGTGCGCCTCGGTCGCGCGGTTCGGCGCGGAGCGGTCGGCGCTGAGGAGGCGCTCGACGCCGACCAGCGAGATCTCGATCCCGCGCACGCCGCGGCCCTGCACGTTGCCGAGGGCCACCGCCCCCGAGATCTCGTCGCCCGGCGCGAAGACGCGATCGTCGAGCGAGACCTCGACGAAGGGGCTGTCGCCGCGCGCCGTGGTCCCCGCGGCCGGCGACCGGCCCGGGCGGGTGACGGGGCGGGGCGTGACGAGCACCTCGTAGGACTCCTGGACGTCGAGCCACCACGGGATCGCGATGGAGAGCGTGAGGCCGTAGCGGATCTCGGCGCGCGTGCCGAGGTACGAGCAGGGCGCGTCGGCCGGGACCGGGAAGCTCGCGCGGTAGCGCTGCTCGCCCTCCGGCAACGTCGTCGGCCCCGAGACGCGGGCGACGAGCGAGAGGAAGTGGGGCGGCACGAGGACGCGCTCCTCGACGCGGGCGACCTGCATGCCCTCCAGGTGGAGCTCGATCGCGTCGACCGGCGTCCTCCCGCGGCAGCGGAGCACCAGCTCGACGAGGACGACGTCGCCCGGGTGCACGGTCCTGGACATCCGGAGCTCGACGTCGGGTCGGGTTCGCATGGTGTCCGGCTCAGCGCGGCGGGCGCGGGCTCACTTCACGAGCGGGGCCGGCACGGTGAGGCGGATCGGCCCTCGGGGAGCGCCGCGCTCGAAGATCTCTCCGCGCCGGTCCGCGACGCCGAGGCGCAGGAGCCCGTCCGCGCGCACGAGCGCGAAGGGCGCGCGCGGGGCCGGCGCGTCGCGCACCGAGCCGCCCCGGCCCGCGTCGAACGGGACGATGAAGACCACGACGTCCTCGGCGCCGGCGGCCGGCGCGCGGGGCGGCGCGGCGCGGGCGCAGCGCCCTGCGACCGCGGCGTTCCTGTCCTCGGCGGCGCAGCGGGCGAGCGCGCGGCGATCGTCGTCGGCGCCGCTCCGCGCGAGGTGGTCGGCGGCCGCGAGGCGGACCGCCTCCGCGGGGTCGCGCGCGAGCAGGTCCCGGGCCGCGTCGCCGTCGCAGCGGGCGCCGGCCACGGTGAGGGCCGCGAGCGCGTTGGCCCGCACGTAGGGGCGCGCATCGGGGAGCGCCGCGCAGAGCGCCGCGGCCGCGCGGGCCGGCTGCCCGAGGCGGCCGGCGGCGCGCCCGATCGCGCCCGCCGCGTTGCCCGCCACGGCGGCGTCGGGGTCCTTGAGGAGCGGCAGGAGCAGCGGCAGCGCGTCCTTGTCCCCCGCCGCGCCCAGCGACCAGATCGCGTTGGCGCGGACGCCGGGATCTGGATCGCCCGCGAGCTTGCGGAGCGCGGCGGCGGCCTCCGGGTGCCCCGCGAGCGCCTCGGCGATCTTGCGGCGATCGTCGATGGGCGCCGCCGAGGCCATCCGCGCGAGCGCGGCGCCCGCGGCCTGCCCCGGCATGCGGCCGAGCCCCTCGATCAGCGCGTCGCGCGCGGCGTCCGGCGCGCTCGCGATCGCGGCCGCGACCTCGTGGACGAGGCCCTTGCCGCTCGCGTCGCGCGCGGCCTTCGCGTCCGCCGCGCCGCCCGCGCCGCCGGCGTCGTCCGCGCGCGACAGGGCGCCCGAGAGGGCGATGCCGAGCGCGCCGCGGTCCTGCTCCGCCGCGACCGTGAGGCGCTGGAGCAGCGGCCGGGCGCTCCCTGGGCCGGCGACGCGGGAGAGCGCGATCGCCGCCCGGAGCCGCACGTCGGCCGACTCGTCGTCGAGCGCCGCGAGCAGGGCGGCGTCCACCGCCGCGCCGAGCTGTCCTGCAGCGCGCGCGGCCCCGAGCGCCTCGATCACGGCGAGGCGGAGCGGCGTGGAGCGCGCCTTGGCGAGCGGCAGCAGCGCCGCCTGCGCGCGCGGCGACCCGGTGCGCCCGAGCAGCTGGACGAGGGCGAGCTTCTCGTCGGGCGCGGTCGCCGGGTCGACCAGCAGGGCGCGCGCCGGGTCCACCGCGCGCCCATCGGGCCGCGCTGGATCGAGCAGCGCGGTCGCGGCGCGGATGGCCTCCGCGCGGACCGCGGGGTCGCCGTCGCCGAGCAGCTCCAGCACGCCGGGCAGCGCCGCGGGATCGCCGAGCGCGCCGAGGGCGCGCAGCCCGTGCCGGAGCGGGACGACGCCCCGCTGCATCCCCCGCGCGAGCGCGGGCAGCGCTTCCCTGGCCTTGAGCTCGCCGAGCACGAGGGCGGCGCCCGCCGCGGTGTTGGCCGACGGCGCGGCCGCGAGCGCCGCGACGAGCGCGGGGACGGCCGCGGCGCCGGCGCTGACGAGGGCGTCACGGACCGCCGAGCGCGGCGCCGCGGGGTTGTCCTTCGCGAGCGCCGCGAGCAGCGCCTTCACGGCCGCGTCGGAGCCGATGCGGCCGAGCGCCCGGAGCGCCGCCTCCCGCACGTCGTTGCTCGAGGTGGCGCTGTCGGACGGCCGCGCCCCCGGGAACGCGCCCGCGGCCCCCGGCGACGCCGTGACGAGATCGGCGATCGCCGACGTCGCGTCGTCCGAGCGCAGCCGGCCGAGGGCGGTGACCGCCTCGACGCGCACGTCCTGGGATGCGTCCTGGAGCGCGAGCAGCAGCGCGCTGACCGCGCGCGGGTCTCCGAGCTCTCCGAGCGCGCGCGCCGTGGCCTTGCGGACCTCCGGCACCGAGTCCTGCACCTTGCCGATCAGCGGCACGACGGCGCGCGCGTCGCCGATCCGGCCGAGCGCGCGCGCGACCTCCGCGCGCACCTCCGGCGCGGTGTCGTCGAGGTGGCCGAGCAGCGGCGAGACCGCGTCCGGGAGCCCCGCCGCGCCCATCGCGGTCGCGGCGGCGAGGCGGACGTGCGGGTCGGGATCGCCGAGCACCCGCCCGAGCGCGACGACGGAGCGGTCCGTGGGCGCCGCGCGGATCACGTCGCAGGCCGCGAGCCGCAGGCGCGCGTCGCCCTCGCCGAGCCACTCGATCACGAGGTCCCCCGCGCGCGGCATCCGGAGGCGCACGGCCGCCCCGGCGAGGTGCAGCCGCACCTCGACGTCCGGGTCGCTCATGCCCCGCTGGATCAGCCTGATCGCCGTCTCCGGGGCGAGCTCGCCCACGCGGGTCGCGGCCAGGCGCCGCTCCAGGGCGTCGCCCGACGTGAGCGCCCGCGCGATCTGCTCCGGCACGTTGGGCCAGAGGGTCGCGGCCGCTCCCCCGGGCGACGCGACCGCGGCGGCCGAGGCGGCGACGACGAGCAGGACCTGCGGTAGGCGGCGCAGCGGCGAGGACGAACGGCGCACGAGCCGAGCGTAATACAGCGGGCGCGGCCACGTCATGGCGTTCCAGACGGCTCGAGCGCCGCGGGGCGACGCGCCGCGGGGCGCGCTGGCGGGGGCGCGCTCTGGCGGCGGGGCGCGCTGGCGGGGCCGCGCGCTGGCGGGGGCGCCTCCTCGCCGCGATCGCGCGCGGAGACCGCGCACGAGCCGCGCCGGTCCCCGAGCGCTGCCGCAACCGTCCGTGGCGTGCAACAGTCTGGCGAGGTATCCAACATGATTCCCTTCTCCGTTCTCGACCTTGCCCCGATCGTCCAGGGCGGAGACGCCGCGCAGGCGCTCCGCAACTCGCTCGATCTCGCGCGCCACGCCGAGCGGCTCGGCTATCACCGCTACTGGCTGGCCGAGCACCACAACATGGGCGGCGTCGCCAGCGCCGCGACGTCGATCGTGATCGCGCACGTCGCCGCCGGCACCTCGACGATCCGCGTCGGTGCGGGCGGGATCATGCTGCCGAACCACGCGCCGCTCGTGATCGCCGAGCAGTTCGGCACGCTGGCGTCGCTCTTTCCTGGGCGCATCGATCTGGGCCTCGGGCGCGCTCCGGGCTCCGACCCGATCACCGCCCGCGCGCTCAGGCGCAACCTGGCCGGCGACGCCGACGGCTTCCCCCAGGACGTCCTGGAGCTGATGGGCTACTTCCGCCCCGCGGAGCCTGGCCAGCTGCTTCAGGCCGTGCCCGGCGCCGGGCTCCGCGTGCCGATCTGGATCCTCGGCTCCAGCCTCTTCGGCGCGCAGCTCGCCGCGGCGCTCGGCCTCCCCTACGCGTTCGCCTCGCACTTCGCGCCGGGCCAGATGACGCAGGCGATCGCGCTGTACCGCAGGGAGTTCCGCCCCTCGGACGAGCTCGCAGAGCCTCGCGTCATGCTGGGGATCAACGTGGTCGCCGCCAGCACCGACGAGGAGGCGCGCCGGCTATGGACCTCGCTCCAGCAGGCCTTCGTCAACCTGCGCCGTGGCCGGCCGGGGCCCTTTCCTCCGCCGGTCGACGATTTCGAGCGCGACCTGAGCCCCCTGGACCGCGCCGGCCTGGAGCAGGCACTGGCCTGCTCGGTCGCCGGCTCGCCCGAGACCGTGCGGCGGTGGCTGGACGGCTTCATCGTCCGCACCCGCGCCGACGAGCTCATCGTGAGCTCACCGATCTTCGACCACGCCGCGCGCGTGCGCTCGCTCGAGCTCACGGCGGCGGTGCGCGACGAGCTCGCCCGCGCCGGGTGAAGCGCCTTGCCCGGAGGCGCGGGCTCGCGCCGGGCGGGAGCAGAGAGCTTCCTCACCGACCGGGGGGCGAACCTCGCGCTCGAGCCCCTGCGGCGGGAGGTGACGGGACTGTTCGGTACCGGTCGACGCAGCCGAGCGATGCGTCGACCCGGGTCGGGTAGCAGGCGGGACCGCAGGCGCTCACCGGGGGCGCCCAGGCGACCCGTTGACGGAGGGATTCGTCGACCGTCGTGCGGGATCTACTGGATGCACATGACGTGGGCCGTCTTGCCGTTGCTCACGGTCACCTTCCACCAGTGGGTGCCGGGGTCATAGGTGACGAAGACGCCGTCGTCCCAGGAGCTGGTCCGGAAGCGTCCAGCGACGCCCGTGAGGAAGCATTGCGTGCCGAGCGGGCTCGTGCCGTGGTCGATTGCCTGGACGAGGTTGTGCGTGGCCGTGCCGGAGCTCGGCGCGATATAGGTCCAGAGCCCGATGCCGGTGCCGGGGCTGACGTCCACGCAGCTGCCGTCGCCTATGGCGTTCCCGGTGCCGCCGATGTACCAGTTGGTACCGTCGTTCCAGACCTGCACGCTGTCGCTGGCGGCCTGCCATTTGTCGCCCCCGTTGTTCCACACGCTCATCAGGCCACACCGCCGGTTGGCAGTGACCGGCGCCATGACCTTCGCCGCCTGTCCGGAACTCCACCGGATCTCCCCCGTCCTGTTCGCGATGCTGGGAACGCAGAGGGCGGTCGCCTTGACCTTGGCGCCCTCGTAGCTGCCCTTCGTTCGAAAATACCAGCGGCCGCTGAAGGTCCAGAGCCCCGCAAAGCCAATGTTGGAGGTGTCGTTGGCATTGAGGTCACCGGCGACCCCGGAGAGGAAGCATCTCATATCGTCGTCTGATCCGATGTCCCATGACGGCGTATCGTCACCTTCCGTCGCCCGCGACCAGCCCCAGTAGCCGCCGAATGCCTGCTCGGCCGTGCCGACCAGCTCGTCGTCCACCAGCTCGTCGCCCGCCTGTTCACCCGTGGCCGCTACGCAGCCGATTCCCATGAGCAGGACAGGGAGGATGCACGAGAGCTTCCAGAGTTTGTTCGATACGTTCTTCATATGTATTCCATCGATAGGGGTCGTGCAGCTTTGACGACGCTTCAAAACTGATCCATGCAGCGGCGCTTTCGTGGTCCGCGCCCGAGCGTGCAGCGATATTCGATCGAGCCCTGGGTCACGGTCCCGCAACGCGTGGATCAGGTGAAGAGCACTGCTGAAGGGACAAAGCAACAGGCGCGCCAGCTCTGGCGCCCCGCGGTGCTCGCATGCGCAGCAGCGCCAAACTCGGGTCACCGCGGCGCCAGAGCGTCGCAACTACAGCGGCTGCAGAGCGAGAGGGCTGCTGCGCCACGCGTCGCCAGGCGGAGCTGCGTTGAAAGCTTCTGCTGGACTGAAGCGCATGTCACGGTGCGGCCGTGACATGTCACGTGACATGTCACGGTGCGGCCGTGACATGTCACGGCGAAGCCGGCGGCGATCCAGTCAGGTGAGCGGCAGTCGTTTCTGGGGAGTCGACCGAGCTACTCGCGCACGATCCGGACGCTGCTCCTCGAGTGAATCCTGATTGCCGTGGGTCGAGCACGTGCGTGCTCGAAGATCGGCGAGCTCACGATGAGCTCGTCGGCGCGGGCGCGGGCGATGAAGGCGTCCAGCCACCGAGGCGGGCGTAGACGTCGCCCGATCCCGATCCGAGGGTCCGCGACGCGAGGAAGCGGCGGATGCCATCCGCGTCGAGCCACGCCGTTTCGCCGAGGACGAGGCTCTCTCCGCGGGACCAGTTGTAGCGGTAATCCCCCAGCGAGGTGAGCCGCTCGACGCACTCGATCGCGATCTCCCGCGCGGCGGGCAGGTATTCGAACGAGAGCGCGGGCAGCGGCCTCGAGAGGCCCGAGAGCACCTCGGCCTCGAAGCCTTCGACGTCGATCTTCACGAAGGCGGGAACGCCGAGCTCGTCGATCAGCGCGTCGAGCGTGCGGACCTCGACCTCTGCGCCCTCGGACCATCTCACGCCCCGGAACGACGGATCCCTCCGCACCTTGTCGATCCAGGCGCGCGACAGCGTCGTGACCGTCGGCGCGCGCTCGCTGACGAAGAGGCGCGCTCGTCCCGGCGCCCGACCGAGCGCGGCGTGCAGGACGACGACGTCCCCGTCGCGCCCATAGAGGCCACGAAGCAGGCGGACGAACGCGGCCTGGGGCTCGACGGCGACGACGCGCGCGCCGAGACAGCGGAACGCGCGGATGCGATCCCCCGCGTGCGCGCCGACGTCGAAGCAGAGCGAGCCCGGCGTCACGAACTGCCCGTAAAGACGAGCCATCCGGCCGCCGCGGAGCGGCACGCCGTAATACATCGCGAGCGAACGCGCGATGCCGAACCAGCTCTCCACGCGCGTCATCACGCTCCTTACCGCCCCGCGGGTCGAGCCCGGAGCGTCGCAGGCCCCACCCGGCGGCCTGGCGTACCTCGTGTCGTCATTCCGCGGCGCAGCTCCGATCGTGAGCCGCCGCGAGCGACGGTAGCACGGCGCCCGCTCACCCGCCGCGTGCCCGCCGCTCCATGGGGAGCGTACCGATTCTACGTTACCGAGCGGCCGTTACGTCCACGTCCGGCGCGTCCGTCCGCTCGGCGAAGGCGACATCAACGGCTTCACTCGAAGCCGGGGAGGATGCGCGGCGAGGCGGATGGATCCGTAGCGGCGCGCGACGGGTCCCAGCCGCCGGCGTCGCCGGCCGTGGCTGCGGGTCCACGGGGCGTCGGTGTTACCCCACCATCGGTCACCAAGGTCGGGGTGGTCGTGCCGGTGAGCTCCTGATAAACGGACGGGCATCGTCCTTGGTCTTCCCATCCCCCCGACACCGTCCGGAGAAACGAGCATGAGTCGATTCGTGGGCTACCGCAGCCTGACCGTTCGAGATCCGATGAACGACCTCCCGTTCCCGGTCCTCGTGATGTACCCGACGCACGTCCCTGCCGAGGTCGTCGCCATGGGGCCTTACTCGCTCGAGGTGGCCCGGAACGCGCCCGTGCACGGCGGCCCTTTCCCCTTCGTGCTCATCTCGCATGGCGGCGGCGGGACGCCCCTCGCGTATCGGACGCTCGCGTCCCACCTCGCACAGAGCGGCTATGTCGTCGCGATGCCCGAGCACCCCGGGGACAATCGCAACGATCGGTCCCTGACCGAGGCGGTCGAGAACCTGGAGCGCCGGCCCCGGCACGCCCGGCTGGCGGTGGACGCTGTCTGCTCCGACGCCGAGCTCGGGCCTCGCCTGCTGGGCGACGACATCGCCGTCATCGGGCACTCGATGGGTGGCTACACCGCGCTCGCCCTCGCGGGCGGGCGGCCCTGGACGGGGCCGGGGCAGAGGGTCGCGGTCACGAAGGACCCGCGCGTCAAGGCGCTGGTCTTGATGGCCCCCGCGGCGTGCTGGTTCGTGCCCAACGACGCCTTGAAGGACGTCGAGGCGCCCATCCTCCTGCTCGTGGCGGAGCACGACCGCATCGCGCCGCGATGGCAGGGGCAGCTCGTCCTCGACCTCGTCCCTGACCCGGCCCGGGTCACGTTCGAGGTCGTCGAGAACGCGAACCATTACTCGTTCCTGAGCCCGTTTCCTCCCCAGATGCGGCGCCCGGACTTCCTGCCCGCGATCGATCGCGCCGGGTTCGATCGCGAGGCGTTCCACCGTCGGCTCGAGCGCGACGTGCGCGAGTTCCTCGACGCGGCGCTGCGGCGGAGCCCTTCGTCGCCGCCACGTCGACAGCCCGTCCCGGAGGGAGCAGGCGACGCGCCGGCGGCCGTGGAACCACCTCACCCCGGATCGAGCCGGTAGACGCGCCCCGTGTTGAACATCACCACGTAGACCTCCCCGGCCGCGTCCTCGCCGAACGAGGACGGGAGTCCATTCGGGTTCAACGCCGAGGTCAGCTCGGCGGGATCGGTCGCTGCCTTGCCGTCCCACACGAAGGAGAAGAAGCGGCCCGTCACGTAGTCGGCGTACAGGTAACGGCCGCGCAGGCACGGGATCTTCGCCCCGCGGTAGACATAGCCGCCGACGATGGAGCCCGCCTCGCTCCGCGGGTGCTCGACCGCGGGCGGGAGGCCGCGCGGCTTGCACGTCGCGCCGGGAGGGTAGCAATGGGCGCCCTCCATCGCTTCCCAGCCGTAATCGTTCCTGCCCTGGCCAGGGCGCTCCACCAGGATCTCCTCCCAGCTCTTCTGGCCGACATCGCCGATGTACATGTCCCCGGTGAGCCGGTCGAAGCTGAACCGCCACGGGTTCCGGAGCCCGTAGTCCCAGATCATCGGGTCACCGCTCGTCATGTTGCCCGCCGGCGCCTTGCCCGGCTGATCGACGTCGATGCGGAGGATCTTGCCGAGCTTCGAGGTGAGATCGGCCGCGGGGCTCGGCGATCGCGCGGAGTCGCCGATCGCGGCGTAGAGATGGCCGTCCTTGCCGAAGGCGAGCATCCCGCCGACGTGGTTCCAGGCGCCGTGCTTCACGTCGACCAGCGACCTGACCGGCTCGGGATGGGCGGAGTCGCCGCCCTGCGCCGCGCGCTTCCACTCCTCGATCACCACGTTGCCGCGCGGGGCCGACGAGTAGTGGAGCCAGAAGCGCCCGTTCTTCTCGTAGTCCGGGTGGAACGCGAGCCCGAGCAGGCCGCCCTCCGCGTTCGGCGCCGGAAAGAACACGCGCGAGCGCACGTCGAGGAACGGCGCCTGCTGGACGGCGCCGCCCTTGATGAGCCGGACGACCCCCGTCTTTTCGAGCACGAGGAGGCGCGACGGATCGCCGGGCGGCCCGGCGACATACGTCGGCTGCTCGAGCCCGCTCGCCACCAGGGTGAGCTTCAGCTGCGGGACGCCCCCGCACTTCGCCGGGCGAGCGAGATCCGCGGCGCTCGCGGGCGCCCCCTGCGCCGCGGGGGCGCCTTGCGCGGCGGGCGCCCCCTGCGCGGCCGGCGTGTCTTGCGCGGCGAGCGCCGCGCCAGGCGCCCCCGTGCCCCCCTGAGCCGCCTGGACCGGGCTCCCCGCCGTGGCATGGCCGGGAGGGCCGCCCTCGCGAGGCTCCTCGGGCGGCCCCGCCACCTGCACGCGCCTGTCGCAGGCGGCTACACTGCCTGCGAGCAGGAGGCACCAGGCGGTCCGATGGCACGCTCTCGTCACATAGGCAGCGCGCCCCACGACGCGCCGGTGGCTCGGTCTCTCGGGCAAGCGGGCACCTCCCTGTCCACCTTCACCACGAGAGGCCGCGCCTGGCAAGCCGTGCTCGCATCGCTGCTGCTGGCCGGCTGCGGCGGCTGCGGCGCGCAGGAGGCGCCCCGGCCCGAACCTCTCCCCGCCCCACCGGCCCAGACCGGCCCGGCGGCCGCGACCACCACGCGCGCCCCCGGCACAGGCGATCGCCCCGGCCAGGGCGCGGCCCAGGCGCCCGGAGGCCTGCCGCCTTGCAAGGACGGCGACACCGATCCTCACGATCTCCGCTGCACCGGGCTCTACGGCGACCCCGGCGCGCGCTCGCTCGCGGCGGGTGTCCGCGAGTTCAAGCCCGCCTTCGAGCTCTGGAGCGACGGCGCGGAGAAGACGCGGTGGATCTATCTCCCTCCGGGCGCGACCATCGATGTCTCCCGGATGAACGACTGGACCTTTCCTGTCGGCACCAGGCTGTGGAAGGAGTTCCGTCTGCCCGTCGCCGGCGCGAGCCGCCGTATCGAGACGAGGTTCCTGTGGAAGACCGCGGAGGATCGCTGGACGCGCGCGACCTACGTCTGGTCGGAGGACGGGGCGAGCGCGACGCAGGTGAAGGCCGGTGTCCCCCACGTCCCCGGCGCCCCCGACTATGCGATCCCGGCGCAGGTCGACTGCATCCGTTGCCACGCTGGCAAGACCGACAACCCGCTTGGATTCGAGGCGATCCAGCTCGCCGCGCGGGGCGCCGGCGGCCTGACGTATGCCGAGCTCGTCGAGCGCGGCCTCCTGTCGACGACATCCGGCGGCCCGCTCCCCGACGCGGCCGCGCTCGAGGTGCCCGGGACCGCGACGGAGCGGCGCGCCCTCGGCCTGCTGCACGTCAACTGCGGCGTCTCGTGCCACCACCCGCTCGGCGTCGCGACGCACTTCGAGATGCGCCTCGACGTCGACGCTGCCGGCCGGGTGGGCGACGTGCGCGGCACGCGCGTCTACCAGACGGCGATCAACCAGCCCGCGAAGGTCCGCCCGCCCGGAGCGCCGCCGGGAGCCCGCTATGACCGGCTGAGGCCCCTCGATCCGGATCGCAGCGCCGTGCTCCGCAGCATGTCCCGGCGCGACGCGCCCGGCGCGCCGCCCGAGCAGATGCCGCCGCTCGCGACCCGGCGCGTCGACGAGGAGGCCGTCGCCGCGATCCGCGCCTGGATCGAGGCGATGACCCCTGCCGCCGGCTACCCGCGCCCCTCCCCTTGATCGCGATCGCCCGCCGGGGTTGCCCGGCGCGTCGCGAACATGCCATCTCGTGCCAGCACCTCATGCCGCCGTCCGAGGCGCCGAGAGGAAGGGAGCGCCGGAAACGCGCGAAGGGAGCCCGCGGGAAACGCCATCGCGCGCGCGCCGCGCCCGTGGTGATCGCGGCCCTCGAGCTTCATGCTCCCGGCGGGTCGCAGCGCCGCGCGGCCTCGACCGACGTCGCGCTCGCCGCGCCCACGGCGCCGGCGGATGCCCCGCCTTGCCCGGCGAGCGCCCACGACCACGACCGGGGGGAACACGTCACGTGAAGCAGCCGAAAGAGATCAAGACCGCGGAGGGCAAGCTCGGGGTCCTGCTGCCGGGGCTGGGCGCCGTCTCCACGACGACCATCGCGGGCACCCTGCTCGCGCGGCGCGGGCTCGCGGCGCCCATCGGGTCGCTCACCCAGATGGGCACGATCCGGCTCGGCCGGCGCACCGACGAACGCGCGCCCAGGATCAAGGATTTCCTGCCGATCGCGGCGCTCGATCAGCTGGTGTTCGGCGCGTGGGACATCTTCCCCGACAACGCCTACGAGTCGGCGCGGCACGCGGACGTGCTCGAGCACCGCCACCTCGACGCCGTCCGCGAGGAGCTCGAGCGGATCCGCCCGATGCCCGCGGTGTTCTACCCGCAGTACGTCCGGCGGCTCCACGGCAACCACGTGAAGAAGGGCGCGAGCAAGGCCGCGATGGTCGAGCAGGTCCGGGAGGATATCCGCGCCTTCCTGCGCGACAGCGGCGCTGCGCGCGCCGTCGCCGTCTGGTGCGGATCGACCGAGGTCTATATCGCGCCGGCGGAGGTCCACTCCTCCGTCGCGCGCTTCGAGGCGGGCCTCGCCGAGGACCACCCGGCGATCTCGAGCTCCCAGATCTACGCATGGGCCTGCCTGAAGGAGCGCGTCCCGTTCGCGAACGGCGCCCCGAACCTGACGGTCGATTTCCCGGCCGCGTGGGAGCTCGCGAGCAAGCAGGAGGTCCCCATCGCCGGCAAGGACTTCAAGACCGGCCAGACCCTGATGAAGACGGTGATCGCCCCGGGGCTCAAGGCCAGGATGCTCGGCGTCGCAGGGTGGTTCTCGACGAACATCCTCGGCAACCGCGACGGCGAGGTGCTCGACGACCCGGACTCGTTCCGATCGAAGGAGGTCTCGAAGCTCGGGGTGCTCGAGCACATCCTCCAGCCGCACGTCCACGGCGAGCTCTATGGCAAGCTCTTCCACAAGGTGCGGATCGAGTACTACCCCCCTCGGGGCGACGCCAAGGAGGGGTGGGACAACATCGATCTCGTCGGCTGGCTCGGCTACCCGATGCAGGTGAAGATCAACTTCCTCTGCCGCGACTCGATCCTCGCCGCGCCCCTCGTGCTCGACCTGGCGCTCCTCCTCGATCTCGCGCAGCGCGCCGGGCTGCGCGGCACGCAGGAGTGGCTCAGCTTCTACTTCAAGAGCCCCATGACCGCGCCGGCCCTGTACCCGGAGCACGATCTCTTCATCCAGTCGATGAAGCTCAAGAACACGATGCGCTGGCTCATGGGGGAGGACCTCATCACCCACCTGGGCAACGAGTACTACGACTGATCGCCCGGCAGCTCCGCGCCGCCCCCGCGGCGGCGTCACTGCCAGCGCAGGTGCACGTCGACGACCGCGCCCGTCCGCGTCGAGGCGCCCTCCGAGAACGTGAACGAGGCCCGCTCGATCTCGCAGTTGCCGCGCGTGTCACAGCGCCGATCGCGTCCATACGAGAGCTCGATCGCGACGAGCCCGCGCGACGCGAGCGGCTCGAGCTCGCCGGCGCTCGAGGCGCGGTTCGCGTCGCGGTCGCTCCAGAGCACGAGCCGCGACCACGCCTCGTCCCGCGCCGTGATCCGGCCGTCTCCGTCGGTGTCGAGCTCGCGGAGCGCGGTGAACCCGTTGTCCGCGCGGGCGCCGCTCGAGAGCACCGTCGCCGAGCCGAACAGCTCCTCGCCGCCGTCGATCGCCCCGTTGTCGTCCCGATCGAGCGCGAGCCACGGCGTCGCCGCGGTCGGCCAGTCGGTGGCGATCGTGGCCCCGAGCCCGCTCAGATCGAAGGCGCCGCTCATCGCGGTCACGTACTCGACCGGCCGTTGCTCGAACGAGAGCACGAGCGGCGTGCTGGTGACGCTGCCGCCCGCCTGGCACCCGGTCCAGGTCGCCACCCCGTCGATGTTCTCGCACTGCTCGAAGCCCTCCGTCCCATTGACGGTGCAGCTCCGGGACTCGCCGATCTCACACGCCGCCTCCGCCTCGTCGCCTTCGAGCTCGTCGCCTTCGAGCGCGCCCTCATCGGTGCCCTCACCGCTTTCCCCTTCTGTCACCTGCGCGGCGCATCCAGCGCCGATCGACGCCACGCCGAGGAGGAGCGCAAGCGAGGCAATTCCCACCGAACCGGAGCGAAGAATGGTCAGCTTGATGTTCATGGCACATGACCGGAGCAAGCGTTGCGCCAGCCCCTCGCCGCCCGCTCATCCCGCGAAATCCCCGGGAGTCGAGGCATCAGGAGCCCCCGAAGCGCTCCACCGTGCCACCCTGCGCCAGGAGCACGACGCGAGTCGTGCCAATCTGGTCCAATCCGTGTCGTCTCGCGCCCTGCCGGACGGGTGAGCCTCATCCGCGCGGCGGCGCGTAGAAATCCACGATCCGGATCGGCTCGGTCAGGCGCACGCGCACCCGCGATCGCTCCCCGCGGACGTCGCCGCCGATCTGGAAGCTCGTCGCCGGGTCCATCTCGATCGTGACCTCATCCACGAAGTAATCGAACACCGTTTCCAGATCGTCGAACTCTCCGCTCCAGATGCTCGAGAAATTCCGCAGGAACGTGAACGGCGAGACCACCGACACGCGCAGCTGCATCCGGTCCTGGCGATCGTCCGCATAGGGGAACATCCGGAAGCCGAAGCCGTAATAGGGGATCGTCGACAGCGCCGCGATCTTCGCCGGCCCCTCGTAGATGACGCCGCCCTTCTTGATGGGCGCCCCCAGCATCGCCCCCTTCTCGCCGACGCGGATCGCGTCGTTGCCCTCGTTGATGATGCGGCAGTGCGGTGTTCGCCGCACGAGGTAGCTCGGGATCGTCCGCGTCGCCGCGGCGACGGCGTACGCCACCGGCCCCGGCGCGAGCCGCTTCAGCGGGCCCCGCGCGAGCGCCGACTTCACCGCGTTGTAGTCGCGGAGCATCACCGCATCGATCCCGAAGCCGCAGAACGGTGACAGGATGTCCTCGGCCTCCACCAGCCGCAGGTTCCGGCTCCCGGCCTCGGCGCGCAGCCGCTGGAGGTCGACCGCGAGCCCGGGCTTCGCGCCCGCGCCGCCGGACGCGCCGAGCACCCACGCCAGCGAGTTGCCCGTCCCCAGGCGCAGCAGCCCGAACCGCGGCAGCGGCAGCCCGCGCCGCTTCGCCTCGTTGACAACGGCCGTCACCACCACCGTGAACGTCCCGTCGCCGCCGCCCGTGAGGATCGTGCCGTAACCCCGGTCGACCAGGATCCGCGCGATGCCCTCGCTCTCCTCCACCCGCCGCGAGACGAACAGATCCCCCGTGTCAAGGATCTGATCGAGCGTCTCGATCACCTCCGCCGTCACGCTCTTGGCGTTGCCGTTCACCACCACGGCAATCCGGCTGCTCGCCGCGCCTCGTGGTATTTCGCTCGCACGACGCGGCGCATCAGCGACCACGGCCTTGGGGACGTCATCGGCGGGGTCGCGACCGGCGGGCGGAGAGGTCATACACCGCGATCTACCACGACCCACCCCTGCGCTTGGAGCGCGGGATGACGCGGGATCGCGCGGGACGGCTGGATGGATGGATGGATGACCAACCGCCCGGCAGGCGACCGGCGCGCGACAGGCGTCGCGGGCGCGGCTCTCGCCGGACCCCAGCGCCGAGCCCGCCGGGGTCGGCGATTGTGGACCGATGTGGCCGACGAAACCCAGCGGTCCCGCCGGGCGACCAGCTTTCCGGGAGGCCCGATAGCGTGCGATGCTCGCTGGTTTTGGCTCCCGGACCGATCTTGGGTCATGCTGCCCTTCGGGAAAGCGAGGAGCCTCCCCGAAACTTAGTGGACGGGGTGGTCGATTTTTTGGTAAGGCGACGACCTGGTGAGCCAATCGGGCTTGACAGCCGTGCGGGTCTTTACCGCCGCGCGGGCGGCGCGCGCTTGAGGCGAAGGGCCGCGACGATCTCGTACCCAGCGGGGGACGCAGCGACATGCCGAAGATCACAAAGCAGGGCAGCTCCGAGAAGGCGACGGGTATGAAGAAGAAGGCCTCTTCGAGCAGCAAGGGGGGCGCAGAAGCTCAGCTTGCGAAGCCCGTGAATCCGGTAATCAAGGAAGATTCGAAATCGGCGTCGAGCGCGTCGAAGCGTAAGCTCGGCCTCCGTGGCGCTGCGCCCTGGGCTGCGCGGCACGCTGCGAAGCACGCCGCCGAGGCGCGGGCCCGGGCCGCGGAGCCGGCGCCCCCTGGCAGCGCCCGGGCGACCATCCGCGTGCCGAGCGGCGCCGAGGAGATCAAGGCGAAGATCGCCGAGCTCCACAACCAGACCCAGAAGATCCGCACGCTCCGCAAGCGGCTCGACAAGGGGTTCTTCGATATCGGGGTGGTGCTCGCCGAGATCCAGCAGCAGGAGCTGTATCAGGCGAAGGGCTACGGCTCGTTCGAGGCGTTCCTCGAGCGCGAGATCGACCTCGGCAAGCAGACGTCGTTGCGCCTCATCAAGGTCGCCCACGTCTTCCAGCGCGAGGTGGCCCTCGACTACGGCATGGACCGGCTGTTCGTCGCGCTCGCCGCCCTCGAGGGCGAGGTGCCCAAGCCCGCCCCCTCCGCGATCCCCTCCGCCCCTGGCTCCAAGCCTCCCCTCCCCCTGAAGCCCCCCATGCGCATCGTGGGGTGAGCGGCGCTCGGCGGTGCGCGTTCCGGGCGGCGAGTCAGACGCCAGCGACGCGGGGGGGTGACGAGCCGATCGGGCGCTCGACGGGCTCGGGGACGAAGCGGGGGAGCCTCACCCGGACCGTCGTGCCGTCGGCGGCGTGCGCGTCGACATCCACACGGCCCGCGTGCTGGTCGACGATCTTCCGGACGATCGCGAGCCCGAGGCCCGTGCCCGCCGCCTTCGTGGTGAAGAACGGATCGAAGATCTCGGCGAGGATCGTCGGCGCGATCCCCGGCCCCGTGTCCCCGATCGACAGCCACACCTCGTGCGCGTCCCCCGACGCGCACGCCCGCAAGACCCCGCCGTCGGGCATCACGTCGAGCGCGTTGACGACGAGGTTCAAGACCACCTGCTTGAGCTTCTCGACGTCGCCCAGCGCGAAGCAGTCGTCCGCGAGATCGCGGACGACCTCGACGTGGTGGCTCGCGAACGCCTCCTCCTCGAGGTCGAGCACGTCGCGCACGACGCGGGCCAGATCGACGGGCTCCCGGTGGGGCGCGCGCGGCCGGGCGAGCTCGAGGAACTCGCCGAGGAGCCGGCCCAGGCGGGCGATCTCCGCCTCGACGATGCCGACGCGCCGCTTCATGGGCTCGCGGATCGCCTCGTCGGAGAGGCGGTCGATGCCGCGGCTGAGCAGGTGGAGCTCCAGGACCGCGGCGTTCAGCGGGTTCCTGATCTCGTGGGCGAGCCCGAGGGCGAGCGGGGCCATGGCGTTCAGGGCCTCGGCGTCGGCGGCCCGCCGCTCGAGGGCGCGCCGCTCGGTCACGTCGATGCCGATGCCGTAGACGAGGTCGGTCCTGCCGCCGCGCCCGCCGCCGCGGACGCCGGAGAGGTGCCAGCGCACACGGCGGATCGCGCCCACCGCGTCCCGGACGCCGACCTCGACCTCGGCGGCGGCGTCGCCCTCGACCACGCTCAGGAACGACTGGTTGAACCGGCGCTGATCGGGCTCGTCGACGAGCGCCTCGCAGAACGCCATGCCGAGGGCGGCGTCGCAGGACACGCCGGTCAGCGCGGACAGGCGCGGGTTGAAGAGCGCGACGCTGCCGCCGGCGTTCAGGCCGAGGATGAGCACGTCCGCCGCGTCGATGATCGCCCGGTACCGGCGCTCGAGCTCTTCCCGCTCCCGCTTCAGCGAGATCTTCTCGATCGCCTGGGCCACGGTGGAGATGAGCTCCTCGGGGCGGAACGACTTGAGGATGAAGGCGAAGGCGCCGGCGCGGAGCGCGGCCATGGCGGCGTCGACGGTCGCGAAGCCGGTCACGAGGACGATCTCGCCGTGGGGGGCGGCGGCGCGGAGCGGGGCGATGAGCTCGAGGCCGCTCGCGTCCGGCAGCTTGACGTCGACGACCGCGACGTCGAACCCGTCGCGCCGGGCGGCCGCGAGCCCCTGCTTGCCGTCGGGCGCGAGGGCGACCTCCACGTCGAGCTCGCGCGCGCCCTCGAGGACCTCGCGGAGGTTTCCGGCGAGGCTCGTGTTGTCGTCCACGATCAGGATTCGAGCGGGCACCTGGGGTCTCCTGGGCGAGCGGTCAGGCGGGCGGCCCGATGCGCGGGGCGCCCTTCCGCTTTGGGGTCTTTCCTAAATTGTATGCTATGAGCCGCCGTCATGCGGTTCGTCGATCGGTGCCGTCTGAAGGTGATCGCCGGGGATGGCGGCAATGGAGCGATCGCATTCCGTCGTGAGAAGTACATCCCGTTCGGCGGCCCCGCGGGTGGAGACGGCGGCCGCGGCGGGGACGTCGTCTTCGTGGGCGACGGAGGCCTGTCCACGCTACTCGACTTCACCTACGCGCGCACGCTCGAGGCCGACCGGGGCGAGCACGGGATGGGGAGCGACTGCCACGGGCGCGCCGGCGCCGACCGGGTCGAGAAGCTCCCCGTGGGGACGCAGATCTTCGACGCGGAGAGCGGCGAGCTGATCGCCGACGTGACCGAGCACGGCCAGCGGGTCATCGTCGCCCGCGGCGGCAAGGGGGGCCGCGGCAACCTGCACTTCAAGTCGCCGCACGACAGGGCTCCGCGGCGCGCCGAGCCGGGCGAGCCGGGCGAGGCCCGCGAGCTCCGCCTCGAGCTGAAGGTGCTCGCCGACATCGGCCTGCTCGGCTTCCCCAACGCCGGCAAGAGCACCTTCGTCGCGGCCGTCTCGGCGGCCCGGCCCAAGATCGGCGACTACCCGTTCACGACGCTCACCCCGATCCTGGGCATGGTCGAGATCGGCGGCGGCGTCCGCGCGGGCGGGTCGAGCTTCGTCATCGCGGACATCCCCGGGCTGGTGCCGGGCGCGAGCGAGGGGGTAGGGCTCGGCATCCAGTTCCTGAGGCACGTGGAGCGGACGCGGGCGCTCCTCCACCTCGTGACGCTCGACCCGGGCGAGGGCCGCGAGCCGCTCGCCGACTACCGGGCGCTCCGCAAGGAGCTCAAGAAGTTCAGCCCGGAGATCGCGGAGCGCCCGGAGATCGTCGTCCTGACGAAGGCCGATCTGACCGAGGTGCGCGAGGCCTACCCGAAGCTCAAGGCGCGGTTCGCGAAGGCGAAGGTGAAGCTCCACCTCATCAGCGCCGCGACGGGCGAGGGGATGCCGGAGCTCGTCCGCGAGCTCGCGGCGCTCGCGCGCAAGCGGGAAGAGCCGGCAGAGCAGGACGGCTGAGCGCCCCGGCCCGGGCGGGCTGGCGCGGCGCGCACCGACGGCGCGGCGTGAGCGCCGCCGCCGTCGGCGCATCGTGACACGGCAGAGTCCGCTGGCTCGCTGGCTCGAACGGACGTTGGCTCGCGGAACGCGAAAGAACGCGAAAGAACGCGAAAGAACGCGGAAGAACGCGAAAGAACGCGGAAGAACACGGACGGCGGCGCAGAGCCGGCGCCGTCCGCCCCTTCGTCATCACATCACCCGTCATCCGGCGCACTGGAAAAAGGGGATCACCCGCCTTCGTGCGTACAGACACGAAGTGTTCTCACGTGGGCTGGTCCTCCACATCCGTCGTTATTTGGTTCGAGCGGGCGCGCGCCACCTGGACAGGAGAGCAAAACTCGAGTCCAATTTACGATCCGGACTCACGTGTTCTGTCGGAAGGAGAAGCCCTATGCGCTGGTCGACCCCCAACAAACCGTCTTCTCTCGCGTGGCGTGTGGCCCTCCTCGTGGCGCTCGGCACGGGCGGGGCGGCGCGCGCGGATGTGGTGCAGCCGAACGGCACCGTCGTCCCCGTGATCACGAGCCGATTGAGCGATCTGCTCAACGGCTCGACGAAGAACGACATGCTCGACGAGATGATCGACGTCGTGGCCGACGCCGCGGTGGAGCCCCAGGTGTTCTCGCCGCTCTGCGAGTTCAGCGGCAAGTACATCGAGAAGGGGGGCGGCGCCAACTTCGCGGTCGGCTGGTACAACGTCGACGATGGCCGCGACAGCGGCGACCCGCCGCTGTATGTCCCCGTCGACGCCGGAGCAAACCTCAGCACGCCGGCGCCGGAGAGCGATATCCAGATCCTCTTTCCGTTCTCTGGCTCCCTGCCGCCCGCCGAGAAGCGCGAGCTGACGGCCGTCTCGATCCGGGAGAACCCCGCCTACGCGGGAGGCCTCATCGGCTTCGTGCTGATCCCGAACCCGAACGGCACCGGCAACGGCAACGCCACGCAGTACCATTACACCGAGCACCGGTTCAACGTGGAGTGTACGGCGTGCGAGAGCCCGGGGCCCTGGTACTCCGATCTCATCTACAGGTCGAACCAGCTCGCCAACACGTTCTACCTGGGGTTCGAGGATCTCGATTTCCGGAACGCCGCCGGCAGCGCGGGCGTCAACGGCAATGATCTCGATTACGAGGACTTCCTGTTCCGCTTCTCCGGCATCACGTGCCCCGCGGCCGGCCAGCCGTGCGAGGTCGAGGAGAACGTGGGCGCGTGCCGCGCGGGCATCTCCGACTGCGACGCGCAGGGACAGGCGATCTGCACGCCGATCGTCGAGCCTGGCAGCCAGGCCGAGCGGTGCGACGGCATCGACAACGACTGCGACGACATCGTCGACGAGGAGGCGCCCTGTCCGGAGTACCAGGTGTGCAGCCGCGGCCGCTGCGTGAACCGCTGCGGCTCGGCCGAGTTCCCGTGCGAGCTGGGGCTCGTGTGCGTGGAGGGCCTGTGCGTCGAGCAGGCGTGCGTCGACGCGATGTGCGATGTCGGCGAGGTGTGCCATGACGGCGAGTGCCGCGCGCCCTGCGACGGCGTGGTTTGCCCGCACGGTCAGACCTGTCGCGGCGACCGCTGCCTGGATCCGTGCGACGGCGTGACGTGCGGCGCGGGCGAGGTGTGCGAGAGCGGCGTCTGCGTGGTCCAGTGCGGCTGCCGGGGCTGTCCGTCGGAGGACCGCTGCGCGGCGGACACCGGGAGGTGCGTCGAGGCCGCGTGCGCCGACGTCGCGTGCGGCGCGGGCACCACTTGCCGTGGCGGGGCGTGCGTCGACCTCTGCGACGGCGTCGTGTGCCCCGCGGGCGAGCGGTGCGTGGCCGGCATGTGCGCCGAGGAGCCGCCGGCTCCTGCCACCACGACGGCGGCGGGTCCGACGCTCGACGTGGCCGCCTCGGTCGGCGCGGGCGACGCCGGATCGGGCGCGGGCGGGGACGGATCGGGCTCGGGTGGGGCTCCCTCCACCGGCGCGGGCGGGGACGCGAGCGGGAACGGGGAGTCGGCGGGCTGCAGCTGCAGCCTCGGCGGCGACGCGCCGTCCGCCGGCGGCGTCGCCGCGTTGCTCCTCGCCGTGAGCCTCGGGCTGCGCCGCAGGAGGGGCGGAGACCCGGAGCGCTCGGCCCCGGGCCTCCGTATCCGTCGTTCAGGGTGATTCGGACGTCGGCCCGAAGAACTCGACATCATCGATCTCGATGGTGCCCGAGTCGGCCTTGTCCTTGCCGAGGAAGCCGTTCGCGCGGACGCCGTTCATCTCCGCGCTGAAGGAGAGGCCGACGATCGACCGGAGCACGTCGTTCACGTCGTCGCCCGGGTCGCGCCCCTGATCGATGGCCCAGCCGGGGAGCGCCATGTCGGCGAACCTGAGCTCGATCAGCGTCGGCTCCGCGGTGAGCCGCACGTCCCATCCGTGGCGAACGCCCGAGAGCCCTTCGCTCTGCGCCGGGCTCTCGACGTCGAAGCGCATCCCGCGCGCCGCCTCCGCCCGCGCCCAGAAGCGGACCCCCTCGAGCGCCGTCGCGTCGATCATGCCCTCGGCGAGAGGCACCCCGAAGTACACGTACTGCCCCCAGGGAGACGCCTCGTCGCGGAAGTCGAAGCGGAGGAGCATGCTCTGCGCGCCGTTCAGCGGATCTTCCTGCGAAAGGCCCTGCACGGCGCTCGACGCGTTGTTGGTGGACAGCACCGTCCCGACGTACAGCCCGAGCGTGTCCGCGGCCTCGAAGTCGTTGATCCCCGTCGCGGTGAACGAGAAGGGCGCGAGGGGCGTGCCGCTGGCGAAGCGGCCCAGGCGCTCTCGGAGGATCGGCAGCTCGTTCCTGAGGCGCTCCACCGCGGGCTCCCACCCGGCGAGCCCGGGCCCGAGCGGGTCCTCCTCGACGGCGGTGCGGATCAGCGCCGCGTACTTGTCGACCTGCTCCTCGAGCCGCCCGTCGCTGAACGGGCCCTCATGGAGCGCCTGCAGCGCGGCCTTGTAGCCCGCTGCGTCCTGGTTCAAGGCGGCGAACAGGGCGTCGCAGCCCGGCGGGCGCACGTGCTCGGAGCCCATGAACACCGGGACCACGGCGCTGCAGTCCGCCGGCGTCTCCGTCCATCGCGGCACGTGACCGAAGTAGGTGCTGGGGCCGAGGGTCTGATCGAGATCCCACGGGATGAGGTGGAACTTGCCCGAGGACGGCTCGTCGTAGAAGTAGAAGTTGTGGTTGAACGCGGCGCCCGCCTCGTTGGCGTAGTAGGTCGTGACGCCGTCCCAGTTCACGATCGCCTCGTCGACCGCCATGTAGCGCTGCAGCTGCTCGATGTCCGTCCACTCCGACAGCGCGGTGAGCCGCTCCGCGCCCTCGACGGACGCGAGGGCGGTCGAGAACGCGATGAATCGCTCGTGCGTGGCCACGTCTTCGTTCGTCTCGATCCGCTCCGCGTAGTAGCCGGCGTCGTCCGAGACCGGCCACGCTTCCTTGTAGAGATCGCCGTCCGGAGCCTCGGAGAAGTGGTGTTCCAGGAAGCGGCCGTCCACGTCCTCGACCATCGAGAAGAGCCCTTGCGACTCGCCGTTCACGTTCAGCGTCGCCCACGCGCTCCGCGGGGCGGCGACGCCCATCTCCCGGAACAGGCCATAGGCGATCCGCTCGTGGAGCCGGGTGGGGTCCCAGATCATGGAGTGAAAGTTCAGGCGCCTCTGCGCGTAGAAGCGCTGTCCGCCGACGACCTCGTCGAACTTCACCTTCATGCTGAGCTTCGGACAGGTGAGGTTCCCCTCCCCGTCGAAGCACATGTCGAGGGTGCCGTAACCGCCCTTGAACCGCAGGCCGACCACGCCCAGGCTCTTGCCTTTGTAGCAGGCCTCGGCCTCGACATACTGCTCGTCGCGGGCGTTCGCCTTGAGCTCCGCCCAGCGCTCTTCCGGAAGGTAGAAGTCGAAGCGCGGGACCTCCTCCGCCGCGTACAGCTCGTCCGCGTCGCGGTCGGCCAGCGCGGGGTCGGACGGCTCGCACCGCGGCGTCGGCGGCTGCCCGCCGCTCCCGCCGTCGCTCGTGCCGCCCTCTCCGCCTCCGGCGCCTCCGCCTCCGGCGCCTCCGCCTCCAGCGCCTCCGCCTCCAGCGCCAGCCCCGCCCGAGCCGCCTGGCCCGACGCCGCTGCTCGCGCCTTCGTCATCACCGCAGCCTGCGCCCACCGCGGCAGCCGCAAGTGCAAGCACCATCCAATATCCAAGCTTCATCCAACGATCCTCCAAGAGCCTCGACCCTAGTCATGGTCATCCCGTCCGTCGATGCCTGATTTTCACGGCAGGCATGAACGCCTCGCTGGACATCGTGCGTCGCCGCGCCGCGCCGTGCAGGCGCGCCGCGTGACCTCGCGACCCCGCTCATGACCCGGCACGAGGCGCGCGGTGATGGTAGTTTTCCAGGCGTGAGCCAGCGCCCGTATCCTGAGCCCCAGGCAGCCCGCCTCTTGTCCGTCGCGGAGTGGGCAGCGCTGCCGGAAGACGAAGCCGGTGAGCTCATCGATGGCCGCCTGGTCGAGGAAGAGATGCCCGATTGCGTCCACGAGCTGGCTGTCGCCTGGCTCATCCACACCCTGCGGGCCTGGCTCATCCCGCGCGGCGGCTTCGTCTTCGGCTCCGAGGTGAAGTACGCGCTCAAGCCGCGGCGCGGGCGCAAATCCGACGTGTCGGCGTTCCTTTCGACCTCGCGGAGGCCCCCGGCCCGTGGCGCCGTCGGCATCCCGCCGGACATCATGGTCGAGATCGTCTCCCCCTCGCCGCGGGACAGCCGGCGCGATCGCGTCGAGAAGCTCGAGGAGTACGCCGCGTTCGGGGTGCGCTGGTACTGGCTGCTCGATCCGCAGCTCCGCACGCTGGAGATCCACGAGCTCGCGCGCGGCGGGCTCTACCAGCACCGCCTCACCGCGCCCGGAGGGGTGCTCCGGGAGGTTCCGGGCTGCGAGGGGCTGACGCTCGATCTGGACGCGCTCTTCCGCGAGCTCGACCGGCTCGACACGACGGAGCCGCAGGAGCCGCCGCAAGGCACCGCGGATGACGAGGCGTGACAGCGCGGGCGGCGAACGGCGCGGCCGCGCGGCGGTTCACCCGCGATGCCAGCGCGGCTCACCCGCGGTGCCGCACGGCGCGCTCACTCGCTGCGGGGGCCGGCGCCTCGGCCTCGACGGCCAGGCACGCCTCGAACCCCTCGATGTAGCTCGGGTAGAGCAGCGCCATCCCGAGGGCGCGCTTGATCTTCGCGTTGTCCACGGCGCGATCGTGGCGGAGCGTCTCGTGCAGATCCTCCCGCGGCGCGCCGGCCGGCAGCGCGAGGCCGAGCCGCGCGCAGAGCCAGCGGACGACCTCGATCTGCGGCACGGGCGCGTCGTCCGCGACCAGGAAGGCCTCGCCGGGGGCGGCGCGCTCGACGCGCTCCAGCGCCGCGAGCGCGAGGCGCGCGAGGTCCTCGACGTGGATGCGCGAAACGACGTTCCTGCCCTGCCGATCGCCCTCGCCGGTCATGCGGAAGTCGCCGCGCAAGAGCCGCTGGTGCAGGCCGCGGCCCGGGCCGTAGATCCCCGCGGCGCGCAGCACCACGGCGCCGCGCGCGCGGTACACGTCCTCGGCCGCGAGGCGCGCCGCCGCGCGTGGGCCGTCGGCCGACGTGGGCGTCGCCTCGTCGATGCGCCCCGTCGCGTCGCCGTACACGGCGGTCGACGAGACGTACGCGATCGCGCGCGCGCGGCGGAGCGAAGGCGCGATCGCGGCGTCGGTCGCGCCGTCGGGCGGGAAGGCGACGAGCACGTCCGCGCCGTCGGTCACGAGCCGGTCGACGGCCTCCGCGGTGAGCGCCGGGAGGACGCTCACCTCGATGCCCGCCTGCGCGAGCTCCGCGGCGCGCTCCGGCGAGCGCGTCGTCGCGACGACGCGGCCGCCGGACGCCCTCCGCAGGCCGGCGACCACCGCGCCCGTGAAGCCGCAGCCGAGGACGATGAGCGGGGGGGAGGTGTTGCGCATGAGTTCTGGGCGACGCTTCTACCAGCAAGCGCGAGAGGACGCCTCCGCGGCGCGAGAGCGCTGCCGGCCGCGCCCGAGGTGCACCGAGGCAACGGCCGACGTGGCGCGCGGCGACGCTGGCCGGAGGGGCCGGGCAACGACCAGGCGAAGAGGCTGAGCGAGCGCGGCGAGCACGTCTCCGCGCTGGCATCGTGGCCCCTCGATCTCGCAGGTCGACGGCCCGCGCCCCGGGGCCCCGCCCCGGCCGCTTCCAGGGCCGGGGCGGCGCGGAGCCAACGGAGGGTCGAGAGCCCACGCCGCGTCTGGTAGCCTGGTCGGCGGGGAGCGGGCGGCCGGGACGCAGCGTGCTCGCCGCAGCGACGCTCCTCTGCGCATGGCGGTCCACGTCTTCATCTCCTACGCCCCCGCGGATCGGTCGCACCTCGAAGCGCTCGAGGCGCACCTCGCCTCCCTGAAGCGGCAGGGCCTGGTGAGCACCTGGCACCGCGGCCGGATCGGCCCAGGCGCGATGCGCGACGAGTCGATCGCGGCGGAGCTCTCCTCCGCCGAGGTGGTGCTGCTGCTGGTGAGCGAGGCGTTCCTCGCCTCGGACAGCTGCTACGAGCGGGAGCTCGGGCGAGCGCTGGAGCGGCATCGCAGCGGGGCGGCGCGCGTGGTGCCCATCCTGGTGCGCGCGTGCGACCTGGAGGGCACCGCTCTTTCGGAGCTCCAGGCGCTGCCGCGGGACGGCGTGGCGGTGACGAGCTGGGCCAACCTGGATGAAGCGTGGAGGGATGTCGTCCGAGGCATCCGCGCGACGGTGGAAGAAGCCGCTGCGAGCGCGCAGCCGGAGGCACCGGTCAACAAGCCAGAGCCGCCCAGAACGTTCGCCTCGACCCTGCGCGAGGCCGAAGACGCGATCCGCGCGATCGACAAGAGGCTTGCGGCAGCGCAGCAGCGCAGGGTGAAGCTCCAGGCCGCGTGTGCGAGCACCGCGGAAGTGGACGGGGAGATCCTCGACCTCCGGCGTAAACGCCGGGAAGGCGGCCAGCTGCACGTGGGCGAGGAGCTCGGCGAAGGCCGCTATCTGCTGCTCGAGCGGATCGGTCGAGGGGGGTTCGCGACCGTGTGGCGCGCGCTCGACGCGGGGCGGGGCGACCTGCCCGTGGCGATCAAGGTGCTGCACCCGAACCTCGCGGGCGACGAGATCCGCCGGGAGCGATTCTTCCGGGGAGCGCGCGCGATGGCTGCGCTCGACCACCCCGGCGTGGTGCGCATGCTCGATCCCAAGGGCGAGGACAGCGGCTGGCACTACTTCGTGATGGAGCTCGTCCATGGCGAGGACGTGCACAGCGCGGTCATCGGGAAGCGGCTGCCAGCAGAGCGGGTGATACCGATGCTCCTCAGCGCTGGAGAGGCTATCTCGTTCGCCCACGGGCAGGGGCTCGTGCACCGGGACGTGAAGCCGGCAAACATCCTGCTCGACGCGGACGGGCTGCCCCGGATCACGGACTTCGATCTGGTCTGGGCGCGCGACACGACGGGCGGCACGAGGAGCGGCGCGCTGGGGACGTTCCTCTATGCGGCGCCGGAGCTCATGCACCGCCCGCACGAGGCGGACGCGCGCGCAGACGTGTACGGGCTCGGCATGACGGCGGTGTTCTGTCTGCACGGAGCGGAGCTGCCACCGATCATGATGCGCTATCCGGGGCGGGTGCTGGAGCAGCTTCCGTGCAGCGATGCGGTGAGGAAAGTGCTGGAGCGAGCGATCGAGTTCGAGGCATCGGAGCGATTTCCCGACGTAGCGGCGTTCTGCTGGGCGCTCCTGGACGCGGTTTCCACCGCCCTCCCCCCGCCGGCGGACGAGGTCGAGGCCGATCCCTGACATCGGCCTCCTTCTCTCCCATAGGCGTCAACCGGGCTTCGCCCCATGTCGTCCACGTGGACAGGAATGCGTGACGGCCGCCGACATTCACGCTCGGCCCTATGGCCTTGCCACGAAACATGAACACAGCCCGGCCCGGCCGCAGGCCGAGGTGATCCAGGCACAGTACAGGAATCGTGCAGAGAATGACGCGAAGTGCCTGTACCGCCTATGCACTCACCCCCCCGGCTTTCTCGTATACCGGTGCTTCACCCCGAGCGGGAAGTACTCCGGATCCCCCGCCGCCCGCAGCGTCACCCGCGGCGCCCGCTTCCCGGCCGGCACGTAGCTCCTGAACTCGCTGTTCAGCCGGACGAGGTGCTCCTCGATCGACCGCGCCGCCGCCTCGCGCCGCGCCTCGCTCTCCCCCTCCCCCGGCGCGAGCTCGACCACCACCGAGAGGTACGCATCTCTGTCCGCGCCCTCGCGGACTTCCAGCACGAACTTTCCGGTCACCCACTCCTTCACGCCGGGCTGCTCGATGCCCACGACCACGTTCTCCGGATAGATGTTCGCCCCGAAGTACGACACCGTGAAATCCGAGCGCCCGAACACATGGACGAACGGGAGCTCCCTGGCCCCACGCTCCCCGTCGAGCTCCCGCCGCGGGTCGAAGCCGAAGCCGGCCAGGGCCGCCATCATCTCCGCGTGTGAAGTGACGCCCCCGCTGTCGAGGATCGCATAACGGACGAGCGGGACGCCGTTGTCGCCCGAGAACAGGAGCATCCCCTCGCGCTGCTCGAAGAACCGCTCCGCGGGGTCGTACTGCACCAGCGTCGGGAGCCGGTCCTGCCCGAAAAGGGCGCGCGCGGCGTCCGGCCTCCCCGCGAGGAACCGGCGGATCGCGACGCTGAGCGGCGTCTCGTTGCCCAGCACGCCGGCGTCCGCCGTCCCGTACAGCGAAGCCGAGTCGTAGCAGGGCGACGCCGACCCGACGCGCTCGCCGACCAGGGTCCGCCACTCCTCGCTGAACACCTCCCCGGCCATCACGAGCTTGATCCGGAAAGGCGCCCAGTCGACGCCCCGGGCCCGCCCCGTGTCGATGACATCCTTCAGGAACGGCGGATAGCCGAGCAGGACGACCTGCTCGAACGCCGGCCCCAGATCCTGCACGACGCGGAAGATCTCGTCCTTGTTGTTGCCCGGCGTGACGACCGTGATCGGATACCCCTTCGCCGCGAGGTGGCGGCAGCACGCGGCGGTGTACATCCCGCCGACCCACGAGCCGAGCGCGAAGCACACGACCGCGAGCGTGCGGCGCGTGTCGGCCCGGAAACCGTCGTGGAACACCTGCTCGAAGCGCCGGGCGACCGGGAGCTCGTCCGTGACGGAGCGGGGCCAGAACGTCGGCTTTCCGGTCGAGCCCGAGGAGACGGCGATCATGTCGCACGGCTCGACGCGCCCGCCGCGGCACAGATCCGCGATGGGGTGCCTGAGCACGTAATTCTGCTTCGTGATCACCGGCAGCGCCGCGAAATCCGCGGGCGTCCGGATCGCCGCCGGGTCCACGCCGTGCTCCGCGAGGAAGCGGCGGTAAGCAGGGACAGCGGCGGCGACCTCGTGGAACAGCGCGAGCGCGCGCTCGGCCGGATCGGCCTCACGGTGCCGCGACAGCGCCGCGTCGAGCGGCGTGCTCAGGAAGGCGTCGATGGCCGCCAGGACCCGCTTGGGTTGCACATCCTGCATCGCGAGATCTCCCTCCGTCCGATGTTCGCAGGAACGCAGGAGCCGGTCCAACGCCCGCCTGCCTTCCTCCCCCTCGCCTCGCGGTCGAAAGCACCCGCGCAGGGTCAGCGCCCTCCACCCCCCGCCGCGCCGGCGAGCTCCGCCGCGAGCGCGATCTCCTCGGCGCGCTTCTCGTAGCCGTCCGGCGGCTCGGGACGCGGGTTCGCGAGCAGCGACGTGATCACCGTCTCCAGCCAGCGCCGGAGCGGCGTGTGCTGGAAGCCGAGCTCCGCCCTCGCCTTCGCCGGATCCAGCATCGACATCCAGCGGTCGCTGAACGGCGACATCGCGACCGGATCGATGCCGCGGGCCCTGATCGCCACCGATGGGATCGGCGCGAGCCGCGCCGGCGCGCCGAGCAGCGAGGCGATGAGCTCTAGCAGCTCGGTGAGCGTCGGCGTCTCGTCCATGCAGAGGTTGTACGCCTCGCCGAAGGTCGACGGCACGAGGAGCAGCTTCACGATCGCCCTGACGACGTCACCGCTGTAGACGTGCCGCACCGCGTGTCCGCCGCCGTCCGGGACGAGCAGCGGACCGCCGTCGAGCATGCGGACGATGTACCGATCGAGGCGGCGGTAGGGATCGCGCTCCCCGTTCACCATCGGGATGCGCAGGACGGTCGCGGGGAAGCGATCCCTCTGCCAGGCGGCGGCGATCTCCTCCTCGCAGCCGCGCTTGTTCACGCCGTAAGACCACGCCTCACGGTCCTCTTCGCCCGCGGGCTCAGGGAGGAGCGCGCCGTGGTAGTCGCGCTCGCGCGACGGCCGCGGGCACGCCTCCCGGACGAGGTACACCGAGCCGGTGCTGATCATCACGTAGTGGCCGATGCGCCCGCAGCCGAGCGCCTGAGCCGCCGCGCGGCCGTCCGCGGCCGTGTACGCGGTGAAGTCCACCGCGGCGTCGAACTCGCGACCTCCGAGCGCCTGCGCGAGATCGCCGGCCGCGCGATCGCAGCGGACCCGCGCGACGCGATCGCCGAACGCGTCGGGCGTCGCGCCGCGGTTCAGGAGCGTGACCTGGTGGCCCGCCGCGAGCAGGCGATAGACCAGGAAATGACCCATGAATCGAGTGCCGCCGAGCACGAGGACGCGCATGCGCGGCAACCTATCACCGCCGCGCGCAATGACGATGACGAGGACGCCATCACGCGCGGGAATGAAGAAGAAGACGCGCGGGAAGGAAGCCGCCGCCGGGCGGCCTCGCGCGCGGCGCGGACCGGGACCAGGTCGACCCCCGGTCGTGCTAGATAGCGGGCCGTGCCGTTCTCCCACATCCTCGGCCAGGACACCGCGGTCGGCACGCTCGTGCGCGCGCTCGAGGCGGGCCGCGTGCACCACGCCTACCGCTTCGAGGGCCCGCCGGGCGTCGGCAAGGAGCTCGCGGCCGTCGCCCTCTCCCAGGCGCTCGTCTGCACCGGGGGCGACCCGCTCGGCTGCGGGCGCTGCGACGCGTGCCGGCGCGCGGCCGCGCGCTCCGACGGGCGCCCCGCGGCGCCGCTCCACCCCGACGTGCAGATCGTCGCGAAGAACTTCTACCCCGCCGCCGTCATCGGCCGGAGCCGCGACGAGCTGACCGAGATCTCGGTCGATCAGGTCCGCGCCATCGTGCTCGCCCGCGCCGCCTACCCGCCCCACGAGGGGCGCGCTCGGGTGTTCATCGTCCGCGACGCCGAGGACCTCAGCGTCGGCGCCGCGAACGCGTTCCTCAAGACGCTCGAGGAGCCGCGGCCCGGCACCCACTTCATCCTCTTGACCTCGCGCGGCGATCGCCTGCTCAACACGATCCGCTCGCGCACCCTGCCCGTGCGCTTCGCCCCGCTCTCCGAGGCCCTCATCCGCCGCATCCTCCGCGATCGCGGCGTGCCCGAGGGGCGGCACGACCTCGCCGTCGAGCTCGCCGCCGGCAGCGCGTCCACGGCGCTCGATCTCGCGGACGAGGAGCAGACCGCCTCGCGCGACGCCTTTGTAAAGGGTGTCCTCGAGGCCGCGGCCGCCCGGGACCTCGGGCCCGCCGTCGCGTTCGCCGAGTCGGTGGACCGCGACAAGGGCGCCCTCAAGGACGACCTCCGCGCGCTGAGCGCCGCGCTCGCCCGCGAGGCCCGCGCCGCGGTCGCGTCCGATCCGCGCCACGCAGGCCTGTCGGCCCGGCGTTACGCGGCGGTCTCCCGCGCCGTGGCGCAGCTCGAGCGCAACGCCTCGCCGAGCCTCGCGATGGCGTCGCTGATCGCGGAGCTGCGCAGCGTCGTCGGCTGACAGGCGCCGCGCGCCCACGTGGCCGCGCGGGCCGGCGTCAGCCCTCGCCGCCTCCGCCCAGCCGCTCGTATCCGCCGTCCTCGATGCGCCGCCCGGCCCACGCGTGGATCCGCCCCTCGCTGGCGAGCACCACGGCCGCGTCGCGCCCGGGGCCGTCGTAAAGGGCGATGATCCCTGCGTCGCCCACGGGGGGCGCGCCCTGCCCGCACCGCTCGAGCGCCGCCGGCAGCCGCGCCCGCCGCCGCATGGTCGCGCCCGCGATCTCGAGCGTCGCCGGCGGCTCGTCCGGCGAATCGGCCGCCGCCGGCGCGAGCCACAGGATCTCGCGCCGAGGCGCGGGGAAGGCCACGACCGCCCCGTGCGCGCCGCCCTCGGGCGCGAGGAACACCGCGGCGACGATCTCGCCCCGCTCGCGCGCGACGATCGCGCCCGAGAGCCAGCGCTCCTCGCTCCCGGCGAGGACCACGTCGCCGAGCGCGAACGGCAGCTCGTGCCACGGCGCGTCCCCCGGGGGCGCCGCCGGCGCGTCTCCCGCGCGCTCGCCGCCGTTCCCTCCCGGCGCCTCCCGCTCGCGGCGCGACGCCATGTAGCCAACGGTCGCGGCCACCGCGGCGGCCGCCGCGAGCAGCGTGAGGCTCATCGCGCGCCCCCGTCCACCGGCGCCGCGCGCGCGCCCGCCAGCGCGAGCGCCTGCGAGAGCGCCTGCTGGAGCGCCCGCGCCCGCGCGCTCACCTCCTCGAAGGCGCGCGGCGCGGGCGTGCCCTGATCCGGCAGCAGCGCGGCGATGATCGCGGCGGCGGAGCAGCGCGCGCCCACCTCGGCCGCCCTTTCCAGGGAGATGCCGCCGATCGCCACGACCGGGAGCCCGGGACGCACCCGCTCGACCATGGCGCACAGCGACGCGAGCCCCTCGAGGCCGACCACGGCGTCGGGGCGCTCCTTGCTCGAGGTCGCGAAGATCGGCCCGATGGCGACGTAGTCGAGGCGCTCGAGGGAATCGCCGGAACCACCGGCATCGCGGAGCTCGCTCGACGCCCGCAGCGCGGCCTCGATCTGCGCGGACGTGTGGGTCGAGAGCCCGACGCGCAGCGGGACGGAAGCGCGCTGCGCCAGCCTGCGCACCGCGGCCACCGGGAGGTCGTCCTGGCCGACGTGCACGCCGTCGCAGCGGGCGAGGATCGCGAGATCCGCCCTGTCGTTCGCGAACAGCGGCACCCCCGCGCGCGCGGCCAGGAGCTGGATCGCGCGGAGGAGCGAGAGCGTCTGGGCCGCCCCGCCCCGCTTGTCGCGCAGCTGGATGGCCGCGGGGCGCGCGTCGAGGACGGCCTCGGCGAACGCCGCGGGATCGAGCCCGCGGCGCGCGAGCGAGTCGGTGTCGACGATGGCGTACAGGCCGCGCATGACCACGCTTCGAGCGATGGGAGAGCGCCCGGGCGCTCCAGAGGAGGCCAGGCTCGCTGGCTACGCTAAGGTTGACGCCCCCGGAAAGAAAGCGGAAGCGTTCGCTCCCGAACGGATCCTCCATGCGCACACGTCTCGTCCGGATCGCCTGTCTGTTCACCTCGATCGCTCCTGCTGCAGCGGCCGTGATGGGGCTCGCGTCGAGCCCTGCGCCCGCGCTCGCGGAGGAGAAGTCGAGCCCCGCGCAGCAGAGCGGGGGGCCGGGCTCCGCCGTGCCAACGGAGGGGCCGAAGGCTGGCGCGGCCCCGTCGCCGGCAGGGAGCAAGGTCGCCGCGCCCAAAGCGAGCGTCGGCGCGCCCAAGACAAACGCGAAGAAGAAGGCGCCCGAGTCCCCGCCGCTGCCGCCTTCGCCGGCGCGCCTGTGGCTCATCGCGCCATCGCCTCACGGGCCCTGGACGTTGCGGATCGACAACGAAGGGGAGCGGCCGATGCGCATCCCGGCGGACGTGCGGCTGCTGCGCCTGGAGGTCGACACGCTGAACAAGCGCGCGAAGAAGACGGTCCGCTGCGCCGCGCCCGCGGGGCTCAAGCCGAGCGGCTTCCCGGAGCGGCGCGCGCTGCTGCTGGCGCCCGGTCAGTCGTACATGGAGCATTTCGACCCGCGCCTGCTCTGCTTCGGCAAGGACGAGGCGGCGCTCGCCGGCGGCTCGGTGGTGAGGACCTGGTACGGCTGGGGTCCTCCGCCCAAGTGGTCGAAGAAGCCGCCGGCGGCGCCGTTCGCTGCGGAGTCGACGGACGATCCGCCGGCGTTCGCCCCTGCGCTCGGCCTCGCGGCGCCCACCGTCGTGCTGAGCTACGGCCTACCCCCCAAGGAGGCCGCCGCGAACGATGCGGGCGGCGCCGAGCCAGCCTCTCCGGTGGACGAGACGGCTCAGCCTCCGGGCGACAAGGCTGCTCAACCCAGGGACGAGAAAGCGGCCCAGACGTCCGCGGACAGGCCAGCTGGCGAGTCCCCGGAAAAGCGTGTTCCGTCGGACAAGAGCCACAGCGCCGGTCCGCCGATCAAGCCGATCGTGGACGCCAACGCGCCTCGCCTGGAGCTCACGAGCGAACCCTGGTCCGACGCGGCGAGCCCTCGCTCGATCGTCGTCCGGGTGAGCGCCAAGAACGCTGGCAGGCGCGCAATGACCGTCGCCATCCGGTCTCGGATGCTCGAGTTCCACGTCGCCGGCCCGAACGGCGAGACGAGTTGCGCGGCGGCCCCGCCGACGGGGGCGATCCCGCGCGATCTCTTCAGGACGCTGAAGCCCGGCGCATCAGCCGACGTCTCGCTCCTCCTCCGGGAGGTCTGCCCCGCCGACACGTTCAACCGCGAGGGACTCTACGAGGTCACGGCCACGCTGCACGCGAACGAGCCGGGCAGCGAGCTCGGCCTGGACGCGTACACCGCCGTCGTCCCCGCCAAGAACACGACGCTCCTTCGCGTGAAGAGCGCTCCCGAGCCGTTCTACGCGGCCGCGCCGCGAGCCGTGCCGACGCCCAAGCCCGAGGCCAGCCAGGCGTCGGAACACGAGGCTCACGACGAGTAACGACAGGGATGCGCCGGCGCGTGGCTGGGACACCCTGAGGCCGAGCACCCCGTCCCTGGCTCCCTACACCGGCAGGATCCCCCGCTTCTTCTCCGGCCGCTCCACCCGCTTCTTCCGCGCGAGCTCCAGCCCCCACGCGATCGCCCTCCGCGTGTCCCGCGGATCGATCACGTCGTCGATGAGGCCCCAGCCGGCGACCTTCATCACGTCGATGTTCTTCTGGATCGCGTCGACCATCCCCTGCTTCACCTCCGGCGGCGGCGGCGCGTCACCGAACATCTTCCTCGCCGCGATCCCGAGCATCCCCTCCGGCCCCATCACGCTGATCTCGGCGGTCGGCCAGCCGACGATGAGGTCCGGCTCGTACGCGCGCCCGCACATCACGTAGTAGCCCGCGCCGTACGCCTTGCGCACGACCACCGTGATCTTGGGCACGGTGGCCGCCGCCATGACGTGCAGCATCTTCGCCCCGTGGCGGATGATCCCCTCGTGCTCGACCTTCGAGCCGATCATGAAGCCCGGCACGTCCTGCAGGAACACGAGCGGGATGTTGAACGCGTCGCAGATCTGCATGAAGCGCGCGGCCTTGTCCGACGCGTCCACGTCGAGGATGCCGCCCATCTGGGTCGGCTGGTTGGCCACGACGCCGACCGGCTGGCCGCCGATGCGCGCGAGGCAGGTGATGATCGACCGCGCCCACCGCGGCTTCAGGTCGAACCGCTCGCCGTGATCGACGATGGCGTCGATCAGCTTCAGCATGTCGTAGGCGCGCCGCGGGCTCTCCGGCAGGAGGTCGAGCAGCGACTCCTCCCGCCGGTCGATCGGATCCGTGATCGGCAGGCGCGGCGGCTCCTCGTCGCAGCTCGAAGGGAAGAACGACAGGTACCTCTTCACCGCGGCGATGCACTCGGCGTCGCTCGGGTACTCCGCGTCCCCGACGCCGCTCTTCGTCGCGTGCACCTTGCTGCCGCCGAGCTCCTGCTCGGAGATGTCCTCGCCCGTCATCGCGCGCACGAGCGCGGGGCCGCCGAGCGCCAGCGAGCCGACGTCCTTGACCATCGGCACGAAGTCCGCGAGCCCCGGGATGTACGCCGTGCCTGCGGCGCCGGGCCCCACCATGGCCGCGACCTGCGGCACGACGCCGCTCATGTGCACCTGCTCGCGGAACAGGTGCCCAGAGCCGGCGAACAGCGAGATGCTGTCCGGGTGCATCGAGCCGGGATCGATGCGCGCCCCGCCCGAGTCGATGAACCACACGATCGGCCAGCGGCCGCGGAGCGCCATCTGCCGCAGGCGGGTCACCTTCTCCTCACCCGTCTGCCCGATGCTGCCGCCCTTCACGGTGAAGTCGTACGCCGCCGCGCAGACCATCCGCCCGTCGACCTTGCCGAACCCGCAGACCACCGCGTCCGCCGGCGGCCGGTCGCTCCCGTCCGGCCCGGCCGCGAGCCCCATCTGCGTGCCGTGCATCCCCACCTCGAAGTGCACGCCGTCGTCGAAGAACGCCGCGAGCCGCTCCCGCGCCGTCATCTTCCCGCGCGCGTGCTGCTTCGCCACGCGCTCCTCGCCGCCCATCCGCCGCACCTGCTCCCGGCGGGCCTCGAGGTCCTTCACGAGCTCTCGCATGTTCACGGGCCACCTCTCCCTGCGCGCCCCGGCGCGCCTACTTGCCCGACCAGCGGGGCTTTCGCTTCTCCAGAAAGGCCAGGAGCCCTTCCCGCGCGTCGTCCGTCGCGAGGCAGCCGGCGAGCCGCTCGCGCAGCAGCGGCAGCGCCGACTCGAGGTCGAGATCATCCTGCGCCGCGAACGCCTCGAGGCCGAGGCGCACCGCGATCGGGCTCTTCGAGGCGATGGCGGAGGTCACCTCGTCGACCGCGGCGTCGAGCGCGCCCGGCTCGACCACCTTGTTGAGAAGGCCGCACTGCGCGGCCTCGTCGGCGTCGAGGCGCTGCCCGAGGAGCATCATCTCCAGCAGCTTGCGCCGGCTCACGTGCCGCTGGAGCACCGCCATGATCATCATCGGGAACAGGCCGACGTTGATCTCCGGCGTCCCGAGCTTGGCGCCGCGGGCGCCGATCGCGAAGTGCGACGCCGCGACGAGCCCGAGCCCGCCGCCCAGCGCGTGCCCGTTCACCCGCGCCACGATCGGCTTGCTCGAGTTCGCGAAGGCGAGCAGGAGGTCCGCGTAATCGCCCTTCATCTCGGGCGGCGGCGCCCCCTCGGCGCCCGCGATCTGCGCGAAGTCCCCGCCCGCGCAGAACGCGTCGCCCGCGCCGGTCAGGACCACGCAGCGCACCGTCTCGTCCGCCGCGCCCGCCGCGAGGGCGTCGAGGAGCTCGCTCACCATCGCCGGCCCGATCGCGTTCTTGCGCCACGGGTTGTTCAGCGTGAGCCGGAGGACGCCCCCCGCGGAAAAGGCCTGGATGACCGTGTACGCGCGCTCCGTCACGAGGCCGCCCCTCCTGCCGCGCCGTCGTCGCGCAGGCCCAGGATCTGCCGGGTTTCCTCGACCGTCGCTGGCCTGCGGCCGACGTCGCGCACCATGCGCACGGCCACCTCGCAGAGCTCTCCGTTGCTGCGCGCCATCTCGCCGCTCGGCAGGTAGAAGTGGTCCTCGAGCCCGCACCGCACGTTGCCGCCGAGCACGAGCGCCGCCGCCAGCATCCTCCACTGCCCGTGGCTGATCCCGATCACCTCCCACTCCGAGCCGGGAGGCATGATCCTGGTCTGGAGCTGGAGCGACTCCACGTGCGCGGGGATGCCGCCCAGCACGTTGACGATGAACGAGAACTGGAGCGGGGGTTTGAGGAGCCCCATGTCGACGAGCGGCCAGGTGCCCTGGGTGTGCCCTGTATCGAAGCACTCGAGCTCGGGCTTCGTCCCGGCCTCGTTCATTGCGTTGAGGAGCTTGCTGATCTTCGCGTACGTGTTGGGAAACACCATGTCGAAATCGAAGGTCTTCCGCGCGCGCGAGTACTTCGAGTAGTTCATGGTGCCCATGTTGAGCGCCGCGATCTCGGGGCGGCTCTCCCGGAGGGTCGCGCACTGCTCGCTCACGTCGTCGAGGAGGGTGCCCGTCGAGAAGTTCAGGATCACCGGGCAGCGCTGGCGCACCTCGTCCTTGATCCGCGCGAACACGGCCGGAGAGAACGTCGGTGATCCGTCGTCGTTGCGCGCGTGGATGTGCACCGCCGCCGCCCCTGCGTCATAGGCCCGCTTCGCCTCCTCGGCGATCTCGACCGGCGTATAGGGGATGGCGGGGCATTGCTTGCGGCCGGCGAGCACCCCTGACAGCGCGCAGGTCACCACGCAGATATCGGGATCTCGTCCGTTCGGATCCCTCGGTTCCCCGGTGAACGTCGGCTTCTCTCTCATGCCCCCTGCCTCCCTTTCGCGTCCTCAGCGCCGTCGCTCTTCTTCTGTCCGGCTCTGTCCGACCCGCGAGACCACCTGTTTCTGCAGCTTCGTCAGGATCCGGAGCAGATCGCGCAGATCGGTCGAGCTCAAGCTCAGCAGCGCGCTCCGGAAGATCTCCATCGGTTCGACCTGGATCTCGCGGGCGAGCCGCGCCCCCTTCTCGCTGAGCCGGATGTGGACGACGCGCCGGTCGGCCTTCGAGCGTTCGCGGCGGACGAGCCCCTCTCGCTCCATGCGATCGACGATCCCGGTCACCGTGCTGTTCTGCGCCCGGATGCGCTCCGACAGCGTGGACAGCGAGAGATCCTGGAACGACTCGAGCAGCTTGAGGATGGTGAGCTGTGGCCCGGTGAGGCCGAATCCGCTCGCCATGCCCTTCGTGAGCCTGCGCGACTCCGTGTAGAGATAGATGATCATCTCCACGATGGCGTCGATCTCCGGCCTCTCGGGCGGCGGCAGGGTCGCTGTCACGATGCTTCGTGTACGAAATATTCGGTCCCCGGGGGAGGCGCAACCTGGATCTACCGCCGTCCCCGCCGCCGCTTCTCTGACCCCCGGTCTGCCCGGAGCTCCCGGATGCACCACCTCAGCGCCTCCTGGAGGTCCCGATGCACCTGGACGGACGAGAGCTCGACACCGAGCGACGAGGCCGTCTGCGCCACCTGCGGCTGGACTCCGGCCACGACCCCTTGCGCGCCGAGCAGCTCGATCGTCTGGAGCATGCTGATGAGGTGCTGCGCCGTCGTGGAGTCGACCTCTTCGACCCCCGTCACCTCGACGATCGCGTAGCGCGACTTCGTCTCGACGATCGTGCGCAGCAGCTTCTCCGTGATCTCTGTCGCCCGGTGGCGATCGATGCTGCCGACGAGCGGCAGCACGAGCACGCTGTCCCAGACCTGGATGATCGGCGTCGACAGCGTCTCGATCGCGGACTCCTGCCGCGAGATCACCGCGCGCATCGACTCCTGCTGCTCGACCACCTCGCGCAGCGACTCCTCGGCGCGCATGCGCTCCAGCGTGATCGCGAACATCTCGCCGATGACCTGGAGCAGCGCCCGGACGCTCTTGTCCCACGCGCGGGTGGATCGCACCGCGTCGAGCCCCACGACGCCCACGAGCCGCCCCGCGTACGCTGCAGGCATCCGGACGAGCGAGGCGATCCCGAGCTCCGCGAAGGCACGCCGCTCGCTCGCTGCCTCATCCGGCAGGTCGGCCACGCGCGGCACGTCGCACACCTCGAGGCGGAACAGCCGCTCGACGAGCCACGGATACACGTCCCTGGACACGACTCCCCGCTCCGCGCGCAGCGACGGCACCCCGTCGGCGCACCACTCGTGCGTGTTCAGGAACCGCCGCCCGTCCTCCGCGAGGAGGAACAGGCTCGTCCTGTCGGCGCGCAGCGCCTTGCCGAGCTCCGCGAGCGCAGATTGGAAGCCGCGGTCGACGTCCGAAAGCTTCACGTTGATGAAATGGGCCGAGATCGACGCGACCAGCATCTTCGTCTCGATCCGCTGCATCAGCGCCCGCTCGAGGCGCTTCTGCTTGCCCACGTTGCGCGCCCACCCGTACACGAGCCCTTCGCTCGGCACCGAGAGCATCGACCACGACAGCCAGACGTAGAGGCCGCTCCTGCTCCTGCACCGGTTCTCCAGCCCGAGCGTGACGGGCCCCTGGAGGAGCCGATCCATCTGCTCCCTGGTCGCGACGACGTCGTCCTGGTGCACGAGATCGAGGAGGCTCCGGCCGACGAGATCCTCGGTCCCCAGGCCGAGCGTCCGCTCCCAGGCGCCGCTCACGCGCAGGAACGATCCATCGCTCCGCAGAACACACAGCGGATCGGGACAGACAGCGAAGAACCTCTCTACGTCCGCTTCGTTCGCAGGTGTGTCCATCGCCGGTCGCCTTACCCAGCCCACACCCCCACGCCTAGGTCTCCTTGACGTCCTCGAACGTCGTCCGCGCGGCCACGTGCTCCTCGTTCAGGTTGAGCAGGATGGGCAGCGTCTCGTGCTGCCAGTCATCGTCGAGGATCCGCCGCACGGTCACCCGGCCGGGCACCAGGTTGTACACGGCGTCCACGATATCCATGATGACGTAGAAGCCGTTCGAGTTGCAGAACCGCATCTTCACGAAATCCATCACCGTGGACGTGATCGGGTGCTGCGGGAGGACTCGAGCCAGCTCGTCCAGGTAGCTCGACAGGTACCGGTACGGGTTGTCGATCCGGATAGCGCCCTCGAAGGTCAAAACGAGGCGGTTGTCGTCATCGAGCCGGGCGACCGACTGAAAGACGCTCAGCCCGCCATCCGTGATTTCGCCATAGCTGAGAGCCTTCATACGCGACCTTTCGCGAAAAACATACGCAGCCTTTTCAAGGGAAAGTAGCCTGGACGACGAGGATTCCATCGACGTACTGCGTCGAGAGATGGAATTTGTTCTCGGCGGTCAACCGAATGAGCCCTAGACCGCCCCTGCGTCGATCGTTGCGCCGCTCGCGCACCGTCCTGGCAAAGAGCTCTCTCGGGTCCTCCGCGGCGAAGATCTCGTCGAATACCGCCTTGACGGTCCGGTACTCTTCCGGCGTAACGCGGTTGGATACCTTGATGAGCAATCGATCTGGATCGATGCTCAGATCGAGCCGCACCTCGCTCTCACGCTCGGTCCCGTGCTGGAGCACGTTGGTGACCAGCTCCGTGACCACCACGTTGACCTTCTGGCAGATCCGTCTGGGATAGAACCTCACCAGAAGCGCGTCCAAAAAGTTCGCAAGCAGGCCGGCCACGTCGCCCGTGATGTGATCGATCGGAGAGATATATATCGATGCACCGACCGACGTCTGCGAATGATTCTTCTCGGGCTTCATCAGGCGCACCTTCGCAGGATGATCAGTGTGATGTCGTCGGCGTCCGCCACCCGGAACCGCGTGTAGTCCTCGATGCACCGGTCGAGGATCACCTGCACCGGTTCCTCGCTGTGCTTGACGACGATTTCGTTGAGACGTTGCACGGAATATATCTCCCCGCTCGCGTCCTGGGCCTCGAACATCCCGTCTGTGTACAAGGCGAGGACGTCATCCTCCTCGAACGGCAGCTCGAACTCGTGAAATGGCTTGATGCGCAGACCGATAAAGTTGCTCACCCGGTTGAACGAGCGAGGCGTGCCGCGACGGACCAGGAGCCCGTACCCTCCGCCCGAGACGTAGCGGAGGAATCGGTCAGTAAACATGACAAAGTTCACCGTCGCGTACCGGCGAACCTCCCGCAGGAACGAGTAAGCGCTCCGGTTCACCCAGTCCACGATCGCCCCAGGGCTATCTAGCCGCTTGGTAGCGTGGGCGAACTGCGCCTTCAGAAACGCCATGATGAGCGCCGACGATACTCCGTGACCTGAGATATCGTAAACCCCTATCGCGTGGCGCTCGCCGGGAAGGTAGAAGAAGTCGTAGTAGTCTCCTCCGACCTGGGCGAGCTGCTTGTGGAAGATGGCCATGTCGAAGGACGAGGCGATGGCCCCGCTCGCCTCCGGAAGCAGGGCGCGCTGGACCTGCCGCGCCACCGCGAGGTCGTCGTCGATGGCCCGGTTGTACCCTTCGAGCTCGTTCTCGATGCTGGTCGCGTGTTCCAGGATCGCCTCGTGCACCAGGGAGAGGTCGTCGAAGTCGAGCTTCAGCTTGTCGACGTACTCCAGCAGCGCGTTGCAGCGCTCCATGAAGTCTGTGAAGTTCCCCTCCTCGCGGAGCAACGTGTTCCACGCTTGCCGCTCCTTCACGATCGCCCTGATGGCATCCAGATTGCTCTGCTTCTGCAGGAAGCCTCTGGAGTGCATCGAGCTGATGTCCTTGGGTGCAGTCATGGCTCGACCTGGACGCGATTCGGGTTGGACGGAAGAACCCATCCGATCTCAATCACAGAGTATCATCTCGAAGTTCTGATTGAACTTCTTGAGGTTGGGCAGCGACTTCCCCTGCCACGGGATGGACTTCGACCCGCGGACGATGAGCTGGAGCTCACCCTTCTTCCGGGTGGCGATCGCGAACTTGTAGAGGACGTTGATCCCTGAGCTGTTCAGGAAGTTCAGCGCCCTGACGTCGAGTGTGATGGTGGGAGGGTTCGTGGCCAGGACCTTGTCGAGCAGCTCCTCGATGGGGGCGTACTCGGTGGTGCCGCCAAGACGAAGGATTCCTTCCAGGTACACCACCACCTCAGAGGGATCGTACCAAACCCGATAGTTACCACCCTTGATTTCCATTCTCGACCTTTCATTCAAAATAGGAATCCTGGCCATCGTCTTGATGCTGAAGCTGTTGACCGAGATCGGATCCAGCTTCCAACCAAGACTGACACCGTAATCATTCATGATGATGAGATACCCGAGCCCCGACCCGGCGTTCTCCGCGTCCTCGGCGTTCGCCTCCGCCTGTCGACGCAGGAGCTCCCCAGGGTCCTCCTGTGTGAGCTCTAGGAGCTTCTCACGAAGCGAGGGGACGGCGGCGTTCGTGATCTGGTTGCTGACGAGACACACCAGATCCTCACGCCCGATACCCACGGTCACGGTGATGTCACCGTGCTGATTGAACTTGACGGCGTTCTCAACCAGTTCGTTCAGAACGTACCCGATGGCGCCTGAGACCTCGTCTCGGCTGATGAGCCTGTCCTCGCCGTCTATCTCCGGAAAGAGCTCGCCGAAGTACTCGGCCATGAAATTGGCCGTCAGGTTACAAAGGCTCCATCTCACCGCGAACGAGTCGGGGTACAACGTCAGCGACATGTGTTCGCTGAACGAATCGTCTAAAGAGTAGACGCCGATGATTTCGCTCATGGTAATGCCCAGTCTCCCCCTTGCTCATACCCTCTTAATGACAAGTACAGTGATGTCATCATGGATTTTGTTGTAGCCTACGTGCGCCAAGACGTCCTCGATGATAGCGTCCTTGATCTCCCGCGAGGTTCTTTCGTGGTTTCGTGAGATCACCTGACACAGACGGTCGATTCCGTACTGTTCCTCTGAAGAGTCCTCCGCCTCGGTGATGCCGTCGCTGAAGAGCGTCACGACGTCCCCGGGCTCCAGCTTCACCTCGATGCTACCGATGAAATCGCTGATATCCAGGTCGATGCCTATCGGCAACCCGAGCCCCATGGTCTCGACACGATCGAGGGTCCCGTCCTTCCGGACGATGATCAGATCCTCGTGCTGACCGGTGAGCTGGAGCCCGCCGTCGCTGTAGTCGAGCAGCGTCAAGGACAGGTTCTTGTCCGACCGGATGCGCTGGATGTTCTGGTAGATGACCTTGTTGACGATGCTCAGGAACTTCTTCGGATCCCGCTCGTTGGCCGCGAGCAGCGTCCGGACGGCCGTCTGGACCATGAGCATCAGCACGCCGCTCTCCAGCCCGTGGCCGGTGACGTCGCCGATGCCGATCTTGACGAGCCCGTCGCTCCGGAGCACGTCGTAGTAGTCCCCGCCGACCTCGTCGGCAGGAGCCATGTAGCCCGCGATGTCGAGGCCCGGGATCTCCTGGAGCTCGCTCGGCGCGGGGAGCACCATGAGCTGGAGCTGCCGCGCGACGTTCAGCTCGGCGCCGAGCCGGATGTTCTCCTGGGCGAGCTTCGCGTTCAGCTCGCTGATCTCCTCGTTCGCCTTCTCGAGGGCCCTCGTCCGCTCGCCGACGAGCTCTTCGAGGTTGTTCGTGTAGGCCTCGATCTCGCTCGCCATCTCGTTGAACGCGACGCCGAGCTGCCCGATCTCGTCCGCGGAGTTCACGTCGATGCGAACGCCGTAATCGCCCTCGCGCATCCGCGTCGCGCCGGTCGAGAGCGCGACCAGGGCGCCCGTCATCTTGCGGGAGATCAGGTAGACACCCAGCATGAGCACGAGGAACGAGGCGATCGTGATGAGGACCTGGGTCCCGACGATCACCGTCCTGCTCTTCTCGATGCTCTTCTGCGCCGCGAGGAGCGAGGCGTACATCTCCTTCTTCGGGACGACGAAGCCCATCGTCCACCGCTCCTTGGCCACGCGCGCGTCCGGCCCGGCCCAGCCGTTCACCGGCGCGAGCCGCTGGAGGGCGATGATGTACGTCTCGCCCGATATCACCATCTCCCGGTAGTCGACTTTATCATCGTTCGGAAGGACGATGCCAGACACCCCCGAGTCCTCGCTGTCCTTGAAGAACCGCTGCAGCATGCCGACGCCGGAGTTCTGACCGGCGCCCGCGTCCGTGCGCAGCCGCAGCGTCTTTGCGCCGAGCTCGTTGACCGCGAAGACGTTCCCGTCCGCCTGCGCCAGGAAGGCGAAGCCCGCGGTGGCCAGCTTGACGTCCTTGATCGAGGCGATGAGCTGCGCGAGCGTAAGGTCGAGCCCGACCGACCCCACCAAAGCTTTGCGGTCCTTCGCCCAGAGCGGATGGAACGCCGTCATCACGATGCCGCCGCCCGCCGCGTCGTCGTACGGCGCCGTGACCGTGGTCTGATCCGGGTGCGCGCTCAGCCCGGCGGGGTCCTTCGCCCACTCGTTCCAGCTCTCGGCCATGCCGGGGAAGAAGAACTTGTACCACCCCTGGTCGTTGTGCCCCGGATACAGCTTGTCGAAGGTCGACGCCATGTCCGTGTACGGCGTCAGCCGCACATACGGCTTGTCCTCAGGACCGATGTAATAGATCTGAAGCTTGTCGGCGCCGTACTTGCCGAACGAAGGCAGGATGAGATCCAGAAACGCGGTCTCGTTGACGGCCCGCTGGACCTCGGGCAGGATCGTCCCGTCCTTCCCCAGGTAGCCCCAGACGCTGACGACGCTCGGCTCGCTCGGATCGTTCTGGTACCAGTTCCCCTTCGGGTTGAACTTCATCTGATCGCGGAAATACGGGAAGTCGGCGGCCGTCCGCAGGAACGGGGCGACGTCCTCCTCGCGATCGATCACGGTCTGCAAGACGCCGGCGAGGGTCTGGAGGTCCCTGTACGCCTCGCCGAGCCTGAGGTTGACGTGAGTGGCCTTGTCCTCCAGGTGATTGGTGAGGTACTCGCGGTTCGCCGAGTTGAGGCCGGCCTCGATCTCCGCGGCGGCCTCGCTGCTCAGCCGGTGGATGCCTTGCCGCCCGACGACGACGTTCCACACGGCACCGAGCAGGACGCTCACGCCCGTCACGAAGATGATCTTGGTGCTGAACTTCCTGAACCTGAAGAGCAGGCTTTGAGGCCGCTGTTCGCCAGAGTTCCGAGGTTGAACGCTCACGGCTGGCAATCTCCTAACGGCACGGCCCTGGGCCACTCGATCGGCATCACGACGCGGCGGAGCATGACGACCCGGCCTCCCCTCACATGACCCGCATCGGCTTGCGGCCCGAGCCGGCGTAGATCGGCCACGAGGCGAGGCCGTGCGGGTGCGTGATGGCCGCCATGTGAGCGCGCAGCCCGGTGCTCAGCTCGGCGTGGTAGTCCGGCGGGGCGCCGGCGGTCCGGGCCATGTTGGCGGTCACCGAGATCCAGCACTCGACGACGCGCGCGAAGTCGAAGCAGTCCGTGTTCATGTTGTTGATGTCGATCAGGTTGACGCGGATGTCCTCGAGGCCGGCCTCCCCCAGGATCTGCCGCGTCTTTATCCCCGTATCGAGATCCATCCCGATCGACCTGCCGAGCTCGACGAACCGCTTGTAGGTCGCACGGATGAGGTCCTGCTCCGGATAGCCGTACGCGCACGACAGGAGCTCGTTCGTGATGTAGATCCGGCCGCCCGGCTTGCAGATGCGGTAGAGCTCCTGCATGATGCGCTCGGGCTGCGGAAAGACCTGGAGAGACAGACGGCAAGACACGAAGTCGAACGAGTTGTCCGGCAGGAGCAGCGCCGCGGCGTCCCCGTACTGATACTCGACGTTCTCCAGCCCGAGCCGCCGTATGTGGTCCTGCGCGTAGCGGAGCGCGGGCCGGGAGTGATCGACCCCGGTGACGTGCTCCGGCTTGAACTCCTTCTGGAGCAAGATCGCGAAGTCGCCGAAGCCGCACGCGATATCGGCGATCTTCATCCCCGGGTAGAGGCCGTGGTTCATCAGCCCCGTCTTCTCGTGCTCCCAGATGATGCGCTCCTGGAGGCGGAGGACGTCGATGAACTCGGCATCTTCGAGCATTCCCTGGCTCGGGTAGAACGCGACGTCGTAGATCTCGACGGAGACGCTCGAGTAGATCTCCGCGATGACCTGAAACTTGCGGATCGCCCAGGGGATGACGCTGGAGATGATCAGCCTGATCTTGAGGTTGGGACGCGCCTCGACGGCCCAACGGACAAACCTGTTGATCTCCAGGAATGCCACGTTGTTCATGTACTTGAGCCGCTTGAAGTCCAGGCAGAGCTCGCCGCTCGCGTTCTTGGCCGCGGTCTCCAGCGTGCCGCGGATGGCCCTCATCTGATCGGCACCGAACGGCCGCAGCATGCCCGAGAGCGCAACCTCCTGGTCGGTCTGGTCGACGCGCATGCTGAAGGTCACCTGCGAGCGCCACGAAGGGAGGCCGCTCGCAGACGAGGGCGGTACGGCGGATTCGCGACCGATCGGAGCTGTCATAGTTCTTCTACCTCAGTGAACGGGAACTGAATCGCCAGAAGGAGCCAGTCCCCGCTCGTGGGTTCGGAGATACTGAGCTTCGAGCCGTAGACGACCGCGAGTTCGAGCAGCCCGAGCGCCTGAGCGTCATCATCCGGAACGTCGTGCTCGAGCTGCTCTCGATACCAGGCCATCGGGTCCGGCTGATTGGCCAGCTGGACGGCGTGGTTGTAGAACTTGGCGCTCTGCTCGTTGATCGGGACCTCCGCCTCGACGAGGATATGGTTCTGCTTCTTGCGGAACCGCATCTTGATCTCGCCGGTGGAGCCGTGATTCCGGTATATCGCTTCCAGCAATTCGTTGAAGAACGTCGAGAGCAAGGTCGCGTGGCGCTCGGGGTCATCCTCATTGGCGCTCGCGTACCTCGCGAGGAAATTGGCTAGCTGATGACAGTGGTTCCACCGTTTACTGAAGCCACCGACCGAGAAGTTCGCGGAAATGACCATGCCGTCCGCCGGTAACGCGGGCGGCGGTCGCAAGGTCGGAGCTATGTCGGCCTGCTTGGAAACGGACATCAAAGCCTCGGGGGTTGGTTGACAAGTGAGGCACGAACGAGGTTACCCGGGTTCGGGGTGCCCCGTCGAGTGCATCGCGAGGTTTCCAGCGAGCGCCATCCGGGCCTTCACGCGGCAGAAACGTCAGCGACCGCCCGGGCGGTTGCACCAGGCATGCCACCGCGCGGTAGACTTTCTGTAATACAGCTCGCATTTATCGAAGATCACTGGTCTCATGACCAGGTGAACCGATGTAGGGCACCGGCTGCTGGCCGACGGCTCCGTTCGGTCGTTTCGCGCATATCCGGGTGAAACGGGCTCCGCTTGCCTCAGCACGCGATGTTCGTGGGTCACCACGACAGGCAGACATTTTGTCCACAGAGCACCCGCGCCGGCGGCGCCATTTGTAATTCGCTACACATGTGCTCCCCGCTCGCCTCGGCGGGGCGCACAGTCGTTGACCATCAGACCATTTGGAGCAGCAGAAGAGAGGTAATCGAAAGTGCGTCGCTGCTGTCAACCCCTTCCTGCGCGCGGCGGAGGTGCGCTCAGGCATCGTGTGGTCCAGCGAGTCGCCGCGGGAGTGCGAGGAGATCGGTGCGCCCACCTACCACGTGGCCCATCGCGCGCCGGAGCCGAGTGCGTCTCTCGGGCGCGGATTCGGTATGCGGCCCTCTCGCGCGGGAGTCGGCGTCTCGAGGCAGCGCCGCGACGAGCCCCACGCCGGGCGAGCGCTCGCGGCTGGCGCCGGGTGTCGTCAGGCGTCCGGGAGCGCTTCGCAACATCGATGGTCCCGCAGCCCTCGTCCTGCTGCTGGGCGCCGCTCGACCGAGCGCCCTCACCTTCGCCGCGAGCGGCGCGAGCAGCCCAAAAAGGCGCGCGAGGTCGGACATCGCAACGATTGAGCTTGACAATCATCCATGCAGGCCGCGTGTGTTCACCGTCGCGCTGTCCGGCGCGGCAGCGCGCCGCCTCCCGAGCGCGGCGCGCAGCGCGCGCCTGACCGCTGGCCCGCGCCGCGCAGCGCCGCTGTGGCGCACGCGACCGGCGCCTCGGCGTCACCGCGGCGGAGCGCCGCGCCGCTCGATGGCGTCGAGCTCGTCCATCACCGCCTTCACGCGCGGATCCGTGGGATCGACGGCGCGCGCCTTCTCGTACGCTGCGCGCGCGTCCTTCAGCTGGCCCGACTGCGCAAGGGCGTTGCCCAGGTTGATCCAGGCGCTCCCGAGCTTGTCGTCGAGCTTGAGCGCCTCGCGGTAGAGCGCGGTCGCCTTCTGCAGGTCGCCGCGGAGGTGGTACGCATACCCGAGGTTCGATCGGTAGGTGGCGCGCGCCGGGTCGCGCGCCACAGCCGCCTCGAGGTGCGGAACGGCGCGCGCGGGATCGTTCGCGGCGAGGAGCGCCGTCCCGAGGTCGTTCTGCAGGCGCGCGTCCGCCGGCGAGAGCCTCGCGGCGCGCTCGTAAGCGCGGATCGCGTCGGCCGTCCTCCCCGCGGCCAGGAGCGCTGTCCCGAGGTTCGCCTGCCGCTCCGCGTCCCCGGGGGCGAGCTCCGCCGCCCGCGTCAGCTCACGGACAGCGTCTTGCAGGTTGCCGAGCGCGAGGTGCGCGACGCCGAGCGCGGAGTGCGCCTCGGCGTCGCTCGGGGCGAGCTCCGCGGCACGTGTCAGCTCACCGAGCGCCGCGTCGGCCCGGCCGAGGACAAGGAGTGTGCGGCCGAGCTCGAGGTGCGCGAGCGCGTGGTCAGGCTCGAGCGTCACCGCACGCTTCAGCTCAGGGAGCGCGGCGAGCAGCGTCCTGTCGCCCGGCGCCCCGTTGTAGTCGGTGGACACGCCTGCCCTGGCGATCGCCGCGCGCTGGGCGCCGACGATCGCCGCCGCGTCCTTCTTGTCGAGCTGCGCGGCCGCGCGATAGGCCCTCTCGGCAGCGGCGAAATCGCCGCTCGCATAGGCGGCGTCGCCCTCTTCGAGCTTCCTGTCCGCCGGCGTGCCGGTGCCGCGCGCGACGCGCGGAGGAGGGCTCGCCGCCGCTGCCTCGCTGGTGGACGGCGCGTCGAGCGGGACGCCCGAGCCGACCGGCGCGCCCGGGGCAGCGCCGCTCCCAGGAGGCGGCGCGGGCGCCGCGTGCTCCGTCGGATCGAGTCGGGAAGGCGGCGCAGGGGCCTCGGCCAATGGTCGCGGCGCCGGCGAGCGCGACGCTGGCGCCGCCGGGGCGCAACCGGCGAGCGCGAGCAGGACGCCGAGCCGGCGGATCGCTCCGCAGGCGCTCACAGCTTGTACGGGGTCATCGCGTGCTCCTTGCCGTCGTACCGGAGCAGCACAGGCTTGTTATCCATCTTCGTCGCCACGCCGACCGGCCGCTTCCAGCACCGGACGAGCGCCACGAGCGTCTCGCGCGCGTAGTCGGCGCGGAGGTCGAAGCCGCCGTGCACGTGCTCGAGCAGGAGCTCTCCCCGGTTGCCGTAGTTGGCGTCGACGACACGGATGTACGGGTCGCCGAAGTTCGTCAGCTGGAAGAGGAGCTTCTCCTTCACCTCCTTGAACTCGCGGCTCTCGATCTCGAACCTGTCGTTCCGCCCCGAGAAGCCGAACGTGTACATCTTCTGCTCGATCACGAACTCCGGCGTCAGGAACTCGTCGATGAAGGTCACGTCGTTGTAGAGCGCGCGCACCTGGAAGATCTTCTCGCGGCCGAGGCCGAGCCGCATGTCCCAGGTGCGCTTCGCGTCGAGGTCCGCGCACTCCTCCCACTCGCGGCCGAAGCGGCCCTTGTTCCATCGCTCCTCGATGTAGCGATAGAGCTCCACGCCGACCTTGTAGGGGTTGAAGCGCCCCGGCGCCGTCGCCATGACACCGGCGTTGTTCTCGGCGTAATCGATGATCTCTGACGCATCGAGGACCTTCTCGGTCATCATCTTCGAGTGCCAGTACGAGGCCCACCCCTCGTTCATGATCTTCGTCTGGCGCTGGGGGACGAAGTAGTAGGTCTCCTCGCGGATGATCTCGAGCACGTCGCGCTCCCACCGATCGAGCGGCGCGTGGTCGAGCAGGAACTTGAGCACGTCGCGCTCCGGGCGCTCCGGCACCTTGCGCTCCGGCTTCTTCTGGTCCTGCCGCTTCTTCCGCTGCGCCGCGAGGATCTCCTCCGGGTTGATGAAGGAGTCCATGTACTCCTTGGCCCGGAGCTTGTAGGTGTCCATCGGCTCCTCCGTGGGCTCCTCGTCCTCCTTGGCCACAGGACGGCCGCTGAAGGGGGCCCACGGGTCGATCAGGTTCTCGAGCGAGAGGCAGTGGTCGACGAACGCCTCGACCTTGTTGATGCCATAGCGCTCGATGTGCCGCGACACGCGCGCGCCGTGGTTCGCCATCTTGTCGATCCACTTGCGGTCCGGATCGTAGGCATCGCTCCTCCGCACCGGGTCGAGGATCGGGCCGCGATGGTCGAGATCGGTGGACCGGAAGCAGAAGTTGTTCTTGAAGAAGTCGACGTGCGCGTACACGTGCGCCATGACGAGCTTCTGGTCGGTGAGCGAGTTGCCCTCGAGGAGGTAGGCGTACGAAGGGTTGTTGTTGATGACCATCTCGTAGATCTTCGAGAGGCCATACTCGTAGCTCTTCGAGAGCTGCTCGTACTCCATGCCGAACCGCCAGTGCGGGTAGCGGCTCGGGAAGCCGCCGTACGCGGCGATCTCGTTCATCTGGTCGTACGTCAGCATCTCGAAGATGACGGGGAAGAAGTCGAGCCCGTAGTCCCGGGCGATCTTCTCGATGCGCTCCTTCTCGGTGCGCAGGTAGCGGGGAAGCGCGGTGTTCAGGGCGAACTTGCTCATACCGCTCTACTTCCCCTTCCCCAGGAAATCCTTGATGCTGCCCACGATGGCGTCCTTGTCCCTGATCTCGCTCACCACAACCCGATCGTCGTGCGAGAAGTGCTCTTTCAGATCCTTGATGAACTGGCCCGAGCCGTACGGGCTCTCGACCTGCCCGTAGGCGAACATGTTGACCCGCGGCAGGATCTGGGTCTTGAGCACGTCCACGCAGGAGAGCGTGTCGTCCATCGACCAGTTGTCGCCGTCGGAGAAGTGGAACGGATAGATGTTCCACTCGTCCGGCGGGTAGTCGTTGTCGATGATCTGCGAGCACAGCTTGTAGGCGCTCGAGATCATCGTGCCGCCGGACTCGCGCGTGTGGAAGAACGTGTCCCGGTCGACCTCGCGGGCGATCGCGTCGTGGATGATGAAGCGCGACTCGAGGCCCTTGTACTGGCGGGTCAGCCACGCATCGATCCAGAACGACTCGATGCGCACGATCTCCTTCTGCTCGTCGCCCATCGACCCGGAGACGTCCATCATGTAGATGATGACCGCGTTCGCGACGGGCTCGGTGATCGTCTTCCACGAGCGGTACCGCTTGTCGTCCGGGACGGGGACGACGACGGGCGCCGCCGGGCGGAACGTCCCGCTCGCGATCATCCGCTTCAGCGCCTCGCGGTACGTCCGCTTGAAGTGGCGCAGCGACTCGGGGCCCACCCGGCGGATGCCGGAGTAGCGATCGTGGGCGTTCGAGATCTTGCTCTTTCCCTTGTCCTGGATGTCGGGCAGCTCGAGCTCCTCGCCGAGGATGCCGGCGAGCTCCTCGAGCGTGACGTCGACCTCGAGGAGGTGGTCCCCCTCGCCGCTGCCCGCCTGCCCCTGGCCGGGCTGCTTGTCGTCCGAGCCCCCCACGGGATCGCCGGGGTTGCCGTCGCCCTGCCCCACGCCGCCGCGTTGCTTGTCGCCGAAGCGGAAGCGCGGGATGTCGATCTGAGGGATGGGAATCGAGACGAGGTCCTTCCCCTTTCGTCCGATGAGCTCGCCCTGCGAGATGTACTTGCGCAGGTTCTCGCGGATGCGGCCGCGAACGATCTGACGGAAGCGCCCGTGATCCTGGTCGATCTTCAACGACACGCTCGCGAGTGTAGCATCGGAAGCCGCCTCGGGTCCGCACGTTCGGCGGGCCGCCGAGGTCTCCCGCCCCGGCGGCGCCGCTTCCCCGCTTCCGTTCGACATCTCCATCTCCACTTCCCCACGTCCTCGCCGTTGCCCCACCGCCACGCCCGCCCGTCGTGAACTGCCCCCGTGTTAGCCTCCGCGCCGTGCTTTTCCGAGCGCGCTCCCTCCTCGTGTTCCTCGTGCTCGTGGTCCTCGCGGCGCTGGCCCTCGGGTGTGGCTCCCGAGAGCAGCTCGTCGGGCTGCCCGATCTCGCGGGCGCAGGGGGCGCCCCCGACGCGCCGCCCCCGGACCCGCCGGTGTGCCGGGAGGACGGGCTCCCCTGCCAGGGCGCGGCGGACTGTTGCAGCGCCGCGTGCACGCGGGGGATCTGCGGCGGCGACAGCTGCGCGCGGGACGGCGCGCGGTGCGCCGCCCCGGGCGACTGCTGCGCCGGCCTGTGCACCGGCGGGCTCTGCGGGCAGGGCTGCTCGGCCGACGGGGCGCCGTGCCAGAGCGCGGCGGCGTGCTGCGCCGGGGTCTGCATGGGCGGGGCGTGCGGGCGGGGCTGCTTCCGGGACGGGAGCGCGTGCGAGTCCGCGGGACAGTGCTGCTCGCTGAGCTGCGTGGAGGGCGCATGTCGCGCGCCGTGCATCCCGAACGGCGCGCGCTGCAGCGCGGGCGACGCGTGCTGCAGCGGCGCCTGCGTCGCGGGCGTCTGCGCCGAGGCGTGCGCGCCCGACGGCTCCGTGTGCGGCCAGAGCGCGGACTGCTGCACCGGGCGCTGCAACGCGGGCATCTGCGGCGGGTGCAGCTCGGACGGGGTCGCGTGCGGCTCGGCCGATGCGTGCTGCTCCGGCGTCTGCGCGCAGGGCGTGTGCGGGGGCGCGGCGTGCTCGCACGCGCCCTGCGAGATCGGCGCGCCGCTCGCCGCGGACTGCGGCGGGTGCGCGGCCGAGCTCTGCCGGTTCGACCCGTTCTGCTGCACCACCAGCTGGGACGAGATCTGCGTCGGCGAGGTCCCCAGGCTCTGCGGGCTCGTCTGCGTCGAGTGCGCCGCAGACGGCAGCCGCTGCGCGTCCGGCGAGGCGTGCTGCAGCGGCGCGTGCGAGGACGGCGTCTGCCGGCCCCCGTGCGCGCGCGACGGCCAGCCGTGCGCGGACTCCGGCGAGTGCTGCAACGGCGGCTGCCAGAACGGCCTCTGCGGCGGCCCCGCTTGCCCATCGGACGGGACGGGCTGCGGAGGATGCGTGGCCGAGCGCTGCTGCGCGCAGCTGAGCCAGTGCCTGCTCAGCCCCACCTGCGCGGACGACGTCGCGTGTTTCTTCGGCTGCCTCGACGAGGGCAGCGGCCCCGCCGTCTGCGGGTTCCAGTGCATCCACAGCCCGGAGACGTTGCAGCTGCTGCGCTGCGTGGGCAGGAGCTGCGGCGGCGGCACCTGCTTCTGACGCGCGGCGCGGGGCGCGAGGGCGGCGCGAGGGGAGCGGGTCTCGCGCGGGCGTGCGGCTCGCCGCGCCCGCGGGTCTGGAGCGCGGATTTGCCGAGTGCCTGACGCGCAATAGGCGCTTCCGCCGGGGTTGGCTACAGCGGATCCTGATTTCGATTCCGGTGCTTCCCGCCGACTTTCCGACCGGGAAAGAGGGAAGGCTGTGGCACCATGAGTCCACGAGCGAGCTCATGTCGAGAGAGCTCGGGGGGAGGGCGCAATGCCGAGAGGCGAGACATCGAAGGATACGTCCAAGCAGAGGAAGCGGGTCCAGAGCGGCGAGCGCGAGCAAGCTGCGCCCGCGATATCCCAGGGCGAGGCGGGTCGGAAGGCTCCGCGCAGGCGGACGAAGTCCGCTGCCGGCGCCCGGATGGCCGCTGCGCCGACCCGGCGGGTGACCCGGGCGAAGAAGGGAGCGAGCAAGGCGGGAGCGAGCGCCGCGGCGCGGCCGGGCACGGCGCGGAGCACCGCGGCGGCGGAGAAGAAGAAGACCAGCAGCGCGCCGAGGAAGGCGACCGCCGGACAGACGAGCCGGCAGCAGAGCGGCGCGGCCAAGAGGGCGGCCACGACGAGGAAGCGGACCGCCACCGGTAGCGCGGCGGGGCGCGGCCGGAGCGCGGCCGGCGCGACGCCGGCCGGCGGGCGCAAGACGACGCGCGCCGCGGGCGCGACGCCGGCCGGCGGGCGCAAGACGACGCGCGCCTCGGGCGCGAAGCGCGCGGCGCCGCAGCGCGCAGCAGCGATGAGGAAGCCGTCGGCCAGCGCCCGCGTCGGACGCGGAGCCGCGCGGCGAACGAAGGCGGCGCAGCCGGGCGCGCAGAGGGCGGGGCAGAAGCGCGTGACCGCCGGCAAGCGGTCGGCGGCCAGCTGAGCTGCAGCGTCGGGCGCGCCGCTCGCCGCGGAGCGCCCAGTCGCACCTTTCCCATCACATCCCATCCCATCCCAAGAGGGCGCCGGCAGATGCTCGGCCGTCGAGCCTCCGCGCGAGGCCCCCACCTCCGGGCGCAGCGGCACGCCAGCCACCCTCGCGGCCAACGGGAGAGGTGGGCGCGCGCCCGCTCCGCCGCGCTGGCGACGAACGCTCCCGGAGCGCAGCGTCGTGCGCTGCAGCGCGGCTGACGCGCACGACGCCGCGCCCGGGCGCTGCAGCGCGGCTGACGCGCACGACGCCGCGCCCGCGCGCGATCAGGGCGGTGACGGCAAGGGCTCGCCGACCATGAGGACCACCCAGGTGGCGGCCAGGAAGGGATACGGCGCCCCGCCGAGGCCTGGCATCGTCGACCGCGCGCGCCGCGCGCAGAGCGGGCAGCCCGCGTCGCCGCGCCGGCTGAACAGGTACCGGCGCGAGGACGGCGGCGGCGGCGCAGGACAGACCTGAACTTCATCGCCCTCCATCACCCCGCGCATCCCCCCCATCTCGCCCTGCAGCGGAAGCGCCTCCGTGCGCCCCGTCTCCTGCGACGCCCCGCGCAACCGCGGAGCACGACCGCCCTCGCGAAGCCAACGCTCGATGGTCCGACATGCAGCCGCTGGCTTAGGGCGATGCTGGACCATCGTAGGAATGTTCCTTCTGCCGAGCCGAAGACCAGCGACCCACGCTCCGGATATAACCCCGCACTGCGGGCGAGATTCATCCTAGCAGGATCCCCGGACCATGCATGGATGACATTCCGTATCTGCGTGGTGCTTCCCACCGCGACAGCGTCTTGTCTCGGCTGTCGTCATGATTGTCGTCTTCGTACGCCTCCGTCTGCTCAATCGATATCTCCGAGGCGTACGCTGAGCGCAGCGCGGCGAGATGGTTGCGCAGCGCGGCAGCGTGTCCCGCCGTCGGCGCGCGCGATGGATCACAGAGGCTCCCCGGCTCGTGGTCTCCCGCGATCAGGCGAGGCGGATAGCAACAGGACATCCCGGAGAGGAACGAAGGCGAACCCCGATGGCCCGCGGCGCTCGCCGGATCGAGCGGAGAGGACGCTCTCCGCCCATCATCAAGGATCGTTTGCGGGGCAGCTCGGGATGGAGACGACGTAGTTCAGGAGAATACCGACATGCGTCGTTCAGCGCCGGCGGGGCTCCGGAGCCGGCGCGCGGGCGCCGGCGGCGCGGTCGACGCGAGCGAGGCGGGTCACTGCGGGATGGGGATCGGCGGCGGCTCGTCGTCGGGCACGATGCAGGACGACAGGTCGAACAGCATGAAGAGCAGCGCCTTCTCCTGAGCGCTCAGCTCCTCCGTGGAGCACCCCTCCGGGAAGGGCGGGCCCGTGAGGTCCGCCGCAGAGACATGGATGTCCGTGAATACGAGACGCCCGCACTGCTGATCTTCTGGGACGTCGACGGGCGTGTTGAATGTGAAGTACTGGACCCCGGCCGGCTCGGGCTCGTTGTAATAGATCCACCGGGTCGAGATGTCCTCGGTCACGTCGCTCACCGTATGCTGCGCGCCGTTGATCACGATCTCGCCGGGCACCTCCGACGCGCCGACATTGACGAGCCACTCCGCGAGGGCTTGCCCCTTCGGGAGCGTGGTGTCCACGAGCGCCGTGAGAGGGCTCTCCGGGTCCGTGACGTCGTTGTCCCAGACCGCCGTGTCCGGGAACGGCGCCGGCCCCCGCTTCAGCCAGACGTTGTGCCAGTGGGACGCGAACACGCGCCCGCCGAGCGAGGTATAATCGAACATGGCCTGGCGCGCGGGCCCGGGTTTGTCTTCCACGTACGGGTCGCCCTCGCAGGCGAGGATCACCATGTCGTACTGGCTCAGGGCGTCGACGGTCCCCCAGAGGCTCGTGGCCGGCGTGAACTCCACGCCTTGATTCAGGCGATCCGCATAGCGCGTCGTCACCTCGTGATCGACGTCCCCGCGGCCGGCGAACAGGTTGATCCGCCCGGTTCCGGTCTCCGGCGTGAACTCGCTCTCATCGATCCCGAGTTTGTGCAGCAAGCACTCGAGCGGATCGGCGCCGCCCGTCGTGAGCGCGATCTTCGGTATGTGCCCCTCCGATTGGTTGCGCGGCAACCGGATGATCCCGGCGTCCGTCTCGGTGTCCTCGCATCGCTCGACCACGGGGAGCGTCATCTCGCGGCGCCATTTGCCCACCTGCACGACGAGCGGGATGTTCTCGCCGACCGGCACGTCCTCCAGGACGAACTTTCCTTCCGTATCGGTCAGCGCCGTCACGAGGGGTGAGCCGGAGAGCGTCGCGCTGCACTGATCGCAGGTCGCACCGTCGGGGATGGGCTCAAGCGGCGCATTGGGGACGTAGACGATCACGTTGTAGAGCGGCAGTTTGCCCGAGGGGTCGTACACGGTGCCGCTCACCGTGGTCTTCGCCCCGTTCTCGCATTCGACCTGCTGGCATTCGAGGCCCTCGCAGTCGCCTTCGCCTCCGACACCGCCCCCGCTGGCGATCGCCGGGAAGCCGCCGAAGCCACCGCCAAATCCACCGCCAATTCCACCCCCACCGCCAGGCCCCGCGCCGCCGGATGCTACAGGCGCCGTGCCCCCGGTATCTCCGCAGGAGCAGCCAGCCATGACGCCCGGTGCTACAGCGATCGCAGCCATCAAGACTCCCGCCTTGCCCGACCAAGTCACCATTTCGAGCCTCCCGGCGACGCGAGCAAAGGTGCTCTGCTGCCGCCCAGTCTCTATCGTATGCCAGACTGTAGAAATCGGGAAGTATGTCCAGCAAAGAGCAGGAATGGAGCGATGGGTTATTAGGGCGAGCCCTGATACCTCTGACTACCGCGTCCGCGAAGGACATGCGTGTCGCGCGGTCGGACGGCCTGGACAGTGAATCTCCGTGCGTCCGACATGGTGCGTGACGCAATGACAAGAAGGATTGACGGATCGATGATTCGTGACGAGCGCGTTTCTCTCTGGCGACGCGCTCCGCGCAATTGCGCCGCGAGCGAGGTCCCGCGACGAGCGACGCTCGCGCCTCCGGCTCGCCTGAGCCGACTTCGGGCCGGTCCGGCCGATTACTGCGGATCGACGCGGGTCAGCCCGAACCAGAGCACGGCGTGCCACCGCTCGTGCCACTTCAGCAGCATCGGCCCGATCGCGAGCCCGGCCTCCACGGTCCGCAGCTCGTCCTTGACCGCGCTCACCGGCCAGGGATTGCCGAACGCCTTCTCGCCATACGTCAGCGCGAGCGTCGGCTCGCCGTCGAGCTCCGAAGGGATCAGCTGCGCCTTGAAGCGGCAGATCCGGCTCCCGAAGACCACGTTCGTGCCGGAGTTGCCGCCATGGTCGAACTCGTTCCCTTTCCAGGGCATCCAGCGCGACGCGAGCGCCGTGATCAGCGGGCGCGTCGCCAGGTGGATCCCGGCCGTCGGCTGCAGGGCGAGCAGGCGCCCTCGCGGCAGATCGCCGAGCTCCGCCGGATCCGCCGGCTTCCCTGCCTCGTAGAACTGCCTCAGCGCACCCGGGTGCGCGCCGACGAGGCTATCGAGGGAGGTCGTCCCGGTGACATGACGGTGCCCGACGGACGGGCGTGCGCTCTGCTCGCTCTGGGTGGTCATCGGAACGCCTGGCATTCCACCGCGTCCGACAAGGGTCAACGGCAACCGTCAGCGCTCGTCTTCGCCCGGCTCCCCCGATTCCCCCGCGCTCGCCGTGTTCGCCTCTCGCGCCTCGCTCGCCTCACCGAGAGGCGCCGCGCCGCCCGCGACGATGGCCGCGTACGCCCGGCGTACGCGCTCGGTGATCGCGCCGTAGCGCGCGAGCAGCTCGCGCGCGGCCTCGGCCGCGGTGCGGCCCCGGATGCCCGTCCGACGCGCGAGGGTCGGCACCCCGGGCGCGTCCTCCTCGAGGAGCTGCGACGCGTCCGCGTGCACGATGCGGATCCGCTGCTCCAGCTTGCGCAGGAACGCGTGGCCGTCCCGGAACGTCTCGGCGTGCTCGGCCGAGAGGTGTCCGGCCGCGGCGAGCGCGTCGATCGCCGCGAGCGTCTCGGTGGTCCTGACGCGCGGATCGGCGCCGTGCCGGATCTGCAGGAGCTGCACCGCGAACTCGATGTCCGCGAGGCCGCCCCGCCCGAGCTTGAAGTCGCGGCGGCCGCGGCGCTCGTGCGAGAGCTCGCGCTCCATGCGCAGCCGGAGCCGGTGGATCTCGTCGGCGATCCGATCGAAGTCGTCCGCCTGGAGGTACGCGGCCTCGTGCGCGATGGCGATCGCCTCCGCCCCGAGCTCGGGATCGCCGGCCGACGCGCGCGCCCGGATCAGCGCGAGCCGCTCCCAGATCGCCGCGCGCATGTGCCGCGCGCCCGGCGACGACTCCGGCTCCGCGGGCGCCGGGGAAGCCGCGTCGGCGCGGCGGATGCCGTGGTAGCGAGCGAACGAGTCGGCGGACGTGACGAGCAGCCCCTGGCTGCCCGACGGGCGCAGGCGCGTGTCGAGCTCGTAGCCTGGGCCCGCCGCGTGCGACATGGAGATGAGCCGGATGATCTGCCGCGCGCGCCGCCCGTAGTACGTGCCGGGGTCGGACGCTGCCCCCTGCTCGCCGGGCGGCGCGCACGCCGGGTCGAACAGGAAAAAGACGTCCAGATCCGAGCCGTAGCCGATCTCGCGTCCGCCGAGCTTGCCCATCGCGATCACGGCGAGCCCTCGCACGGGCTCGCCCGGCGGCGTCCCCAGCGCGAAGCGCGTCGCGGCCTCGAGCGACGCGTCGGCCAGATCCGAGAGCGCGAGCGTCGCCTCGCGCGTGCCGACCTCGCCGCTCAGATCGGCGAGGCCGACCTCGATGGTGACGCGCGCCTTGGCGCGCCGGAGCGCCCCGATGAGCGCCTCCTCCGGATCCTCGTCCGGCGACGCCTCGCTGAGGCTGGCCTCGATCGTGTGCCGGATCAGCTCGGCGCTCGGCGCGCCGCGCGCGAACAGGACGGCGTCGACGAGCTCGGGGTACCTCACCATGGCGTCGCCGATGAACGCGCTCGACCCGAGCGCCTCGACGAGCCTGCGGAGCGCGCGCGGCTCATCGCCGAGCATGCGCGCGTAGACGGAGGAGTGCCTGATGCGGGAGAAGCACAGCCGGAGGAAGCGCGCGGCCTGCTCCGGATCGGCGGCGTCGACCACCGCGGCGAGCAGCGTCTCCGCGAGGGACGAGGACGCCTCGCGGCTGCGCGCCCCGAGCAGGCCGTCCGGGTGGCGGGACAGCTCGAAGAGATCGTCGGCGACGTCGCGGAAGCGCGCCGTCAGCGAGGCGTGCGGCTCCGGCGGCGCGGCGAGCCCGGGCGCGGCGCCGTCGGCGGCGGCCGCCGGCTCGCCGCCGAGGACGAGCACGGCGTGCTTCGCCAGCGCCTCGGCGAACGCGTCGCGATCGCCGTGGTCGAGCGCGGCCATCGCGTCGATCCACCGCGACGGCCGGGCGCTCCCCTTCGGCAGGAGCGACAGGAGCCGGGCCTTGATGCGCCCCCGGCGCTGCGCGGTGTCGGCCAGGAACGCCGCGGCGTCCTCGAAGCGCAGCGTCCGCGCGAGGCGCGTGATCTCCGCCTCGCTGTCGGGGAGGAGGTGCGTCTGCACGCCGGTGGCGGCCTGCACCGCGTGCTCCGCGCGCCGGAGCGCGAGGTAGCCCTCCACGAGCTCCCGCCCCTCCCGGTCGGTCACGTACCCCAGGGTGCGCAGGCGCCGCAGGCCGTCGAGCATGCCCTGCGCGCGCGCGCGGGGCTCGCGCCCGCCCCAGATGAGCTGCAGGGCTTGCACGAAGAACTCCGCCTCGCGGATCCCTCCCGGGCCGAGCTTCAGGTCGCGCGACGCGTCGTGCGGGAGCTCCGCGCGAGCGCGATCGACGAGCTCGATCATGTCGACGGCGAGCTGCGGATCGACCTGGCGCCGCCACACGAACGGGCCGAGCACCTCGAGCGCCTCGGCGCCAAAGTCGAGATCGCCGGCGATCTCGCGGGCGCGGAGCAGCGCGGCGCGCTCCCAGAGGCGGCCGAACGACTCGTAGTAGCGCTCGGCCGCGGCCAGGGAGTTGACGAGCGGACCGCTCCGGCCCTCGGGGCGGAGCCGGAGATCCACGCGCCAGACGAAGCCGTCCTCCGTGACCTCCTCGAGCGTCGACGTGAGGCGGCGCGCGACGCGGGCCCAGAAGTCGTGCAAGGTGACCGAGACGGCGCGGTCGCCGGGCAGGCCCACGTGGCCGTCGTCCGTGTCGTAGAGGTAGATCAGATCCACGTCGGAGCCCGCGTTGAGCTCGTCGCCGCCGAGCTTCCCCATCCCGAGCACGACGAACTTCGAGCGCGCGCCCGTCGCGGTGCGCGGCTCTCCGAACCGCGCGGTCACGGCGGAGACGGCCTCGGCGAGCGCGACCTCGATCGTGGCCTCGGCGAGCGCGGTGAGCTCGCGCGCGGTGACGTCGATGTCCGCGCCGCCCGCCGACGGCGGGAGCAGCTCGCGCAGCGCGACGCGGATCCGCTCCTCGCGCGCCACGCGCCGGAGCTCCCGCCGGACGCGGTCCGTGTCCGAGACGTCGCCGACGCGGCTCCGGATCCGCGCCAGGTACGTGGCGCGATCGCGCGCCGTCTGGTGGCCTTCCGCCGCGAGCCGCTCCACGATGTCCGGATTCGCCTCGATGATCGCGCCGATCGCGGGGTAGGCGGCCGTCAGGAGCGCCGCGATGGCGAAGGCCATCGTCCCGGGACGAAGCCGAGACGACAGCCGCTCCGCGCGGTCCTTCACGCGTTGCTCATCGATCGCGCTCGCGATCTCCAGGAGCCTCGAGACCTGTTGCATGGCGGGAGGCTAGCAAGACCGTGGGGGCGTGAACGGCGGTTCCGCAGGGCCCGACCGCCGGTTTATCGCGACCTGGCCCCACCTCGCGCCTTGGCGGCGTCGCTCTCAGATCCTATGCTCGCCGGGTGCGATTGCTCTGCGTCTCGGATATTCACGGCCACGCCGACGCGCTCGCGGCGGTCCTGGCCACGGCCGAGCGCCGAGGGTACACCCAGCTCCTGGTCGCCGGAGATCTCTGCTTTCCCGGCCCGAAGCCGCTCGAGACGTGGCGCCGGCTCACCCAGGCCAAGGCGGTTTGCGTACAGGGCGTATCGGATCGCGCCCTGGCGACGCTGGACCTCGACAAGGTCAGGGCGCGGAGCGAGCACGAGCGAGCGCGGCTCGATCGCCTGTCCCAGACGCGCACCGAGCTCGGCGAGCTGATCCTTGCGCGGCTGGCGCGGCTCGCCCCGACGTACCGCCTGCCGCTCGAGGACGGCGGCGAGCTCGTCCTGGTCCACGGCTCCCCGGCGGATCCGCTCGAGCCGATCTCTCACGACATGACCGATGAGGAGGTGCTCTCCCTGCTCGGCGACGATCCGGCGGATGTCGTGATCTGTGGTGGCTCCCACGTCCCGTTCGATCGGATGGTGGGCGGCGTGCGCATCATCAACGTCGGCTCGGTGGGTGAAGCGCCGTGCTCGCTGCGGGGCGACGTGCGGGGCACCGTCGATCACGTGCGTGTCGGTGCGCGCGCTCCTGGCGAGCTTGGCGAGTTTGTGCGAAGCGGTGCCGTCTCCGCGTATGGCACGGGGCACGCCGACGCGACGTTCGTCGAGCTCCGAGCGGGCGAGCTCTGGGTCGAGCAGCTCGTGGTGCCGCTCGGCAGGGCTGCGTGAGCGCGCAGGTGCGCGGGAGCGCTCCGTCGGGAGCGCGCGCAAGGGGTGGGAAACGCTCGAGCCGCGCGAAACGCGCGACGCTCCGTCACGCACCCTACCCGACAGGGAACATCGCCTGTGCCATGCCCTCCCGCTTGAACCTATTTCAAGGATTTAGGATCATCCTCAGGGAGCATGGGCAGCTACCTCCCCGACGATGACTTCGAGGCCACGCGGGTGGCCAACGTTGGGGAGCTCCACAAGGAGATCCCGGCGCGCTCGCCGAAGGACCGCGCCTACCTCATCGTGCTCGCTGGCTCGAACGTCGGCGAGATGTACCGGGTCGAGGGCGCCGAGATCGTCATCGGCCGGGCATCCGGGGCGACCATCCGGCTGAACGACGACGGCATCTCGCGGCGCCACGCGCGCCTCCTCCAGATGGACAGCCAGGTGCTGATCGAGGATCTCAACAGCTCGAACGGGACGATGGTGAACGGCGAGCACATCACGCGCGTCGCCCTGCACGACGGCGACAAGATCCGCCTGGGCTCGACGACCATCCTCAAGTTCACCTACCACGACCACCTGGATGAGTCGTTTCAGCAGCAGATGTACGACGCTGCGCTGCGCGACGCCCTCACCAAGGCCTTCAACAAGAAGTACTTCCTGGATCGACTCGAGACCGAGGTCTCCTATGCGCGGCGGCACGGCGCGCACCTGTCGCTGCTCATGTTCGACGTCGATCATTTCAAGAGGATCAACGACACCTTCGGGCACCTCGCCGGCGACTACGTGCTTGCGAGGATCGCCAAGATCGCGAGCCACACGGTGCGGACCGAGGACGTGTTCGCGCGCTACGGCGGTGAAGAGTTCGGCATCCTGTGCCGCGGCGTGGGGCTCGAGAACGCGGGCATCCTCGGCGAGCGGCTGCGCATCCTCATCGAGGGGTCGGTCTTCGAGCACGAGGGCGTTCGCATGCCGACGACGATCAGCGTCGGCGTCGCGGCGCACCCCGAGCTCGCGGTGCAGACCGGCATGGAGCTCATCGCCGCGGCCGATGAGGCGCTCTACGAGGCGAAGCGCACCGGCCGCAACCGCGTGCTCCTGAAGTTCGGCCCGAAGCCGTAGAGCGGGGCGCGGGTTCATCCCAGCGCCGACCCGCACAGCCGCGGCAGGGCGCCGCGCCGCCCGAGTGGCCGGTGAATGGAATCGTGCGCCCGCAGAACGCGGGCGACGGGGCGCGGCCGCCGGCGCGCGCCTCAGTCGATCTTGAGGAGCTCCTTGACCTTGGCGATGACCTGCGGGGCCTGGATCGGCTTCGTGATGTACGCGTTCGCGCCGAGCTGCAACGCGCGCTGACGATCCTCCTGAGACCCCTCGGTGGTGATGATGATGATCGGGGTGTCCTTGTGGACCGGATCCGTGCGCACGCGCTTGACGAGCTTGAGCCCGTCCATGATCGGCATGTTGATGTCGGTGATGATCACGTCGTACTTGGTCGAGGCGAGCTTGCGGAGACCGTCGACGCCATCGTCTGCCTCGGTGACGCGGAGGTTCTTCACGCGCGCCAGCGCGAAGACCAAGAGCTGCCGCATCATGGGCGAGTCTTCAACGATCAGACACGAGTACTCGGCCATGATCAGTCCTCCAGGTCCAGGAATGCCTGGACGCCAGGCACCTTCCGGCCGGCGTCGGTGAAGAGCCGCGCGTTGATGAGGGCGGGGGCGGCCTGGGCCCCGAGGAGCTTGAAGAGCTCGGTGTCCACGTTCACGAACTCCGTCTTTTGCGGGAGCGTGCTGAAGATCGCGATGACACCCACGGTGCGCCCGTTGAAATCGAGCGGGATCACTGCAGCGGGATCCTCGATGCTCCCCTTGGAGACGTCCTTGGTCTCGTCGAAGAAGATTTCCCCCTTCGAGAATGCCTGGCCGACGACGCCTTCGGTCACCGGCATGCGCACGATCTCCTCGACCGCAACGCCTTCGCTCGCGATCGAGACGAGCTCTTTACCATCGGGAGACGCCAGGTACACGGAGAAGGCGCCCGCCCCGAGGAACTGCGCCAGGAGCTCCTTGAGGTTGCGGAGGACATGGCGCACGTTGCGCGCCGCATGCAGCTGCGACAGCGCGACGTACAGGTTCGCGAGGTTCGCGAGCTCTCCCTCCGCCTCCGAGTAGCGGCTGTTGAAGCGGTCCGAGGCCGCCACCATCCGCACCGACTGCGTCACCAGGTCGCGTTTCTCCTGCTCGAGCTCCTCGATCTTGCGGAGCAGATCGCGGATGGCCGAGTCACTCGCGAGGTGCGCGCGGAGCTTGCCGTTCTCCGACTCGAGCTCGGAGATCTTGTCACGAAGGCGCTCGTTCTCGCGGAGGAGCTCCTCGGTCAGCTGCGCCCCCTTGCGGAAGAATTGCTGAATGAAGGCATCGCGCTCCTTCTTCAGGTCCTCGGGGGGACGATCGCTCGGACGCCCTTTTTTCTCCGTCATTTTATCCCGGGGTTCTCCAGAGCTTCGGACCGTATCATGCGGGGCTGACCGGACGGAAGCGTCGAGCGCGCGCCAGAGGCGTGCCCGGCGCCCCCGCCAAGGACAGCGACCGCTGGGCGCCTTGTCGTCCCCGCCGACAACGTCGGTTCGGCCCCGCCGGCCTTACCCCGGGGACCGGACCCCGCCGTCTCGGCCCCCCTACCCCCGTTGCCCCCACCGCCACGACTACGCCCTCTCCATCTGCTTCATCTGCTTCAGCAACCGGGTCCACCTGCGCAGCTCCCGTCCGAGCAGCACGGGTGCCTTCTGGAGCGACGCGACGTCGCGCGCGCCGACGAGCAGCATGACCGCCCGGAGCTCGGCCTCGACGCTCTCGAGGTACCGCACCGCTGCGTCCCGTCCCCCCGAGACGAACGCCTGGAGGACCGGGCGTGCGATCCCGGCCGCATGCGCGCCGAGCGCGAGCGCTCGAGCGACGTCAAGGCCGCTCGTGATGCCCCCGGTCGCGATGATCGTCTTGAAGCGAGGACGGATAGTACGGGCGATGAGCACCGAGGCGGCCGTGGGTACCCCCCACTCGCGCAGCGCCTCACCGAGGGAGCGGGCCGCACCTTCGGCGCGGGCCGCCTCGACGGCGACCCAGGAGGTGCCTCCAGCGCCGGAGACGTCCAGGTCGCGGACGCCCGCCCGGACCAGGCGGTACGCCGTCCCTGGGCCGATCCCGCAGCCGGTCTCCTTCGCGACGACCGGCACGCTGAGGCCGCTCGCGAGCCGGCCCATCGCATCCAGCGCACCGGCGAAGTCCCGGTCGCCGCCCGGCTGGACCAGCTCCATCGCGGGGTTCATGTGGACGCAGAGCGCGTCGGCGCCGACCTGGGCCACGAGCTCGGCGACCGCTTCCGTCGACAGCGATCGCGCCTGCACGGCGCCGATGTTCCCGAGGACGAGGGTGGTCGGAGCGTGCGCGCGGACCTCGTAGGTGGCGGAGACGTCGCCGTTCAGCATCGCCCGCTGGCTCCCTAGCCCGAAGCCGTACCCGCGCTCCTCGGCGATCTGCGAGAGCTCCCGGTTGATCGCACGCGCGCGCTCCGTCCCGCCGGTCATGGCCGCGATCAGGAGCGGGACGCGGAGCCGCTTCCCGAGCAGCAGCACCGAGGTGTCGATCGCGTCGAGGGAGAGCTCCGGCAACGCGTCGTGGATCAGCTCGACCTGCTCCAGCAGCGTGGTCTTGGCGCGGAACCCGACATCGCCGGTCGCGCAGAGCTCGATGTGATCCGCTTTCCTCTCGGAGATGCCCTTCGCCTCTTCCGTCATGGGGGCACAACTTTACGCGGTCGCCGACCGCCGTCGAAAAGGAAGTGGCATGGACAAAAAAACGCCAAAATTCGCGTCCCCGAGCCAGGCCTTGCCGCCCGGCCCGCCTTCCGCTGCCGCTACCTGGGAACTACCGCGCGACCGCCGCGCAGCGGTGGCATACAGTAGCTGGATGGACCTCCCGGACGAACCGCAGATCCGCTGGATCCTTCGTACGACCGCAACGCTCCTCCAGCACGGCGCGGAGCCGGTGCGCGGGCTGGTGCAGCCGACGGCCGAGTTCTTCCCGGACGCGTTCGACGGCTCGCCAAAGACGGTGGCCGCGCTGATGCTGCGGGTCCAGGAGCACGCCGGGCTCCAGGATGTCCCGGTGGAGCTCGCGGTGGTCACCCCCGAGGGGCAGGCCAGCACGGTGAGCTGCTCGAGCGGCGCATGCGGCGGGATGGCGCTGGAGTCGAAGCTGGAGCGCGTCGCCCCGCGCGGCGATGGCGGGTACCGGGTCGCGCTCTCCGCGGGCGAGCTCCGCAACCCCACGGTGCTCACGACGGCGTTCGTGCGCGCCGTGGCGTACATGTTCCTGAGCGAGGCCGGCGCCTTCGACGCGCTCGCGCCGTCGGACCGCGAGCCCGCGGTGGATCTCGCCGCCGTGCTGCTCGGCTTCGGCGTCCTCGCGACGAACGGCTCCTACCTGTACGCGAAGGGCTGCGGCGGCGTGCAGGTGCACTCGGCGACCAAGATGCCGGTCGACGAGCTCGCGCTCGCGCTCGCCGTCTACTGCCGGCTGCACGACGTGCCCGATCGGACCGCCGCGCGGCACCTCGACGTGACGCCGCGCGCCCACTTCGACGAGTCCGCCGTCTGGGTCAGCTCCAACGCCGCGCTCGTCCGGATGCTGCGCGCCGCGCCAGACCGGATCGCCGCGGACGACTACGCGATCGGCGAGTCGAGGAGCTGGTTGGCCCGCGCGCTCGGCCTCGGCAAGCGCCGGCCGGCGCGGACGGCGGAGGACGAGCTGCGCGAGCTCGAGCGAGAGCTCGCGCCCGCGGCCGGCGCGGCGAAGCCGCGACCGCTGGACGAGGGCAAGGCCAAGAAGCTTGCCGAGATCCGTGCTCTCGTGGACGAGAGCCTGGGGAGCTGAATGAGCGTACGACTGTGGGACAAAGGGGGCGCGACCGACGCCCAGATGCTGCGTTACACCTCGCGCGACGACTGGCAGCTCGATCAGCGCCTGCTCGCGTACGACCTGCGGGCCACGATCGCGCACGTCCGCGGGCTCGCGCGGATCGGCGTGCTCAGCGAGGCGGAGCGGGACGCGCTCGTCCGCGAGCTCGAGGTGCTCGCGGCCCAGAACGAGGCCGGCGAGCTGCGGCTCACCGAGGACGACGAGGACGGCCACAGCGCGATCGAGGCCGCGCTGGTCGCCCGCATCGGCGACGCGGGCAAGAAGGTGCACACCGGCCGGAGCCGCAACGATCAGGTGCTCGTCGCCACGCGCCTGTACGAGCGCGACGCGCTGGACGAGCTCGCCGAGAACGCGACGGCCGGCGCCCGCGCGCTGCTCGATCTCGCCAGGCGCGAGGCGGAGACGCCGATGCCCGGCTACACGCACCTGCAGCGGGCGGTGCCGTCGTCCGTCGGCTACTGGGCCGCCTCGTTCGTCGAGGGGCTCACCGACGCGATCGACGTGGTGCGCGCGACGCGGGCGCTCGTCGATCGCTGCCCGCTCGGGGGCGCCGCGGGCTTCGGCGTGAACCTCCCGCTCGATCGCGTCGGCGTCGCGCGCGAGCTCGGGTTCGCCGGCGTGGCGCTGAACCCGCTCGCGTCCCAGACGTCGCGCGGCATCATCGAGGCGCAGATCCTCGCCGCCGCGTGGCAGGTGATGGCCGTGAGCCGCCGGCTCGCGTGGGATCTCAGCCTGTTCGCGATGAGCGAGCTCGCGTTCATCCGCCTCCCGGAGGCGTTCACGACCGGCTCGTCGATCATGCCCCAGAAGCGCAACCCCGACGTCGTCGAGCTCATGCGCGCGGCGTGCTCCGTCGTCAGGGGGCGCTCGCCGAGGTGCAGTCCATCGTGGCGCTCCCGTCGGGCTACCACCGCGATCTCCAGCTCACGAAGGGCCCCACGATGCGCGGGCTCGACGAGGCGCTCGCGACGTCGCGCCTCTTGCCGCGGCTCGTCGAGGGGCTCGCGTTCGATCGGGAGCGCATGGCCCGCGCGATCACGCCGGAGTGCTTCGCCACGGATCGCGCCGTCGAGCTCGCCGTGGAGGGCGTCCCCTTCCGCGAGGCCTACCGCAAGGTCGCGTCCGAGATCGCGGCGCTCCCGGCCGGCGACGCCGCGGCGAGCCTCCGCGCGCGCGTGTCGCTCGGGGCTCCGGGCAACCTCGCGCTGGACGACCTGGCCCGCAGGCTCGATCGCCACGCGCGCTAGCTCCGCCTGTCAGAGGTCCCGCCATGGGCGGGCGCGCGCCGCGCTGGCGCCGCCCGCCCGAAGGCCGTGTTCCCTGGCCTCGCGTGCCAGCGATCCCCGACGGGATTCGTGACGCGCGGAGCTAGCGCTGACGCGTCAGCTCGCGGACGGCGCCCGGGTCCGCCACCAGCACGAGGGTCGCCATGTCGAGGAACAGCCCCGTGTCGACGACGCCGGGGATCTTGCGGATGCGCGCGTCGACCGCTGCGGGCGCGTCCATCGGGCCGAACGCGGTGTCGAGGATCCAGTTGTGGTTGTCGGTCTGGAAGGGATACCCGTCCGCGTTCCTGCGGATCGCCGGCTTGCCCCCGAGCGCGATCAGGTGCCGCGTGGCCGTCGTGCTCGCGAAGGGCACCACCTCGACGGGGATGGGCACGCGCGAGCCGAGCTTCTCGACGAGCTTCTCGGGCGTGACGAGGATGATGAACTGCGCGGCTTCGTAGGCGACCACGCGCTCGCGGAGGAGCGCGCCGCCGAGGCCCTTGATGAGGCCAAGGTCGGGCGCCACCTCGTCCGCGCCGTCGACGGCGACGTGGAGGCGCTCGACCTCCTCGAGCGACACCATCGGGATGTTCTCGCGGCGGGCAAGCGCCTCCGAGCGCTCCGACGTGGCGACGCCCTTGATCTGGAGCCCTCGGCGGACGCGCTCCCCGAGGCGGCGGATGAAGGCCTCGGACGCCCGCCCGGTGCCGAGCCCGAGCAGCATCCCGCTGTCCACGCGCGCGAGCGCGGCGTTGGCGATTCGATCGAGGTCGGAGGGGTCCGGTCCCGCGGTGCTCATGCGCTGCTCATCGGCCATCGGGACCGTCAGCGCAACGGGATTTTGTCGAGCTGGTCGAGCGGCCCCGGGCAGAGCGGCCGGAGCTTGCAGCCCTTGCACTCGGCGCCCGTCCAGATCGCCTCGAACGTCGCCTGCATCTCGTCGAGCAGGAGGTCGTCGTCGGTGAGCACGCCCGCCTCGAAGTTTCGCCGCCCCTCGCCCTTCGCCCCGAGCCCGGCGCCGGTGAGGTTCGCGGAGCCCAGGTAGAGGAGCGCGCCGTCGACGGCGATCATCTTCAGGTGGACCCGCGGACAGCGCCGCATCTCGATCGGCGGCCGGGGCCGCCGGCGGAGCTCGGCGCGGAAGGCGCGCGACGGGACACCGGCGTGCAGCAGGCGCAGCTCGACCCCCCGGGCGGCGAGCGCGTCGAGCAGGTCGAGGAACGACATGTACCGGCCGCGCGCCCGCGCCCTCGATCCGATGGGCGCCTCCACGCGCAGCTCCTTCACGTTGGCCGTCGCGATCCACACGGAGACGCGCGCGTTCGCGACGGCGCCCATCACGAGCGCGTCGTAGTGCGCCCTGTCGCGGAGGAGCGTCAGCTCGACGCGCCGCTTCAGCAGCGATCGCGCCTTCGCCTCAGGTTCGGTCCTCGCGCGTGCCCGCGCCCGCGGGCGCGTCGGCCGCGCGCTCACGCCCGTTGACCAGCGCTGGCGGGCGCCTGCTCGAGCTCGAGGTGAGCGCTGAGCAGCGCCCGGACGTCCTCCGGCATCGGGACCGACACCAGCTGCACGAGGTCGGTGGTCACCACCGTGTGCCGTAGCTCCGCCGACAGGACGCCGTCATGGGCGCGGTGCATGCGGTACCGGAGCGTGGCGCTCCGCCGGCCGATACGGGCGATCGACGTCTCGATCCGGAGCGCCTGGCCGTAACGCACCGGCGCCGCGTAGTCGGCCTCGACCCGCACCGCCGGCAGCCCGATCCGCCGCTCGAGGATGAGCCCGGCGTAGCCTCCGTCGAGCGGCGCGAAGAACCGCTCCATCGCCTCGTGCGCGTAGTTGAGGAAGCGCGCGAAGAAGACGATGTTCGCGGCGTCGACGTCTTCGAACTTGATCGGGCGCTCGAGGGAGACCATCGCGGCTAGGACAGGTCCTCGGCGAGCTTCTCCAGGGTCGCTCTCCCGAGCGGCGCCTTCACCGCGTAGCGCGGGTGCCCGACGACGAGCGATACCGTCGCTTTCTTCGCCTTGATCGCGGCCTGCGCCTCGGCCGGGAGATCCGCCTTTAGGTAATGCACGGCCGTCGTGCGGTCTTCCATCGATCCGTCGCGCTTGCCGAGCGCCCGCGCGGCGACGCCGTCGACCTCGATCGACACGGCGTCCTCGAGGCCCACCAGATCGATGAGCATCCGGTCGCGCAGCGCTCGATCGGGGATCTCGACGAAGAGCGTCAGGCTGAGCTGCCCCGCGCCCGGGATGAGATCGTTGTACGTCTCGATCTCGTGGAGGATGCCGCTCTCGCTCGTGATGCGCTCGGTGCGGAGCATCTCCTGGATCTGGAAGAGCACCGAGTCGCGGTTCTCGAACACCGCGGTCAGGTGGTCTCCGATCCGCACGCGGCGGGGCCGCTTCTCCTCGATGATGCGGCTGCGGAATCGCTCGCGGATCGCCTCGTATTCGCCGATCCCGAGCACCTCGTTGCGATCGATGGGACGCATGACGCTCCTCTCCTTGACGACTTCGGACCGAGGTTCACGGCGTCGGGCCGAGCCCGTACGCGTGGGCGAGCGCCTCGACCGGGTGCAGCACCTTCGCGCCGTTCTCCTTGACCATCCTGAGACCCGCGAGGGTGCAGTCGCTGACGATGACGTCCGCGCCGGCGACGCCGCGCACGAGCTTCGACGCGTACTTGCGCCCGGTCTCGTAGTGGGCCGCCTTCATCCCCCACGTGCCGTCGACCGCCGAGCACTGCTCGATGACGCGCACGTCCGTGTCGGGGACGACGCCGAGCACCCTGGCGCCCGGGAAGCCGATCTTCTGCGCGCGCAGGTGGCACGCGGCGTGGTACGCGATCGTGCCGAGCCCCTTCTTGAACTCGCGGTTGAGCTTCTTCTCGCGGCCGAGCTGGACGAGGAACTCCATCATGTCGACCGTCGCGGCCGCGACCTCGCGCGCCTCCGCCGTCTGCAGGTACTCCGGCCACTCCTTCTTCATCGTGTAGCCGCACGTCGGGCCGATCACGACGATCTTCCTCCCCCTGCGCACGTGCGGCAGCAGGAGCGCGACGTTGTGCTTCACCTTCGCGTTGAAGGCCGCGAGATCGCCGCCGTCGAGGTTCGGCATCCCGCAGCACGTCAGCGCCCCCGCAGGGGTGTCTCGCGGATCGTCCGCCGAGGAGCAGCCAGGGACGTGCACCGCGTAGCCGTTGTGCTCGAGGACGCGGACCGCCGCCTCGGGGACCGCGGGCGTGTTGTACTCGCCGTAGCAGGTCGCGAAGAGCACCACGTCGCCTTGCTTGCCGGCGCCGGCCGCGGCGCCGTGCTCCGCGAACCAGGACGAGAACGGCCTGCGCGCCATCTCCGGGAGCGGGAACTCCGACGAGATCCCGGTCACCTTCTCCTGCACCTTGCGCAGCAGGCGGCTCGCCTGCACGAGGTTCGCGAGCGGCGCGGCGGCGCCGGAGCCCAGCTCGCCGATCAGCTGCGGCTCGCCGAGGATCCTGTCCACCAGCGGGATGCCCTCCCGCTGGGCGCGCACCGCGCGCTCTCGCGCGAGCACGCGCGGGAAATCCAGGAGCTCGTACGCGTGCTCGTCGGCCGTGTACGGGCACTTGATGTAGCAGAGCTTGCATTGCCAGCACTCGTCGCCGACAGCCTTGAAGTCATCGTAGGTGAGGGCCTCGGCGCCTTCGGCGACGCCGGCCTCGATGTCCCTGTCGACGCGCGCGAAGAGCTCGGGGAACGAGCCGCAATACCCGACGCACATGCGGCACTCGTGACAGATCTGGAACGTCCGCCGCAGCTCGGCCTCGAGATCGCGGGGCTCGAGATATCGCTCGTCGTTCGGCGAGGTCGCCGGTGGACGGTCTGGTGCACGCCGGATGACGCTCACTGGTCGGTTCCTCTCAACATCGTCAACATGGGGTACGGCGCGAAGGGACGGCTCGCCGCGCGGCCCGGCGCCGGACAGCCTTCGGGGCCGCGATGGCGCGCGCGCCCCGGGTCGAGTCGCCGTCGGTTCGGCGCGCCCCGGAGCGCTCGCGCGCTCGCGTCGGTCGATCTCAGAAGTCGAGCGACTGCAGCGCCTTCGTGAAGCGCCCGGCGTGAGACTTCTCGGCCTTCGCGAGCGTCTCGAACCACTCCGCGATGTCGTCGAAGCCCTCGTCGCGGGCCTCCTTCGCGAAGCCCGGGTACATCGTCTCGTACTCGTGGGTCTCGCCGGCGACGGCGGCCTTCAGGTTCTTCTCCGTGCTGCCGATCGGCAAGCCGGTCGCCGGGTCGCCCGCCTGCTTGAGGTAATCGAGGTGGCCGTGCGCGTGGCCGGTCTCGCCGTCCGCCGTGTCCTTGAAGAGACCGGCGACATCGGGGCGACCTTCGACATCGGCGACCTTTGCGAAGTACAGGTAGCGGCGGTTGGCCTGCGACTCCCCGGCGAACGCGTCCTTCAGGTTCTGGTGCGTCTTCGTGCCCGTAAGCTGCTTGCTTGTCATGGGTTCGCTCTCCTTCCTTCGGTTGAACGGCTGGGATGATGAGTCCTTGGTGCCCGCGCAGGTCGGCTCGGCGGCGCGGTGGATCCGCTAGACACGTCCAGGGCGCCGCGCCCCTCGAGCCTCTGCAGGGCGGAGTCGACTGCTCGCCGCGCTTCGCCGGGCGTCTTGCGCCTTGCCCCGCGCGCCTTCGCCACCCCGGGTGCCCTTCGCGCAGGCAGCGCAGAGCCCCCGGTAGATCCGCTCGACCGCGCGGACCTCGAAGCCGGGCGCGGCCGTGAGGGGCGCGGGGGCGATCTCGTCCGAGCGCCCGGCGGATGGGCCTACCGGCGCGCACGGCACATCGCGGACGAGCCCGCAGCGATCGCAGACCGCGTGATGATGCGCCGCCATGTTCGGGTCGAAGCGCGAGGCGCCCGGCGACAGCGACAGCGCGACGCACAGCCCCGCGGACGCCAGCGCGTCGAGCGTGTTGTAGACGGTGGCGAAGCTCATGGTCGGCAGCGCCGGCCGGAGCCGCTCGAACAGCTCCTGCGCCGTCGGATGCGTCGGATCCGCCGCGAGCTCGCGCACGATCGCCAGGCGCTGCGGCGTCAGCTTGAGCCCCGAGGCTCGCACGCACGCCAGCATCGAGGCGATCCGGGTATCCTCCTCGACCGCGCTGCGCTCGAAGCCGACCGCGCGCCCCCGGACATCGCGGGGCGCGGCCCCCTTTCCAGCAGCTGTCCGCGAGGTGGCCACAGCGGGATGTGTACTTAGAAAGTTTCTCAGGTGCAAGTCCCAATAATTACCGACGGACAGCCGAAAAATCCGGGGCCTGATGCAGATTTCGGCGGAACCTGGCGAGCCAGGCGAGCTTGGCGAGCCTGGCGGAACAGGCGGGGCAGCTGAAACAGGTGGAACAGGTGAAACCACCGAAACAGCCCGGACGTCGCGCCGCGACGTCATGCTCCGCGGCCGTCGGGAGGTCTTGCGAGGCTAGAAGGCCTCTGCCATAGTGCGCGCCCCGCGATGCCGGCCCCCCGCCGGCTTGCATTCTGCCCGCCAACTGGGCCAGTTTTTTTCCCAGCAGAGGACGCTTCGAGACATGCCGACCGACGCCATTCAGTGCAAACCGCTCGAGGTCGCCGTGGGCGACAAGGGTATCGAGCGCGCCATCAAGCATCTCAAGAGGAAGATGGCCGCCGAGGGGATCCTCCGCGAGCTGAAGCGCCGCCGGCACTACATGAAGCCGTCCGTGAAGCGACGGAAGAAGGCCTCGGAGGCCGCTCGCCGCCGTCGGAAGCGGTCGAAGATGGACATGGTCGCATAGAGCGACCGCCCCTCGCGCGAGAGCAGCTGGCCAAGACGCAGAAGACGCACACGGACGCTTGATTCGAGCGTCCGCGGCGTGCTCTGCGTCTTGTCATTTTGTTCGTCCAGCAGTTGCCCCGGTAGCGTGGATGCAACCGCGGCTGCGCGCCGGAGCGACGCGGAGGCGGCGCCCGCGCCGCGTCCAGCCTGGTGAGGTCCCCATGCGCGCCGTGGTGGTCACGACGTCCTATCCGGTCAGCGAAGAGGATCCCTCCGGCCATTTCGTGCGGTCGTCGGCGGAGGCGCTCGCGCGCAGCGGCGCCGAGGTCCACGTGATCGCCGCCGGCGGCTCGATCCTCGATCCACCCTCTCGGGACGGCCGGCTCGTCGTCCATCGGGCAGGCGGGGGCGCGCTGTTCGCGTGGCCCGGCGCCGTGGCGCGCGCGCGCGAGTCGCCGCTCCGGCTGCTCTCCATGGCGCCGTTCGCGGCCGGCGTGCTCGAGCGGCTCCGTGAGATCGGGCCTGTCGATCGCGCGGTGGCGCACTGGATCATCCCGTGCGCGTGGCCGCTCCTGCTCGCGCTTCCGCGCACGCCGCTCGAGGTGCACGCGCACGGCGCCGACGTCCGGCTCCTGCTCCGCGCGCCGCGCGCGGCTCGCGCCGCGGTGGTGGGCGCGCTCCTCCGGCGCGACGCGCGCTTCGTCTTCGCGGCGCGCGCGCTGCGCGACGCACTCGCAGGCTCGCTCGCTCCGGAGCAGGCTCGCGCGCTGGACCTCGCCTCGCGCGTCGAGCCCCCCGTGTTCGATCTGCCGCCGGTGGCGGGGCGCGCTGCCGCGCTCCGTCGCGAGATCGTGAAGGGCCCCGGCGAGCGCCTCGCCGTCGTCGCGTGCCGGCTGATCCCGACGAAGCGGGTCGAGCTCGCGATCGAGGCGGTGCGCGCTGCAGGACCCGGGTTGCGCCTCGTCGTCGTCGGAGACGGTCCAGAGCGCGGCGCGCTCGAGCGCCTCGCGAGCCACGGCGACCTCGATGCAGGGAGCTCGCGCGGCGCGGGCATCACGGCGACGAGCGACGGCAACGCGGCGGTGCGCTTCACGGGCACGCTCCCGCGGAGGGAAGCGCTCGCATGGATCGGCGCAGCAGACGTGCTGCTGCACCCTTCATCGCACGAGGCCGCCCCCACGGTGATCCGCGAGGCGCGCGCGCTCGGCGTGCCGGTCATCGCCTGCGACGCTGGCGACGTGGTCGCATGGGCCAGGTGCGACGACGGGATCCTCGTCGCGGACAGCACGGCGCAGGGCCTCGCTGCCGCGCTCCGCAGCATCTGACCGCGCCGCTCGGATCGCGCGCCCGCGACGTCGCGCGGAGAGCCCCGGCGTTTTCGTCGGACGATCCGCGCCCCGCGTCCGGCTGCATCCAGCGCCAAACGCCCCGTCTGGAGCGAGTCTGCGATCCTCGATGCGATGCCCTTGCAATTCCCAAGGCTTCGACTACGGTGCGCCCTCGCTCCGCACCGAAACGTGGCGGCGGAGTGGCTCGGGGCGTAGCGCAGCCTGGTTAGCGCACTTGACTGGGGGTCAAGGGGTCGGTGGTTCGAATCCACTCGCCCCGACTGGTCCGGCGGAGAGGTTCTCCGGCGGACCTTTCGGCTTTGTAGGGCTTCAGCTTTTGTCGACTGTGGACGCGCCGGACAGCGACCGCGCGGCGGCATCATCGAGCTCCGGTGTCGTCCTGGTCAGCCGGCTCCCGGCGTTCGCCGCGTCATCCGGCGAGCGAAGGCGGTGAGACAGGCGTGGCGGGCCGATCGGCCTCGCCGGCGAGCTCGTCCTCGATGGCGATCATGGCGGCCATCACCAGGTGCTCGGTGAAGGGGAAGCCGACCACCTGCACCCCGACGGGCAGGCCCACGCTCTTCGCATCGACCTCGGCGGCCCGCTTCTCTAGCCGGTCGCGCGGCCGCTCGCGGCGCGCCTCCTCGGGCCGCACGCGGGTCACGGGGACGACGCCAGCCGGGAACTGCGTGAGGTTCCACAGCATCGCGGCGCTGCCCGCGAGGACGAAGTCGCGCGACGCGGCGTGCGGCAGGGCCGGCGTGGCGTACGGCGGGCAGAGCAGCAGGTCGAGCGCTTCGGCGCGCATCGCCGACGCGATCGCGGCGCGCGCCTCGCGCAGGGCGTGCGTGGTGCGCCAGAACTCCGAGACCGACTTCGGCCCGGTGACCTCGAGGAGACGCTGGAGCCGCCGCTCGCCCGCGAGACCAGCGACGCGCGCGGCGGCGCGGCGCGCGAACGGCGGGAGCGAGGCCATCGTGCGGAGCGAGCGGAGCGAGACGTCGATGTCCGTCGCCTTGCTGCCGTCCTCGCCGGCGTCGAGGAGCGACAGCGCCGTCGCGCCGCCGTCCGCCGAGAGCGCCGCGAAGTACGCGTAGACCGCGTCGGGGATCCCGGGCGGCGTGAACGGCACGACCGTCGCGCCCCGCGCGCGCAGGGCCGACGCCGCCTTCGCGACCGCGCGGGCGACGGCGGTCGAGGGAGGCACCAGCCCGTCGTCGCAGTAGAACCCGACGCGCAGGCGCGCCACCTCGACGCTCGCTGGCTCGACCATCGGGAGCGGCGGCACGCGCACGTCGAGCTCCGCCATCGACGCGGGATCGAGCTCGGACATGACGAGCGCGAGGTCGCGGGCGCTCCTGGCCATCGGCCCGATTTGCGCGCGGATCGCCTCCTGTCCGAGGAGCGCCGTGTTGCTCCCCTTGTTGGTCCAGCGATCGAGCGTGGGCTTGAGGCCGACGATGCCGCAGCAGTGCGCGGGGACGCGGATGCTGCCGCCGATGTCCGTTCCGATGCCGAGCGGCGACATCCCCGCCGCGATGGCGGCCGCCTCGCCGCCGGACGAGCCGCCCGGGCTGTGATCGAGGCTCCACGGGTTCGCCGTCTGCCCGAAGAGCGGGTTGCGCGCCTCGTTGTACAGGAGCAGCTGCGAGACGTTCGTGCGCCCGAGGATCACGGCCCCCGCGCGTCGGAGCAGCGCGGTCACCGTCGCGTCGCTGGTCGCCCGATGCCCCCTGCGGGAGGCGACGCCGAGCGTGGAGGCCATGCCGGCCATGTCGAGCGACTCCTTCACGGTGATCGGGAGCCCGTGGAGCGGGCCGCGGATGTCCCCGCGACGGCGCTCCTCGTCGAGGCCGCGGGCGGCCGCGAGCGCCTCGTCGCGGAGCACCAAGGTGAAGGCGCGGAGCCGCGGCTCGAGCGCCTCGATGCGCGCCAGGTGCGCCCGCGTGAGCTCCTCGGAGCTGATCTCGCGCGCCGCCAGGAGCGTGGCGAGCGCGGTCGCTGAAAGATGGGTCGGATCGGTCGATGCGCTCACGGCAATTCGACGAGTATCACAGGTCCGCGCGCGCCAAGGATTGCTAGGCTGCGCTGCCGCGCGCCCATCGCGCGGAGAGCGCCGAAGCCATGCAGCCGCTGCCGATCGATCCGATCCTCCCCGATCTCTGCGCCGCCCTGCGCGCGCGCCCGAGCGTGGTGCTCGAGGCCCCGCCCGGGGCGGGCAAGACGACGCGCGTGCCGCGCGCGCTGCTCGACGCGGGCTTCGCGGAGCGCGGCGAGATCCTGGTGCTCGAGCCGCGGCGGCTCGCGGCGCGCCTGTCCGCGCGGCGCGTGGCCGAAGAGCTCGGCGAGCGCGTGGGCGAGACCGTGGGCTACACGATGCGCTTCGAGGAGGCGTCCAGCCCGGCCACGCGCGTCCGCTTCGTGACCGAGGGCGTGCTGACGCGGCGGCTCCTCGTCGATCGCGAGCTCCGGGGCGTGAGCGCCGTGGTGCTCGACGAGTTCCACGAGCGGCACCTCGCCGGCGACGTCGCGCTCGCGCTGCTCCGGCGCCTGCAGCGCGGCGCGCGGCCCGATCTCCGCCTCGTGGTGATGTCCGCGACGCTCGACGCCGGGCCGATCGCGGCGTTCCTCGGCGGGCCGGAGGCGCAGCCCGCCCCGGCGGCCGAGGCCGAGCGCGGCCACGAAACCACAGCGGCGGGAGCCTCGGTGGCGCCGACCCTGCGCGCCGAGGGGCGGATGTTCGACGTCGCGATCGAGTACCTGCCGAGCGCCCGGGTGAGCCCGTCGACCCACGCCGCGGGCGACCGCCGCGCCCCGGCGCACTGGGGCGACAGGACGCTCGAGAGCCTTGTCGCGTCGTCGGTGCGGCAGCTCATCGAGGAGGGGCTCGACGGTGACGTGCTTGTGTTCCTGCCCGGCTCCGCGGAGATCAGGCGGGCGATGGAAGCGTGCGCAGCCATCGCGAAGAGCGAGGACCTGCTGCTCCTGCCGCTCCACGGCTCGCTGTCCGCGGCCGAGCAGGACCGCGCGGTGCGCCCCGCGGATCGGCGAAAGATCATCCTCTCGACCAACGTGGCCGAGACCTCCGTGACCATCGATGGTGTCGTCGCGGTCGTCGACAGCGGCCTCGCGCGCGTGGCCGCGCACGCGCCGTGGTCGGGGTTGCCGACGCTCCGCGTCGCGCCCATCGCCCGCGCCTCCGCGGCGCAGCGCGCGGGGCGCGCCGGGCGGACGCGGCCCGGCCGCTGCCTCCGGCTCTACACGCGCGGGGATCTCGCCTCGCGGCCGGAGCACGAGGCGCCCGAGATCCGCCGGCTCGACCTCGCGGAGACGGTGCTCGAGCTCTGCGCCGCCGGGGTCACGGATCTCGAGGCGTTCGGGTGGCTGGAGGCGCCGCCCGCCGCCGGGCTCGCCGCGGCCGAGGCGCTGCTCGTGCGGCTCGGCGCGCTCGACGAGGGGCGGCGCGTGACGCCGACCGGACGGCGTATGCTTCGCTTCCCGGCGCATCCGCGTCAGGCGCGGATGATCGTCGAGGCCGAGCGGCGAGGCGTCGCCGGCGACGGGTGCACGCTCGCGGCGCTCGTCGCGGAGCGCGACCTCGGCGCGCCGTCGGGCGCGCGGGAGCCCCATGGTCGGAGGAGCGACGCGCGGCACAGCTCCGACCTGCTCGCCGCGCTCCAGGCCTTCGAGGAGGCGGATCGCGCGCGGTTCGCGGCGGACCGCCTGCGGTGGCTGGGCGTGGACCCGGCGCGCGCGCTCATCGTGGAGCGAACGCGCAAGCAGCTCTCGCGGCTCGCCGATCACCGGAGCGCCGCGCCGCCGGAGACCGTCGAGGCGCGCGAGCTCGCCCAGCGCATCGCGATCCTCTCCGGATACCCCGACCGGGTCGGGCGCCTCCGCCGGCCGACCAGCGCGACGGGTCGGACCGGACGGGAGGTCGTGCTCGCCGCCGGCGGGACGGCCGCGCTCTCCGAGGCGAGCGTCATCGACGAGGTCGATCTCGTGGTCGCGGTCGACATCGAGGAGCGCAGCGAGGGCCGCTCGGCGCGCACGGTCGTCCGGGCGGCGAGCGCGATCGAGGCCGACTGGCTGCTCGACCTCTTCACGGACGCGATCCGGGACACGACGGAGGCGACGTGGAACGCCGCCGCGGAGCGCGTCGAGGTCGTTCGCCGGCTGTCGTACGACGCCCTCGTGCTCGACGAGGCGCGGCCGGCCGCCGGCGCCAGCGGTCCGCTGGCGGAAGCGGCGGCGCGGGAGCTCGCGGCGCAGGCGAGAGCGAAGGGGTGGCGAGCGTTCGTGAAGGGCGACGCCCTCGATAGCTGGCTCTTGCGGGTCGCGTTCGCGCGCGCGCACTGCCCCGACGCAGCGCTACCCGACGTGGGCGAGGACGCGGTGCTCGCCGCGCTCGAGGCGCTCTGCGACGGGCGCAGGAGCTTCGCCGAGCTCCGCGACGCCGACCTCTCGAGCGCCGTGCAGGCCTCGCTGGGCCCCGCGAAGGCGCGAGCGCTCGCCGAGCTCGCCCCCGAGTCGATCGTCCTGCCCGGCGGCCGGCGGGCGCGCCTCGAGTACACGGCGGGCGCGCCGCCGTCGCTCGCGTCCCGGCTGCAGGACTTCTTTGGCATGGCGGAGGGGCCGCGCGTCGCCGGTGGCCGGGTGCCTGTCGTGCTGCACCTGTGCGCGCCGAACCAGCGCCCCGTGCAGGTCACGACCGATCTGTCGGGGTTCTGGGCGCGCCACTATCCGGCCATCGCGAAGGAGCTCCGCCGCCGCTACCCGAAGCACGCGTGGCCGGACGACCCCGCCCACGCCGCGCCGCCCTCGCGCGCGCCGCTCCGCAAGGCTTGAGTCAGCGCACGAGCGCCACGCTCCGCACCGTGTCGGCGACCGTGCGGAGGAGCATGCGCACGATCCCCTCGCCGAGGGGCAGCGTGAACGCGACGTCGCTCTCGCGCTGCGCGACCTGCATCGGAGGGACCGAGCCGTAGCCGAAGCCCCACGAGGAGAGCAGGGTCGCGATCCTGGCGATCTGCTCGAGGTTGCGAAGCGCGACCGCGCCGTTCGCCGCGCTCTGCGGGTCCGTGTACGTGAGGGCGCCGGCGAAGTTGACCCCGGGCGGCTGGAAGTTGCCGATGACGCGCACGTACTGGAGCCCCGCGAGGAAGGGGAACTGCCCCGCCGCAGACGCGACCGCCGCCTGGCTCGAGAGGTCGCCGGCCACGGCGAACGACGCTCCCTTGGTCCCGAGCAGCTCGACCATCCACGAAGGCACGGAGCGCGTCAGCTTGCCGGAGCGGAGCCGATCGAGGGCCCGCCGCATCCCGGTCTCGTTGCCGGTGAGGATCGTGTGCGGCGTGAGCACGACGAAGCCGACGTTGCCGGCCGTGAAGAGATCGTTGTCCGCGTAGCGCGTCTTCACGAGCGGCGCGCCGATCACGGTGACCGACCTGGCGTCGGCGGAGCGGCGGATCGCGTCGACGTCGAAGTTGCCCTGCATCACGGCGCAGAAGTCCGCGCCCTGCATGGCATAGAGACCGCCGTAGACCTTCACGATGTCGCGCGACGGGACGAAGTTCGACTCGGGGCCCAGCGGGAGCAGGCTCGTGACGATCTGGTTGACCTCGCCTCCCAGGCCGGACGTGAACATGGCCGCCGGGTCGAGGTATCCGAGCATCACCGCGCCGCTCGGAAGGACGGCCAGGGGGTCGCGATCGATCGCCGTCGCGTCGATCTTCTCTCCGCCGACCAGCGCGAGGCTGTCGTCGGCGCCGCCGCAGCCGCCGAGCGCCTGGAGGGCGAGCGCCGCGATCGCGATCGCGCCCGCCGCGCGGCGCAGGGCGGCAGCGCCTCGGGAATGGAACAGCGTCCGCACCATCACGCTCGCCATCAAGCTCGCTCGTGCGGCGGGTCGGGGCGCTCCAGCGGGAAGGAGCCGATGATCTTCAGCATCTTCGTCTCGCGCTTCACGCCCTCGAGCGCCGCGACGAGCGCCCGATCGGTCGTGTGTCCGCTGACCTCCACGTAGAACACGTAGTCCCAGCCCTCGCCGGGCACGGGGCGGGAGTGGACCCGCCGGAGGTTGCAGCTGCGCTCCTTGAAGTGCTGGAGGATGTCGTGGAGCCCGCCGGGCCGATCGTGGACGCTGAAGAGGACCGCCGTGGCGTCGTGGCCCGAGCGCGGCGACGGGAGCCGGGACAGCACCGCGTAGCGGATCCGGAGCTCCCCCTCGTCGCCGACGTTCTCGCGGGCGACCCTGAGCTCCTGCCCGCCCGCGAAGCCGCGGGGGACGATGGCGGCGCTGCCCTCGTTCTCCGCCGCGAGATCCCAGGCGGCCTGCGGGCCCCGCACGTCGAGCACCAGCGCGCGCGGGTGCTGGAGCTCGAGGTAGTTCACGCAGGCCACGTGGTCCTGAGGAGAGGAGTACACCCGCTCGACGTCGGCGAGGTTGCCCGTCCGGTTCACGAGGTCGAGCGCCTGCACCAGCTGGCGCTCGCCGACCACCTTGAGATCGGCGCCGCCGATCGCCTGGATCGTCGGGAAGATCGGCCCTTCCTTGAACGACTCGTACGGGACCACCGCGAAGTCTGCGCGCGAGCGCGCGACCTCCTCGATGGCGGCGAGGGGGCTGTCGGCGCGGACGAACTCGCCTCCGATCCCGAAGTGATCGTGCGCCGCGGTCCAGCCATAGTCGCCCTCGGCCCCCAGGTACGCCACCCGGGGCGCGACCTCGAACGCGCGCGAGGCCGCGTCGATGGCGACGAAGATCGGCCGCACCGCGCGCTGCGGGAACGGCGGCGTCGCGGCGCGCTCGAGCGCCTGCATGTGGGCTGCGTCGGCCGTGGGGGCGAACCGGGCCGTGCCTGTCCTCAACTTGGCAAGCTCGTGCGCGATGCGAGCCCGCCGCTCGATGCTGCGAAGGATTTCTTGATCCAGCTCCGTGAGCTGCCGGCGGAGCTCCTCAAGTCGCTTTCTCTCATCCATCCAGGGCACCCTAGCACCGCGCCCGGCGCCGGTGGGCACGCAGCACTACCGGCGCACCACGACGGCGCCACCGCGCGCTGCGCCGCGCTGGCCACACCCCCGTCGCTGCTCGCCGAGTTGGCGTCAGGCCGCCGCGGAGGCGGACGACGCGCTGGAGTCGCTCTTGGTGTTGCCGCCCGCCGGCGAGGCGCTGCTCGACCCGGAGTCCGAGCTCGCCCCCTCCGACCCTGAGGAGCTGCCCGACCCCCCGTCCGACTTCGCGGGCGGCTTGTTCGACCCCGAGGAGTAGAGGTCGGAGTACCAGCCACTGCCCTTGAGGATGAATCCCGTGCCGCGCGAGATCTGTCGCCGGGCTGTCGCGTTGAGGCACGACGGGCACTCCGAGAGCGCGGCCTCCTTGATGGACTGCTCGGCCTCCCATTCATGCGCGCAAGATGTGCAGGCGTACTCGTAAGTGGGCATGACGTTTCTACTCCTCGGAACAACCCGAGGAGTATGGCCACGTTAGCCACCTGTCAAGGCGGCTGCCAGAAGCACACCTTGCGCTTCGGACATCGCTGCACCAGCGGGATGCGCAAGACCTGGTCCTCGGTGCGCGTGAGGAGCCAGGATTCCGCTCTTGCCGCGCGGCGCCAGCCCACGTAGACCCCGAGACGCCAGTTGTGACGGTACGTGGCGTGCTGTGACGATACGTTTAAGCCCGCCCGGCCGGTCCCGGGGACGTCATGCGCATTCGTAAGCTCGAGATCAGCGGGTTCAAATCGTTCGTCGACCGGACGGTGGTCCATTTCGATACGGACGTGGTGGGCATCGTCGGTCCCAACGGCTGCGGCAAGTCGAACATCGTCGACGCCATCCGGTGGGCGATCGGGGAGCAGAGCGCGAAGCACCTGCGCGGCAAGTCGATGTCGGACGTCATCTTCAACGGCTCCGAGACCCGCGCCCAGCACGGGATGGCCGAGGTGACGCTCACCTTCGACAACAGCGAGCCGACGGCGGCGTCACAGCTGCCGCTGGAGTACCGGGACTACGCGGAGATCGCGGTGACGCGCCGGCTCTTCCGCGACGGGACGAGCGAGTACCTCATCAACAAGACCCAGGTCCGGCTCAAGGACGTGACCGACCTCTTCCTCGGCACCGGCGTCGGCACGAAGGCCTACTCCATCATCGAGCAGGGAAAGATCGGGCTCATCGTCTCGGCGCGCCCCGAGGACCGGCGAATGCTCATCGAGGAGGCCGCCGGCATCACGAAATACAAGGCCAGGAAGAAGCAGGCCGAGCAGAAGATGGACCAGACGCGGCAGAACCTGCTCCGCGTGGGGGACATCGTCTCCGAGATCCAGCGGAACCTCGCGTCCTTGAAGCGCCAGGCGGCCAAGGCCGAGCGGTACGTCAACTACCGCAAGGAGCTGGAGGACCTCGTGCTCCACGAGGCGTCGCACAAGCTCCTCGAGATCACGGTGCTCACGCAGCACGAGTCGCTCGGCAGGGCCGCGCACGCGGAGCGCGAGCAGGCGTCGCGCACCGCGCTCTCGGCGCGCGAGGCCGAGATCGAGGTCACCCGGCTCGAGGCCCTCGCCTGTGAGGAGCGGGCCGAGCGCGCGCAGAACGAGGCGTTCGCGGCCGACAACCAGGTGCGCACCCACGAGGCGGAGATCGCGCGGGCGCGCGACCGCCTGCGGCACCTCGAGGAGCGGCTCGTCACCGCGGCCAAGGAGCAGGGGGAGCTCGAGAAGACGGTCGAGGAGCTCAGCGCAGAGAAGGCGCAGCTCGAGGCGCAGCTCGCCGGCGTCGACGAGGAAGAGGCGCGGGAGAGCGAGCTCGCGCTCGAGCAGCACGAGCGGCTCGAGGAGCTGCGCCACGGAGAGCGGACCGCCGAGCACGAGGTCGCCGCCCTGCGCCGACGGGCCGCCGAGGCCACCGCGGCGGTCGCGGCCGCCGAGGCGTCGCTCGCCGGCTTCGATCGGCGCATGACGGAGATGAGCCAGCGGCGGGCGAAGCTCGAGGACGAGCTCGGGCGGCTGATGTACGAGTCGGAGGAGCTCGAGCGGCGGCGCTCGTCGCTGACGCGCAACGTGGCGGAGCTCGCCGACGGGAAGCGGATCTCGGCGGAGGAGCGGACGCGGCTCGACGCAGAGATGAAGGCGCTGCGCGAGCAGGCGGTATCGAGCGACCGCGCCGTGGAGCACGCAAAGAACGAGCTCGGGCAGCGGCGCAACCGGCTCCGCGCGCTCGAGGAGCTGCACGCGCGGCTGGAGGGCGTCGGCGCCGGGGTGAAGAACCTCCTCAAGACCAAGGACCCGGCGCTGCTCGGGCTCGTGGCCGACCGGATCGAGGCGCCGGCCGAGCTGACAGCGGCCTTCGCGGGGCTGCTCGGGGACCGGCTGCAGTGCGCGGTCGTGAGCGACGTCGAGCGCGGGATCGCGCTGCTCGCGGATCTGTCGAAGAACAACCGCGGGCGGGCGAGCGTGATCGCGGCGCGGCCCTCGTTCGTGGCCGGCGCGGCGCGGCGGCCGCCGCGCGGGGAGGGCGTGCTCGGGCCGCTCGTGGACCGGCTCGTCTTCGCCCCCGAGGACGAGGCGCTGGCGCGCGCGCTCGTGGGGGACGCGGTGGTCGTCGCCTCCGCCGAGGTCGCGGCGCGGCTCGCGGCGGAGGGCGCGGGGTGCACGCTCGTGACGCTCGACGGCACCGTCCTCCGCGAGGACGGCGTGGTGAGCGGCGGCTCGGGCGACGCGGTCGCGGCCGGCATGATCGAGCAGAAGCGGGAGATGCGCGCGCTGCACGAGTTCGTCGCGACCAAGTCGGAGGAGGTGACGGCGCTGCTCGACGCGCAGCAGAAGCTCCGCCTGCGCATCACCGAGGTGGGGACGGCGCTGGAGCGGGCGCGGAGCGAGGCGCACGAGGGAGAGCTCGCCCTCGTGACGGCCGAGAAGGATCTCCGCCGGGCGGAGGAGCAGCTCGCCGCGGCGCAGAAGCGCGAGGGCGTGGTGCGCTCCGAGCTCGAGGACCTCGCCGACAACCTCGACGCCGGCGGGAGCGAGCAGCAAGCGGCTCGCGACAAGCTCGAGGCGGGGCGAGCGGCGCGCGAGGCGGCGGCGGCCGGCCTCGAGCACGCCGAGCAGGTCGCGGCCGAGTGGCGCGAGCGGGTGCTCGGGCAGCAGTCGGTCGTGACCGAGCGCAAGGTGAAGCTCGCGCGCGTGCGCGAGCGCGCCGCGGCGGCGCGGGGCACGGTCGAGCGGCTCACGCGGTCATGCAACGAGCTCCGGGGCCGGATCGCCCGGCTCGACCAGGAGCGGACGGAGAGCGCCGTGGGCGCGGGGAAGGCCGCGGCGACGATCATGATCGCGCGCGAGGCGCTGGTCCGCGCCGTCGCCGAGGCGCACGCGGCGCAGGCCGCGCTGACCGAGGCGCGGCGCTCGCTGGACGAGGCGCGGCAGGCGCACGGGGTGCGCGAGGCCGACCTGCGCGGGCTGCGGCAGGAGCTGGCCGAGGTGTCGGAGCGGCTCCGCAAGCACGAGCTCGCGCTGGAGCGGCTGCGGGTCGAGCACGACCACCTCATCGAGGGGGTGCGCGAGCGCTTCCGCGGGCTGGAGCTCGCCCGCGTGGTCGGCGACTACCACAAGCGGCCGCCCGCCGACGCCTCGCACCGCGCGCGCATCCAGGAGCTGACGGAGCTGCTCGACCGCATGGGCCCCGTCAACCTCGACGCCGTGCGCGAGCACGCCGAGGCCGAGGAGCGGTACACGTACTACTCGAGCCAGAAGGCCGATCTCGAGAAGGCGCTCGACGACCTCGAGAAGGCGATCGCCCAGATGAACCGCGAGTCGAAGCGGCTCTTCAAGACGACGTACGACGGCATCAACGCGCGCTTCAAGGCGCTGTTCCCCAAGATGTTCCGCGGAGGGCAGGCGGAGCTCAGGCTGACGAACCCCGACGACATGCTGGAGACGGGGATCGAGATCCTCGCGCAGCCGCCGGGCAAGAAGCTCGGGAACATCGAGCTCATGAGCGGCGGCGAGAAGGCGCTCACCGCGGTGTCGCTCATCTTCGCGATCTTCCAGTTCAAGCCGTCGCCGTTCTGCATCCTCGACGAGGTCGACGCGCCGCTCGATGAGGCGAACGTGGCCCGCTACAACGAGGGGATCCGGAGCATGACGAGCCACTCGCAGTTCATCCTCATCACGCACATCAAGCGCACGATGCAGTCGGTCGACGTGCTCTACGGCGTGACGATGCAGGAGCCCGGCGTCTCGAAGCTCGTCAGCGTGAAGATCAACGAGACGGCGAAGCGCCCGGAGCGCGAGGCGGCGCCGGCGGCGGCGGTGGCGTGAGCGCGGACGGGGGGGCCGGGCGGCGCCTGTCGCGCGGCGCCTCGGGGCTCCGGCACCTCCGCTGGGCCCGGGAGGTGCTGGCGACGCTCGAGGCCCACGTCGAGCACAACCCGGCGCTCTCCGGCGCCGATCGCGAGGCGCTCCAGAGCGAGGCGAGCGCGCTCGCGGCGGCGGTGCAGGCGCTCAGCGGGGCGGTGAAGCCGTACCGGGATTTCCTCGAGCGGATGCGGGTCCGCTACCGCGGGCGCGTGCGCGTCGCGGAGTATCTGGTCCGAGAACCCGAGGCGGGCGAGGCGGGCGGTGCGGCGCGCGCGCACCTTGAGGAAGCGCTTGTGGAGCTCGCCTGGATGGAACAGGCGCAGCGCCAGCCGCTCAAGGCAGCGCTCTCGGCCGAGATCGATCGGCTGCGCGAGGCGCTGGCGCGGATGGATGCACACCTCGCGGGGCGGCTCTCCGGGAAGTTCGTCGAGAGCCTGTACCCGCCGCTCACGGACGGCGCGACGAGGGTCGCCGATGACGGCGATCCGGACGACGACGCGACGGCCAGCCCTCGATAGCCACGCGAAGCGGGCGAGCCGACTGGCTGGCGCGCGGCTCGAAGGAGACCGGCGAGGCGCCTGGCAGGCGCAGCGGAACGGATCACCATGCCTGCACGCCGGGATGGAGATGCGGTAAAGGATCTTCGAAGGACTCCTGAAACGGGTCTTCGAAGGACAGCTGAGAGGACGTCGATGGGCTGCGCGGAGCCGGCCGCCATCCTGCTCCTCCGCGGGCGCGCCGCGGCGAGCGAGCGATTCGAAGCGCTGATCCGACGTCACGTGCCGGACGTCGGCGTCACCTCCGATCCCGCGCGCGCCCTGGAGCGGTGCCTGAGCGAGGCGCCGCCGGTGCTCGCCGTCGACTGGAGCGAGCCCGCCAGCGCCGCCGCGTTCTGCGGCCGCGTGCGGGCGCAGCCCGGCGGCGATGCGGTGTTCGTCCTCGCGATCACCGAGCGCGACGGGGACATCGACGGCATCCTCGCGGCCGGCGCGAGCGATTTCCTGCTCGCGGGCGGCGACGGCGCGGGCCCCCGGGCGCGGCTCTCCGTCGTCCGCGAGCGCGCCGCGCGCGACGCCGCCTCGCGCCAGGCGCTCGCGCAGACGCAGGCCCGCCTCGTCGGCGCCGGCCGCATGGCGAGCGTCGGCACGCTGGCCGCCGGCGTCGCCCATGAGATCAACAACCCCCTCGCGTTCGTCATCACGAACGTCGACGCGGCCATCCGGCGCATCGGCTCGCTCGATCGCCGGAATAGCGCTGCGCGCGGCGGTCCCTGGGCGCGCTCTCACGGCGACGGCCGCGCTCCATCGAGCGAGCTCTCCGACGTGCTGAGCCTGCTGGAGGACGCGCGCGAGGGCGCCGAGCGGGTGCGGCTCATCGTGCGCGATCTCCACAGCTTCTCGCGCGCCGAGGAGGACCGACGCGGGCCGGTCGACCCCCGGCGGGTGCTCGACTCCTGCGTCCACATGGCGATGAACGAGATCCGGCACCGCGCCCGCGTCGTCCGGAGCTTCCAGGAGGTGCCGCCCGTCCAGGCGAACGAGCCGCGGCTCGCGCAGGCCTTCCTGAACCTCATCGTGAACGCCGCGCAGGCCATCCCCGAGGGGCTCGCCGAGCAGAACGAGATCGAGCTCTCGACCCGCTGCGACGCCGAGGGGTCGGTCGTCGTCGAGGTGCGCGACACGGGCGCCGGGATCGTGCCCGAGTCGCTCGAGCGGATCTTCGAGCCGTTCTACACGAGCAAGGAAGCTGGCGAAGGGCTCGGGTTGGGGCTCGCGATCTGCCACTCCATCGTCACGGCGCTGGGGGGTCGGATCGAGGTGGACAGCCGCCCCGGCAAGGGGAGCACGTTCCGCCTCGTCCTCCCCGCCGCCACGGCCGGCGAGGCGCCCGCCTCCGCTGCGCCCGGCTCGTGCGCGTCGAGGTGGCCGTGCGAGAACGGCAGCCTCGACACGCTCACGCCGGAGGCGGCGCAGCGGCAGCGGGTCCTCATCATCGACGATGAGCCGCTGCTCACGCGGGCGATCGCGGGGACGCTCGAGCCACGGCACGAGACGATCGCGACCGCGAGCGCGCGCGACGCGCTCAGCCGGATCCGCGCCGGAGAGCGCTACGACGCCATCCTGTGCGACCTCATGATGCCCGATATGACGGGAATGGATTTCTACACTTCGCTTGCCGAGCACGCGCCCGAGCAGCAGCGCCGTGTCGTGTTCCTGACCGGAGGCGCCTTCACGGAGCGCAGCAAGGCGTTCCTGCAGCAGGTCAACGCCCGGCTGCTCCTGAAGCCGTTCGACGCGGCGACGCTGCTCTCGCTGGTCGACGAGGTCGTCGCCGCCCGCTGACGAGCGCGCTCGCGTCGACGAGGTCGTCGCCGCCCCTCTGACGAGCGCGCGAGCTCTCCTCACGCGCCGCCGATCGCCCTGCGGTCCGGGAGCGCGACGTCGGCGCGCCCTCAGCGGTAGTCGCGCGATTTGAGCGCGATCTCCTCGCCGCTGGGCAGCTCCAGCCGATCGAGCTCGCGCGCGAGCACGTGGATCACCTGGCCCTGCCGCTCGATCCGCCCGGCGACGAGCAAGAGCGCCGCGTTCCTCGCCACGTGCTCGTACTCTGCGAAGACCTGCCGCTGGACGATGACGTTGACCACGCCGGTCTCGTCCTCGAGCGTCATGAACGTCACGCCGCTCGCGGTCGCCGGCCGCTGGCGTCCGACCACCATCCCGGCGACCCGCACGCTCTCCCCGTCGCGCGCCGCCTTGATCTCCTCGGCGGTCCGCACGCGCCCGGCACCGCGCCGCCGCTTGAGCGCCCGCCGCACGTGCCGCATCGGGTGGTCGTGCAGCGACAGACCCACGCGCCCGTAGTCCAGCGCGAGCTGCTCCAGCGGCCTGAGCGGAGGGAGCCCGACGTCCCGGTCCTGCTCGATCGGAACGCCCTCGAACAACCCCTCCACGCGGGGGGCGCGCGCGCGCCAGAGCGCCTCTCTCCGGGCAGGCACCAGCGCGGCGAGCGCGCCCGCTTCTGCGAGCGCCTCCACCTCGTTCTTCTTCAGCTCCGTGCGCCTCACGAGATCCGGGAGGCTCGTGAACGGCGCCTCCTCGCGCGCCGCCACGATCGCCGCCACGGCCGCCTCGCCGAGCCCCTTCACGAGCCGCATGCCGAGCCGCAGCGCCGGGCCCGCCGAGGGCTCGGCGGAAGGCTCCAGGGTCGCGTCCCACGCGCTCTGCACCACGCACACAGGCCGCACCTCCACGCCGTGCCGCTGCGCGTCCTGCACCAGCGCCGACGGGCTGTAGAACCCCATCGGCTGCGCGTTGAGCAGCGCGCAGGTGAACGCCGCCTGGTGGTGGACCTTGAGCCAGGCCGACGCGTACACGAGGAGCGCGAAGCTCGCCGCGTGCGACTCCGGAAAGCCGTACTCCCCGAAGCCCTGGATCTGCTGGTAGAGCATCTCCCCGAACTTCGCCGAGATCCCCTGCTCGGCGAAGCCCTGGATGAGCCGCCCGCGGTGCCGCTCCAGGCGCCCGTGCTTCTTCCACGCCGCCATGTCGCGGCGCAGCTGGTCGGCCTCGCCCGGCGTGTAGCCCGCGCCGACCATCGCGATCTGCATCACCTGCTCCTGGAAGAGCGGAACGCCGAGCGTGCGCTCCAGGATGGGATCCAGGCACGGGTGCGGGGACACCGGCGGCTCCTGCCCCGTCCGCCGGCGCAGGTAGGGGTGCACCATCCCGCCCTGGATGGGCCCGGGGCGCACGATCGCCACCTCGATCACCAGATCGTAGAACTTGTTCGGCTTCAGCCGCGGGAGCATCGCCATCTGCGCGCGGCTCTCGATCTGGAACACCCCCACCGTGTCGGCCCGGCCGATCGCCTCGTAGACAGCCGGGTCCTCCGGCGGGATCTGCGCGAGCGCCGCGATCGGATCGAACGCGGCGCCTCGGCCCGCGTGGAGCGAGACCGCCGCGGGCGCAGGATCCCCTGCCGCGTCGACCAAGGGACCCGCGGACGCGGGGTCCCGTGCCGCGTGGACCAAGGGACCCGCGAGCCCGGCGTACCGGTCCGAGTGGATCATACCGAGCGCCTTGCGGATCGCCGTCAGCATGCCGAGCGCCAGGACGTCGATCTTGAAGAAGCCGAGATCGTCGAGATCGTCCTTGTCCCACGGGATCACCGTGCGGCCCTCCATCCGCGCAGGCTCGACCGGAGCCACCTGGTGCAGCGGCTCCGACGACAGCACGAAGCCGCCCACGTGGATCGAGAGGTGGCGCGGGAAGCCCTCGAGCGCGCTCGCCATCATGACGGCCTGCCGGACACGCACGTCATCCGGATCGAGGCCCGCCTCGCTGACCCGCTGCTCGGTGATGTCCGCCTCGTGGTGAAGCACGAGGCCGCTCAGCCGATCGACCTGATCCGTCGAGAAACCGAACGCCTTGCCCACCTCGCGGAGCGCGCTCTTGCCGCGGTAGGCGATCACCTCCGAGACCATCGCCGCCCGGTCGCGCCCGTACATCTCGTAGATCGCCTGGATCACCTCCTCCCGGCGCTCGTGCTCGAAATCGACGTCGATGTCCGGAGGCTCGTGGCGCTCCTCTGACAGGAAGCGCTCGAAGAGCAGGCTCGACCGGGCCGGGTCCACCGCCGTCACGCCGAGCACGAAGCACACAGCGCTGTTCGCCGCGCTCCCGCGGCCCTGGCAGAGGATCTGCCGCGCGCGCGCGATCTTCACGACCTGCTGCACGCTGAGGAAATAGGGCGCCACGCCGAGCTTCGCGATCAAGGCGAGCTCCTTCTCGATCTGCGCGCGCACCGGAGGCGGCGCCCCCTCCGGGTAACGGTCGCGGCAGCCCTCCTCGGTGAGGCGGCGCAGCGCCTGATCCGACGTCTCCCCTGGCATGCAGAGGGCGTCGCTCGGGAAGCTGTAGCGGAGCTCGGACAGCGAGAAGCGGCAGCGGGACGCGACCTCCACCGTGCGCGCGACCCAGGCCGGATGATCGCGGAACAGCGCCGCCATCTGCGCGCCGGACCGCACGTACGCCTCCGCGTTCGGCGCGATCCGCGTCCCCGCTTGATCGAGCGTGGTCTTGGTCCGGATGCACGCGAGCACGTCCGCGAGCGGCTTGCGCGACGGGTGATGATAGAGCGGGCGCGCCGTCGCCACCACGCAGGGGCCGTAGCGGCGCTCCGCCGCGAGGGCCGCCGCGACGCGCTCGCCGTCCCGGCGGTCGAGGTGCTTCCAGGTCGCGACGAGCGCGCGCTCGCCGAACGCGTCGCGCAGCGTGCCGAGGAGCGCGCCGGAGACGCCCGCGGGCACGAGAGGATCGAGCGGCACGATCGCGGAGAGGCCCCGCTGCGCCGCCGCGATCGCCTCCGCCGAGATGCTCGCCATCCCCTTCTCGCACTCCGCGTGCGCGATCGTGAGCAGGCGGCAGAGGTTCGCGTAACCCTCGCTGTCCTCGACCAGGAGGACCACCGACGGCCGGACCTCCGGCGCGCGCTCGGCGCCCCCGCGCGGCGCGCCCAGCGTCAGCTCGGCCCCGACGATCACCCGCTGCTCGACCTTCTTCGCCGCCGTGTGCGCGCGCACGCTGCCGTAGATCCCGTCGCGATCGCAGAGCGCGAGCCCCTCGAGGCCGAGCTCCTTGGCGCGGTGCACGAGCTCCTCGGGGTGCGAGGCGCCCTCCAGGAAAGAGAAGCAGGAGCGGCCGCAGAGCTCCACGAACGGGACCGACGCGCCGGCGCTCACTCGCACCACCCCTGCAGGAAGGCCTCGCCCGTCGCGCGGTCGACGTAGATCCACGCTTCGCCGCAGGAGCTCGCGCTCGCGCCGTCTCGAGGAGGGCGCAGCTCGCCGAGGCGCGCCGGGGCGGCCTTGCCGGACGGAGAGCCCGAGACGAGCCAGGCGCGCGCGTAATCGCGCGACGCCGGCGTGGGCGTCCACCACTCCACCGCGTCGATCCGCATCACGAAGGAGAGCCGCTCGATCGCGTAAAGATGCCGGTCGACGGCCACGATCGCCCCGCGCCCCACCCGACCCAGCGGGATCGGCTGCGCGAGGAGCCGCGCGGGCTCCAGCGCCGGCGCGTCGGCGCCGCCCGCCTGCTCCGCCGCACCCCGATCCGCCGCGGCGCGCGCGCGGGCCGCGGCGGACGCGCGCGTCATGGCCGCCTCGCCTGAGGCCGGCACGAGCCGCGAGCGCGCCTCGGGGCGGTGCGCGTCGGCGATCTCCAGGATGCCCACCCGCTCCTGGCCGATCTCCGCCGAGAGCTCGGCCAGGAGCGCCGGCAGGCTGTCGGGATCGGCCGACCGGTCGCGCGACAGATCGAGCTGCACCCGGCGGGCCCGCGCGATGCGCGAGGCGATGACGTGGACCCCCACCGCGGGCGCCGCGAGCTCGATCCGCTCGAGCCTCGCCTTCAGCGGGCGGAGCAGATCGCCCGCGTCCGAGAGGGGCACCGGCATGTCGACGTGGAAGCGCAGCGAAGGGCCGCGCCCGTCGTCTTCCAGGAGCGCCGCGGCGGCGCCGTCGTCCTCGCGCTCGCCGAGGCGGAGCCGCGCGATCGAGCGATCGTAGGCGATCGCCACGTTGAGCCGCCCGCACGCCTCCCCGCGCGCGGCGAGCCGCGACGCGATCCGCGACGTCATGCCGCGCAGCACGAACAGGAGCGACTCGGCGCTCTCGATCGGCTCGTCGAAGAGCACCTCCTCCTCGAGCAGCCGGGGCACCTCGAACGGCAGGAGCGGCACGGGATCGCGGCCGGCGAGGAGCTCCATGACGTCGGCCGTCCGCGGACCCAGCCGCGCCGCCACCTGCGCCCGCGGAAGGCGCGCGAGATCCTCGACGCGGAGCACGCCGAGCCGGACGAGGAAGCTCGCCACCTCGCGCTCGACCGGGAGCGCCTGCACCGGCAAGGGCCCGATCGCCTGCGCCCCCTTGCCCGGCGGCGCGATCGGGGCCTCCGCCCCTCCCCCGCCGTCCGCGTGCGCGCCGAAGCGCGCGAGCGCCTGCGCGAGCCGCGGCCCGTCGGCGATCGCGAGCCGCGCCCGGTGGCCGAGCGCCGCGACGCGCTCGCCGAGCTCGCCGAGCAGCGCCTCCTCGCCGCCGACGAGGTGCGACGCCCCGGTGATGTCCAGCCACACCGTGTCGTACGGGCCGTCGCCCCAGGGGCTCCGCGCCTCGCTCGCGGCGCGCTCGGGAGCGCGGCTCGCCCGCGCCGCACCGGCGCGCGGGGCGCCCTGCTCGCCGAGCTGGATCGCCGCCGTCGCCCCGAGCCCGAGCGCCACCTCGGCGACCCGGCCGAGCGCCGCGTCGATCTCGGCGAACGTCACCCGGTGGATCGCGAGGTGGGCGACCAGCGCCGCCGCCTCGACGACCTTCTGCCCCGGCCTCACCCCGTACCGCCTCGCCTCGTCGTCGACCACGTCGATCACCGCCGCCGGCGCCTGCGGCTCGCGCTCGGGCCGCGGGGCGAGCGCCGCGCGGCGGTCCTCCTCGCCGCCGAGGATCACCGCGAGCGGCGCCTTCCCGCTCGGCGAGACCGGCCCGCGCTGCTTCACCAGCTCGCACGCGAGCTGCGGGAGCACGATCGCCACAATGCGCCTCACCGCCATCGCCTCTCCTCCCTCACGCCCGCGACAGCGCGGGCCGCGGCTCGCCGCCCGCCGTCCGCTCTGCCTTGTCCCCGAGCCGCTCCCCGAGCACCACAGGCGTCGGCGAGGTCACGCGCCCTCGGCGGTCCTTGGCGACGCGGACCATCAACCGGTTCTCGGCGACCTGCTCGAGCTCCAGCCGCATCGCGACCGGCAAGGGCATCGGCCGCGCCGCCTGGCGATCGGTGAGGAGCAGGATCGTCCCGTCGCTCCCCTCGATCGCCAGGGCGAGCTTGCGCACCACGTTGACCCAGCGCGCGAGGTCCTCCTCGCGGCGCCCCGCCCCGGGCGCGCTCCGCTCCCCCTTCCCCGCGCCCTGGCCGAAGGCCCCCGGGACCCCGGCCACGTCGATCACGAGCACCGCGAACGCCCGGCTCATCGCCATCCGGACCGCGACCTTCGCGAGCACCTCCGGCGGGGGCCGCACCACGAGCAGCCGGCTCAGATCGACCTGCGCACGCGCGACCGCCGGCGCGAAGAGCGAGCCGCTCGGGTCGATCCACGCGCACCACGCCCCCGCCGTCGCGCTCGTCCCGCGCAGCCGCGCCTCCGCTTGCGCCGACGCGCACGCGGAGAGGGCGAGCGAGGTGGACCGCCCCAGCCCCCGCGGCGCGGCGAGCTCCACCACCCCCCCGCGCGGCAGCCCCCCTTCCGGGAGCGCGTCGTTGATTTCCCGCAGACCGAGCGGGAGCGTCTTGGCGCGCGCTTCGAACTCGGGGAGGGTATGGCGCAGGAGGTCCCGGGCAAGCGGAGCGGCAAGAGCGGCGGACGACATACTGAACACGATAACAGTGCCCCGCGAGGCTGCCAACTTTGCAGGACGAACAACGTCCTACCTGCGCCCGGCGCGTTCTCCTTTTGTCCTTCCAGGGCTGTGGAACGGCTTCTCCGGCAATTTCTGTGCGGATAGGATGGCAGGACGGCGTGGATGAAGCGAATGCCGCCACGGGCTCTTCAATAAGTCCGACCTGGGCAGGTCGACCTCATGGCCGGCGACGACCAGCGCTCCTGCCAGCAGCCTCGCCGCGCACGCGGCGGGCCCGACGCCTCAATGCGGCGGAGCTGCCGCTCCGGGGACGCCCCCGACGTAGCGTGAGCTCGGGCGAATGAGCCGCCCCGCGCGCCGTTGCTCGTCGATGTGCGCGCACCAGCCCGCGACCCTGCCCACCGCGAAGGTCGGCGCGAAGAGCGCGCGTGGCAGCCCGAGCGCGTCGAGCAGCACCGCCGTGTAGAACTCGACGTTCGCGCGCAGCGGGCGCTCCGGGTGCCGCGCGCGGAGCGCGGCCTCGGCCGCCCGCTCGACCTCACGCGCCAGCGCGAGCCGGGCGCTCCGCGCGCCGCCTGCCGTCCGCTCGAGCCGCTCGATCGCCCGCTCGAGCACCGCCGCCCGCGGATCCCTCACCCGGTAGATCCGGTGGCCCATGCCCATGATCCGCCGGCCCGCCGCGAGCTCGGCCTGGATCCAGCGCTCGGCGCAGCCCGGGGGCGGCGCGCCGCCCTCGCCCGCCTTCGCCGCGATCGCGTCCAGCATGTCGAGGACTGGTCCGGGCGCGCCGCCGTGGAGCGGCCCCTTCAGCGCGCCGATCGCCGCGACCACCGACGAGATCGCGTCCGACCCCGTCGAGGTGACCACGCGCGCGGTGAAGGTGGACGCGTTCATGCCGTGATCCGAGACCGTCACGAGGTACGTGTCGAGCTCGCGCGCCTCGGCCTCGCTCGCCGCGGCCCCCCGCGCCATGCGCAGGTAGTCGGCCGAGAGCCGGAGCGCCGGATCGGGCGCGACCGGCGCCTCCCCCGCGCAGCGCCGCGCCCACGCCGCCGCGAACGTCGCGACCGCCCCGGCGATCGCCGCGGGCGGGACGTCGCCCGAGAGGTGCGCGACCGCGGCGCGGAGCGCATCCATCCCGTCGCCCGCCTGGAGCGCGTCCCCGAGCCGCCCGAGCAGCGCGAAGGCCCTCGTCCGCCCCTCGGCGATCGCTCGCCGGATCGACTCCCGCTCCGCCGCCCCGGGCAACGCGCCGCCCCAGAGCAGCCCGCACGCGTCCTCGAAGGTCACCCCGCCGCCGCCGGCGAGCGCCTCGACGTCATGGCCCGCCAGGGTGAGCCTCCCCCGCTCTCCGTCCACCTCCGAGAGCCGCGTCTCCGCCACCACCACGCCCTCCAGGCCGCTCGCGAGCGGCGCCGCCACATCCCTCATTCCGATCACCTCCGCTGACGACATCTTGGGCACCGCACGAGGTTGATCAACCTTGATTGTACAATCAACCATGCACGGTCTCGAAGCGCGTCGAGGAAGAATCCCGGAGGAAGCCGAGGAGGGCGGTGTTAAGAGGGACGGGTGTCGCCGGCGCGCGCGACGCTGGCGCCTCGTGCATCGGAAGACAGGATGGATGCAACGTTGATGGGCGCTCATGGTGGATCTACCTGACTCGGGGCAGCGGCCCTCGGCGTACGTGACCGGCGCCGAGGCGGCGGAGCTGCTCGGCGTGAAGCGGGAGACGCTCTACGCGTACGCGAGCCGGGGCGTGCTCCGGGGGGTGCCCGGCGGGCGAGGGCGCGCGCGGCTCTATCTCCGGGCGGACATCGAGCGGCTCAAGGCGCGGCACGACGCGCGCGCCGGCCACGGCCCGGTCGCCGCCGAGGCGCTCCGGTGGGGCGAGCCGGTGCTCGAGTCGGCGCTCACCGCGATCGGCCCGCGCGGGCCCGTCTACCGGGGCAAGGAGGCGGTCGCGCTGGCGCTCGACGACGTGCCCTTCGAGGCGGTCGCCGAGCTGCTCTGGACCGGCGAGCTGCCGGCGGAGGGCGCGCCGACGGCGCGGCCAGGCCGGCTGAGCGTCCGCCCGGCCAAGCTCGCGGCGCTCCTGCCGGAGGGCGCGCCGCCGTTCGTCGCGCTCGCGCTCGTGGTGCCCGCGCTCGGCGCGCACGACGCGACCCGCCACGTGGGCGCGCCCTCGGGCGACGGGCGCATCCCCACGGGCGACGCGGAGCGCGCGCGGGCGCGGGCCCTCGTGCGATCGCTCGCGGCGCTCGTGGGCCTCGGGCGGGACGCGCGCAGGGCGACCGACGCCATCGAGGCCGACGGGGCGGCGCGGCGGCTGCTCATCGCCCTCGGCGCGAACCCCTCGAAGAAGGCCGAGCGCGCCGTGAACCGCGCGCTCCTGGTCTCGGCCGATCACGAGCTGAACGCCTCGACGTTCGCGGTCCGGGTGGCCGCCTCCACCGGCGCCGACCTCTACGCCTGCGTCAGCGCGGGGCTCGCCGCGCTCTCCGGCCCGAGGCACGGCGGCATGACCGACCGGGTGGAGGCCCTGGTCGCCGAGGCAGGCCGGCCCGAGCGCGCCGCCGCCGCGGTCCACGAGCGGCTGCGCCGCGGCGAGCCCATCGCCGGCGTCGGGCACAGGCTCTACCCCGAGGGCGACCCCCGCGCCCAGCTGCTGCTCGACACGGCCCGCGCGCTCGCCCCGCAGAGCGCGGCCTTGCGCACGGTGCTCGCGCTCGTCGACGCGCTGCGCGACGCCGGCCTCGATCCGCCGTCGCTCGACCTGGGCCTCGTCGCGATCGCGGCCGCGCTCGGCCTGCCGGCCGGCACGGCGGCGGCGCTCTTCGCGGTGGGGCGCGCCGCCGGCTGGATCGCCCACGCGTTCGAGCAGCGGGAGGCGGGGTACATGCTCCGGCCGCGCGCACGGTACACGGGGCCCTGAGCCCCGCGCCCACCCCTAAAAATCGACCTGCATTCCGAGCTCGACCACGCGGTTCGGCGGCAGACCGAAGTACGCCGTCGCTGGCCGCGCGTTCCGCGAGATGAAGGCGAACAGCCCCTTGCGCCACCGGGACATCTTCGAGCGCCCGGTCGTCAGCAGCGTCTCCCTGCCGAGGTAGTAGCTCGTCCTCCCGAGATCGATGTCGAGCCCGTGCCGCTTGCACCCCTCGAGCACCGACGGCGCGTTCGGCGTCTGCATGAAGCCGTAACACGCCGTGACCTGGTAGATCCCCTCCCCCCGCGGGATCACCGTCGTGCGCCGCTCCGCCGGCACCTCCGGCACGTTCGTCACCTGGATCGAGAGGAGCACCACCTGCTCGTGCAGCACCTGGTTGTGCTTCACGTGGTGCAGCAGGATCGGCGGCGTGCCCTCCGGGCTCGACGCCATGAAGACCGCCGTCCCGCGCACCCGGTGCGGCTTCACGCGCTTCACGTCCTCGAGGAACATGTCGAGCGGCAAGATCGCCGACTTGATCGCCGCGGCGAGGTGCTTGCGCCCCGTCTTCCAGGTCGTCATCACCGTGAAGATCGCCGCGCCCATCACGATGGGCACCCAGCCCCCGTGAAAGAACTTGGCGCTGTTCGCCGCGAAGAACGCGAGATCGATCACCAGGAAGAGCCCGGCCAGCGGGAGCGACTTCCAGAGCGGCCAACCCCACGTCTCTCGGGTGACCACGTAATAGACCACCGTGGTGATCCCCATCGTCCCCGTGACGGCGATGCCGTAGGCAGCCGCGAGCGCGCTCGAGTTCTTGAAGGTGAGGACCAGCACGATGCACGAGATCAGGAGCCCGCTGTTCACCTCGGGGATGTAGATCTGCCCCGCCTCGTCCTTCGACGTGTGGACCACCGTGACACGCGGGAAATACCCGAGCTGCACCGCTTGCTGGGTCAGCGAGAAGGCCCCGGAGATGAGCGCCTGGGACGCGACGACCGTCGCCGCGGTGGCGATCGCCACCGTGGGGTAGAGCGCCCACGACGGGACGAGCGCATAGAACGGGTTCGCCGCCGCGGTGGGGTCCGCGAGGAGCTTGGCGCCCTGGCCGAAATAATTGATGAGCAGCCCGGGCCAGACGATCGTGTACCAGGTGTATTTGATCGGCACGCGGCCGAAATGCCCCATGTCGGCGTACAGCGCCTCGCCGCCCGTGATGCAGAGGACGACCGCGCCGAGGATCAGGAAGCCATGCAGTTGGTTCTCGACAAAGAAGCTCACCGCGTAGGTCGGTGAGACGGCCCGGAGCACTCCGGGGCTGCGGATGAGCTCCTTGGCCCCGAGCAGCACGAGCGTGACAAACCACACGAGCGTCACCGGCCCGAAGATCGACCCGACCCCGGCCGTGCCGCGCTTCTGCACGAGGAACACGGCGAGCAGCACACCGCAGGTGATGATCGGCACGACGGCAGGGTCCAGCTTCGGGATCGCGACCTCGAGGCCCTCCACGGCCGAGAGCACCGAGATCGCAGGCGTGATCACGCCGTCGCCATAAAGGAGCGCCGCGCCGACGAGGACGAGGAGCACGAGGAGGCCGCGGCCCTCGCCCTTGCGATCGCCGCTCGGGACGAGCGCGAGCAGCGCGAGGATGCCGCCCGCGCCCTCGTTGTCGGCCCGCGTGATGAACGTCACGTACTTGACGGTCACCACCATCATCAACGACCAGAACATCAGCGAGAGCACCCCGAGCACGTTCTCGGGCGTCGGAGCGACGTGGTGCGGGCTGCTGGGGCTGAAGCACTCCTTCATCGCGTAGAGCGGGCTCGTCCCGATGTCGCCGTAGACGACCCCGAGCGCCGCCAGCATCAGCGGCCACATCTTCTTCGAGCTCCCCAGGTGGGCGCGCTCGGCCATCGGAGAGGACGCGGGGCGCTCTGCGGAAGGGACCGGTCGTGGGCTCATCGTCATCGCGGGCGAATCCTACTCCATCGAGAGCGCGCCTCGCGAGGAGGCGGCGCGCGCCGGCTCAGCCGAGCGCGCGCGCCGCCACGGTGAGATCCTCGATGAAGCGGGAGAGCTCGGCTCGCCTCGTCGCTTCGTCCGGCATGCGGAGGATCGACGCGGGGTGCACGGTCGCCAGCACGCGCGGCGCGAGCGGCGAGGCGACGATCCTGCCGCGCTCGCGCGTGACCCGGAACGAGCCGCCGAGCAGCGCCTGCGCCGCCGTCGCGCCGAGGCATACCACGATCGCCGGCTGCACCACCGCGATCTCCGCGGCGAGCCACGGCAGGCACGCGCGGATCTCGCGCGCGTCCGGCTTCATGTGGATGCGGCGCTTGCCGCGCGGCTCCCACTTGAAGTGCTTCACCACGTTGGTCACGTACGCCCGGCGCCGCTCGATCCCCGCCGCCTCGAGCGCGCGATCGAGCAGCTGCCCCGCCGGGCCCACGAACGGCTTGCCGGCCAGATCCTCCTTGTCGCCCGGCTGTTCGCCGACGAGGAGCACGTCCGATCGCGCCGCGCCCTCGCCGAACACCGTCTGCGTCCCACGCTCCCAGAGCGGGCACGCCCGGCACCGCGCGGCGGCCTCGCGCAGGCTCGGCAACGAAGGAGGGCTGGGGACGAGAGCCGCCGCCGTCGCCTCGCCGACGCCGCGCCCTGCTGCATTTCGTCTCGCCACGGTCGCCATGACCGCCTCCGCAGCATCGCTCGTGCCATGGGCGACGCGGCGCGGTCGAACGCGCCGCGTCGCGAGGAGCGCGGCCGACGAGCGCCTTGACGGCTTCCGGCAGCCTTCCCATAGTGCCACGGTCCTCCGACGTTGACCGACCAGTCAGAATGCCCCGCCTTGCCGATCGCCGCGCCAGGATCGAGCTGCTCCGCGCCGCCGAGGCTGCCTTCACCGAGCGCGGCCTGGCCGCGGCGAGGGTCGAGGACATCACCGAGCGCGCAGGCGTCTCGAAGGGCGCGTTCTACCTGCACTTCCAGAGCAAGGACGACTGCTTCAAGCAGATCGTCGAGACCTTCATCGCGCGCCTCGCCGACTGCGTGGAGCCGCCGCCCATCGTCTTCGAGGCCGAGCGAGCGTCGGTGAACGAGTACTTCAAGCGGGTCCTCGCCCACGACCTCGAGGTGCTCGAGTTCTGCTGGCAGAACCGGGCGCTCCTCAGGATGATGCTGGCGGGAGGCGGTGGGACCCCGTACGCCTACCTGATCGACGAGTTCGCCCAGCGCGTCGCGCGGCAGGTGGAGGGCCGCCTCCGGTACGCGATCGACATCGGCCTCTACCGGCGCGATCTGGAGCCCAGCGTCATCGCCGCGCTCATCTCCGGCGCCTTCGATCGCCTGGTGCGCAAGCTCATCGACGCGCCGTCCAGGCCAGACATCGCCGCCTGGGCCGCGCAGGTGCTCCAGCTCTTCACGCACGGCCTGCTCGCCCCGGAGGTGCGCGCCGTCGCTGACCTGTCGGTCATGGAAGCCCCCCCGCGCAGCGCGCGGCAGGCCGCCGCCCCGCCACCTGCCTCGGCGTCGAGCAGCGAGCGCCGTCGTTCCAAGGCCAAGACGACCTAGGTGACCTAGGTGTAGGGCTTTGCCTGAATAAACCGGCCGGAGACTCAGCGGTACCAGGACAGCTTACAGGGAATCCCTGACGAGGGATTCCATATCGCCCTAGCGGTCGGTCGGGCAGCAGCTGAGCTACAGCTAGCAGTCAACGGGATTTTCGGCGGGACAGTGAGGGGGTGGAGCGGGGAGCCGGAGGGGGAACCGCTCGGGCAACTCGGGAGGAGCGCAGCCTTGGGGAGCGGTCCTGCTCGTTCAATCGCGCCAGGCTGACCGTCGCGCGCTCTGGCCGGTCGCAGGCACTCTCTGGACGGCTCTCCGCAGAAGAACGGAACTGTCGAGGGGGGGCGGAATGGGCAACCAGACGGGTCGTGATAGACGGTTAATCCAGGAGCTGCTCCGGCAGACCTGCCGCTCGATCCAGTGGCGTGCGGACACCGCAAGGTCGATTGCGGACAGGATCGAGGTCGCCCTCGCCGAGCACGCGCTCCACGTCTCCACGCCGGACGTCGACCTGCGCGTCCGGCTGACCAAGGACTTTGCGCTCGCCATCGCGATACGCGTGCTGTCCTTCGGCGAAGACGCCGAGGAGTCGCTGAGCAAAGCCCTGTGTCAGGACAGGTCGCTCATGGCGGAGCTCGTGAAGGCAGAGTGGCAGCTCGTGCGCACCGCCTGCAGAACAGCCGAGCAGACCGCCGGGAGGCTGGTGCTGCTGACGGCGGTACCGGAGGCGTGAGACCGCAAGCAGGACGCGCGCCCAGAACTCGCGCCCTGGGCTCACGGCGAGAGATCCGTGAGAACCTCATGGAGCAGGGGGCTCGCCCGCTCGGCCCGGCGCCATGGCGAGCTGCACCCCGGAAGCTGCTGTCAAGAAGAGCGCAGCACCACATGACGCGACCGGGCCCACGAGGCGATAGAGATGGCGCCCCAGACCAGCTACAGCATTTACGTTCGCTTCCGGGGCAGGCGGCTCGCGCTCACGAAGCACATCCGCTCGCTCGAGACGGCTCGGTCTGCGCTGCAGGCCTTGCGGGCAGAGCGGTTCCACGACGCCGATCAGGTCTTCCTCGTCAACGACGCGACGAAGCAGATCGTCGACGAACGGGGGTGGGAGGACGCCGGGGGCCCCGCGGAGGATCAGCAGATCAGCGTCAACCTCCGCCTTCCGACCGATGGCAAGCGCACGGAGCGCACGCAGGACGCGGGGAACAGCGAGGCGGATCGATCGCCGCGAGGGGCCCAGGCTCCCGCGCTGCTCGCGGCGCCCGAGGTGCTTGCGCCGCCGCTCGCGGCGCCCGCCGATCACCTGGCGCGAGCCGAGGGCGAGGCGCGGCACGTCTCACCGGAGAGGAGGTGGTCCGGGGTCGAGAACCTGGAGCCGCCGCGCGCACGCCTGCGCCGCGCGATGGCGGCAGCCCAGGTCGCCCGAGCGCGCCACGATGCCGCGCTGGAGGCCATGACCAGGCTCCAGCCCGGCGGGAGAATGGATGAAATGACACTGATGAGGCTCAACGATTCTGCCCGAATGGTATCCGACCGATCCGCACACATCATCGAGCGGCTCGAGCAACTCCTGAAGCGCCTGGAAGGCGCGCGCTGATATGGTGAGATGACCGTGCGGCGCCGTGTCCCATGCGCGACATGGACGACGACAGCCATCGTTGACCGACCGCCCACCGGAACCCTGGCTTAGTCCCTGTCAGGCTCTCGCCGTCGCGAGACGCGTGAGAGAGCGCCCAACCGTTCAAGCCAACAATGCCCGAACAGAAGAAGTCACGCCGGACGCAACTCGGGGCACCGGGCCCGAGCGACGCCGCGCCCCAGGCCGGCAGGGCATCCGCGCCGGGGCGCGCGCCGGTCCCGCCGGAGGACGCCGGCGAGAGCGCCGCGGCGGGCGAGCCGCGCCCCGAGGGTGAGCTGCGCTTTCCCGTCGTCTGTGTCGTCGCTTCGGCGGGCGGACGCGGCGCGATCGCGGAGCTCCTCCGGCGGTTGCCCAGCAGAGATACCAGCCTCTCTCTCGTCCTGATCTACAGCGCAGATCCAGGGGAGCTCCCCCTCCTCGAGCTCGTGGCGCAGAGCAGCCCTCTCCCTGTGGCCGAGCTCCGATCAGGGATGAAGCTCGCGCCGGGTCGCGTCCAGGTCCTGCCCCCGGAGGCGCAGGCGACGCTGGCGGGGCTCCGCGTCGAGCTCGCGCCGCGGGGCGAGGGCGGCCCGGGCCCTGGCGATCTCTTCCTGCGCTCGCTCGCGGGCGAGCTGGGGTCGGGCGCCGTGGCCGTCGTGCTGTCCGGCGCTGGGAGCGACGGCGCGCTGGGGCTGAAGGACGTGAAGGCCGAGGGCGGGGTCACCTTCGCGGAGAACCCGCGCGGCGCGGAGCGGCCGGCGCTCCCGCGGAGCGCCATCGCGGCCGGAGGCGTCGACTTCGTCCTCAGCGTCGAGGAGATCGCGGCGGAGCTCGTGCGGATGGGTCGCCCCGGGCACGTCCTCGCTCCATGGCTCAGGCAGGGTGCGCCCCTCGGCATGGACGCCGAGCTCAGCAAGCTCCTCAGGCTGCTTCACGCCGCGGTGGGCGTCGACTTCAGCCAGTACAAGAAGAGCACCCTGAGGCGGCGCATCCAGCGGCGAATGACGCTCCATCGGCTCGCCACCCTCCAGGATTACCTGGATCATTTGAAAGCGCACCCCGGCGAGATCGAGGATCTCTACCAGGACCTCCTCATCAAGGTCACCACGTTCTTCCGCGATCCGGGCGCCTTCGCCGCGCTGAAGACCCACGTGTTCCCGGTGCTCATGCACAGCAGGCCGCAGGACTCCCCTGTTCGCATCTGGGTGCCGGGCTGCTCGACGGGCGAGGAGGTCTACTCTCTCGCGATCTCGTTGCTCGAGTTCCTCGAAGCCGACGCGACCGATCATGCCATCCAGATCTTCGGCACCGACCTGAGCGAGGCCGCCATCCAGCAGGCGCGGTCCGGGATCTACATCGAGAGCATCTCGATGGACGTCTCTCCCAGCCGGCTGCGCCGCTTCTTCGTCAGGGTACAAGGCGGTTTTCAGGTCAACAAATCGGTCCGCGATCTGTGCATCTTCTCGCGCCACAACGCCGCGGCCGACCCGCCCCTGTTGAAGCTCGATCTCACCAGCTGCCGCAACCTGATGATCTACCTGGAGCCGAGCCTGCAGCGCCGGCTGCTGCAGACGTTCCACCAGGCCCTCAAGCCCACGGGTTTCCTGCTCCTCGGCTCGTCCGAGAGCCTCACCACGGCGCCCGATCTGTTCGGGGTCGTGGACAGGACCCACAGGATCTTCTGCAAGCGCGCCGCGTCGGAGGCGGCCCACTCGCTCGCCCTCACCGCGCCCGCTCTGCCCGGCGCGCCGGTGGTCGCGCTGGCGTCGGAGAGGCCGCGGGAGCCCGAGGGGCTCGGCATGGATGCGGTGCGCAAGGAGGCCGACGCCATCGTCATGGCGCGCTATGCCCCCGCCGGCGTGGTCGTGGACGAGGAGATGCAGATCGTCCAGTTCCGGGGCAAGACGGGGCCCTACCTCGAGCCGTCACCGGGCGACGCCAGCCTCCACCTCTTCAAGATGGCCCGAGAGGGGCTCGTCCTCGGCATCCGGGCCGCCATCGACGCGTCGATGAACTCGGGGGCGATGGCCCGCAAGGAGCAGATCAAGGTCAGGCAGGACGAGAAGATCCGGTACGTCGACATCGAGGTCTGGCCGCTCAAGGTGCGGCTCCCGCAAGGGCGCTGCTTCCTCGTCACCTTCTCCGAGTCGGGCGCCGCGCGGCTGGACCGGCCGGGCAGCGACCCGGCCCCGAGCGACGCCCAGAAGGATCTGGAGATCGTCCAGCTCCGCAGGGAGCTCGTGACCACGAGGGAGTACCTCCAGTCGCTCATCGATGAGCTCGAGGCGACGAACGAAGAGCTCCTGTGCACGAACGACGAGATCCTCGCGAGCAACGACGAGCTGCACAGGGTGAACGACGCGCTCGCGGGCGCCCACGACGAGCTCGAGTCGGCGAACCAGGAGCTGACGACCATCAACGAGGAGCTCCGCAGCAGCAACGTCGCGCTCGGCCTCGCCAACGACGAGCTGCGCAAGCTCCTCGGCGGCATGAACATCCCGATGCTGATGGTCGACGCGGACCTACGGATCCGCCGGATCGCCGGCGCCGCCGACAAGCTGCTCGGCCTCGCCGCGAGCGACGTGGGCAGGTCCATCCTCGAGGTGAAGTCGAGGAGCGTGGCCGACATCGCGCCGGTCGTCGCCGAGGTGCTCGGCACGATGAGCACCGTCGAACGGCACGTCGAGGACCGCGACGGGCGCTGCTACCTCATGCGGGCACGCCCTTCCCGGACCACCGACGACGAGGTCGACGGCGCGGTGATCTGCTGGCTGGAGAGCGAGGCGCCGAGGCGCGCGGCGCGCGAGCTCGCGGGCGCGCGCGACGGCCTCTCCGCCGTCTTCGAGGTGCTGCGCCATCCGTTCCTCCTGCTCGACGGGGAGCTCCGGATCCGGGCCGTCACCCGGCGCTACTGCGAGCAGTTCATGGTCCCGCTCGGGGACATCGAGGGACGATCGCTCTCGGCCATCGATGCCGGATGGAACACCCCGCAGCTGGAGCAGCAGCTCCGGGACGTGCTCCACCGCCGCGCCGCGCTCGTCGACTTCCGCCTCGAGGCCGTGCTCGCGCACGCCGGCCGCAGGACGCTCTCGTTCTCAGCCTTCCGGCTCCAGGCCGACGAGGGCGAGCTCCCGGCCCTGCTGCTCGTCGTCGAGGACAGGACGGCGCCCGAGATCGACCCGGCCGGTCCACCCGGGCTGCGGCCAGCGCGCCGCGCGGGCCCCGGCTGACGCGCTCATCGCCGCCGTGTCCGCCAGTCCCCCGAGGCGATCCGAGGCGACCCCAGCGCCTGCCCTGCGGGCATCAGGTAGGCCTCGCAGAGCGCGCCCCCGTCGAGCTCGATCGGCTCACGATTGAAGAGGTCGGGGCAGTCCTCGTAGAGGTCGAGCGAGGGCAGCGCCTCCGGGTCCGGCTCGTACAGCTCCCCGAGGACCGCGACCGAGCCCCCGCGCACGAGCGCCGGGTAGGCGCCGAGATCGGCGAGCTCGAACGACGGGGCCGTGCGGGCGGGCCCGAGGCACCGCGCGCGCCCGAGCAGCGCGTGCGCGCGCTCGCCGCGCATCAGCGTGCCGTAGACGAACAGGCGCGCCGTCACCGGCAGTGCTGTTCGACCGCGGCGAGCAGCTGCTCGAGGTTGATCGGCTTTTTCAGGAACTGCGCCGCGCCGAGCGAGGACACGAACTCGTCGCGGCCCGTCGCGGAGATGATCACCACCGGGATCGCGGCGAGCTCCGGATCCTTCTTCTGCTCCGCCCTGAACTGCCAGCCATCCATGATCGGCATCATGAGATCGAGCAGGATGAGCCCGGGTCTCGGATCCGTTCTCAGCGCGCTGAGCGCCTCGCCGCCGTGCGCCGCCGACGCGACGGCGTACCCCTCCTCCTGCAGGAGCTCGGCGAGGGTCTCTCGAATATCCGGATCGTCATCGACAACGAGGATCCTCTTCAAGGGAGTGGCAGGCACGGTGCATCAACCACTATGCGAAAGCCTGACGTCACGGCGAAACAGGGAAAGCCCTGAATCCCTGCTCGGGTTCCGCTTGATGAGGCTCTTTCTGCGAGGAAGGGGGCTCATGAAGGTCTCTCTACGTCTCTCTCCGGCAATCAGCGCCGCAAAGGCGCCTCGGAGCGGAGCCCGCTCCCGCGTCGCCCGTGCGGCCATACAACCACGCGGGGTCGACGTTGGTTGAGCCGGCAGCTCTGGCAGGCGGGTACGGGCGTACGCATTACGGCGATCGATCGTCGGCGGTCGAGCCCGATGTTACAGCACGGTGGCGCTCCGGCGAAGCCGCTCTGTGCCCGATCTGCGGCCAGCCAGGGTGAGCGCAGCGCGGCTTGGTCGCCATCCACGTCATGAGCGGCGATCCTACCACCGGAGCCGGAGGGCGCAGCAGCCCGGCGTCCGCCGGAACGACGGCCCGAGGCGCTCGCGACGTGGTCCGAACGGGCAGCGTCAACGGTCGATATCTGTTGAGCCGAGCGAGCCGAGCACCACCTTCGAGAGGGTGCCCAGCAGGACGTCGATGTCCACCGGCTTCGGGATGAGCGCGGCCGCATGCAGCCGCTCGGCGATCGCCTGCATCTCGTGGGGGAGGCGGGCGGAGAAGATCATGAGGGGCGAGGGCGTGCCGAGCCCCTCGATCTCGGAGACGAACCGGTCCGTCGTCATGCCTGGCATCGTCAGATCAAGGAGGACCGCGTGGAAGCGCCGCTCCGCCAGCGCATCGAGCACCGCGCGCGCGGTGGCGGTCAGCTCGACCTCGTACCCTTCCAGGGTCAGGAGTTCTTCCAGCATCGTCGCGGTGTCAACGTCGTCCTCCGCAACCAGGATCACGTGCTTGCCACACATGGCTCCCCTCGGCTTTCTTCAGTAGCGGGGGTCGCTCGCCAGGGCAGCGCGCCCTCTCTTCCCCATGCTGGGGGAGGACGGGATGCGCGCTCGACGCTGCCCGAGCCTCCGCTGGCCAGCAGCCAGCGCAGCGCGAGCAACCTCGGTGATGCCCCCGGTGTGACGAATCGCCCGGACACACCGGAGCGCTCGCCGCGGTGCGCCACACGTACGACCACGCCACCAAGTGCGCAGCCCGACAGTCCGCCGCTGTCTGCCGATCCGGTACGTTCCGTTCCCCCTCTCCCGCCCAGGGCAATATGAAAGCCCGACTGCGCGCCGGATGCAACTCCGGGTAGAAGGAGCAACTCCGGGCGCAAGGAACCGACCGGGGGGCGGGGAGCGAGAGCAGACAGAGAGCGCGAACGGACTCCCCGACAGGGGAGACACCCTGGTAGACTCTCATGGATGCCTGGCGAACGCCGCGTCGCGCTACTCGCGATGGAACCAACCATGCCGGACGGTGGGGGAGCGCCGTCCAGCCATGGAGTCCGTCGTGTCGAGGCCTCCTTGCTCGCCGATCCGGACCTCGCCGGCGTGCCGATCCACGTGATCGACGCGCAGACGAGGGATCTCGACGCGTGGGTCGCGGAGGTCGAGACCGTGGACGCGGACGTGGTCGGCCTCGCCGCGCACGTCTGGTCGTTCCCCACGTTCATCGAGATCGCGCGCCACCTGCAGCGCAACCGGCCGGGGCGCACGATCGCCCTGTGGGGGCCCCTCGCGCGCCCCGCGATGTTCGCGCTCGCGCCCTGGCGCGACGCCACCGCTTGCATCGACGCCCTCGTGCACGGCAACGAGCTCACGTTCCGGGACATCGTCCGGCTGAGCGAGCGCTCTCCCGATGCGCTGCGCGCCGTGCCGGGGCTGCACGTGTCCACCGCCGGCGGCTGGGTCTCGACGGGCGACCCCCTCTACGTGGCGCCCGACGCGCTCCCCTCGCCGATCCGGATGAAGCTGCTCCCGACCGATCGCATCGTCCCGCTCGAGATCTGCCGCGGGGGCGCCATGAGCTGCGCGACGTGCGGCGTCTCCGCGGGCGACGCTGGCAGCGTCTTCTCCGAGGCCTACCTCGTCGAAGAGCTGAGCGCGCTCCGCGCCGCCGGCGCGCCGGGCGCGCAGATCGTCGACGCCCCGCTCAACCTGAGCGCGGAGGCGTTCCGGAACCTGGTGGCCGCGGAGAAGCAGGTCGGCTTCTTCAAGCAGGCGACGCTGACGGCATCGATCGATCCCGAGCACGTGCACGACGAGCACCTCGAGTTCCTCCGCGGCGTCGCGCGCGTGTCGCTCGACGCGCGGCTTCCGCCGCTCAACAAGGAGACGGGCGACGGCACGCAGCGCCCCTTCAGGGAGTCGAAGTTCGCGAAGGTGATCGAGGAGCTCTCGACGTTCACGGACATCGAGGTGGACATCCTCCTCGGCCTCCCGGGCGACGGCCCGATCACGTTCCGGCGCACGCTCGAGCGCGCGCGCGAGCTCCCGTGCAAGGTCCGCATCTTCCACAGCCTCGTCCTTCCGGACGACCTCATGGTCCGCGCGCCCGCCTCGTTCGAGCTCCGCTTCGACCCCTTCACGCTGATGATGCGCTCCTGCCTCGGCTGGTCCGAGGACGCGCTCTCTCGCGAGCGCAGCCGCCTCATCGAGATGGCCTACCGCGAAGGCGGCGAGATCACGCCGGACATGTGGTCGTTCCCCGGGCCTCGGGAGATGCGGCGGCCCACGATGCCGCTCGGCAGCGGCGTGGTCCCGCCGGGCGCCGAGATCCGGGTCGAAGGCGCGGCGACGCTCGCGCCGGCGGGCCAGGACTTGCAGCGCGTGCTCGAGCTCGGGATCAAGGAGGCGACCTCCGGCGGGTGGACGTTCGTGGAGGCCTCGGCGCGCCCGGGCGAGATCGTCGTCATCATGAAGACGCGCGACGGCGCGCTGGTCGTCGAGATGCGCCCCGCCTCACCCACGGAGAACGCCTACAAGGTCGTGGACGGCGTCGCGTTCGGCTACCGCTCGCCGCGCGGCGTGAAGATGAGCGACGGCGCGCTCCGCCTGCTCGATCGCGTCCTCCAGCGCCTCCACGCGCCGGCGCGCACGGCGCTCGGCCTGTCGACGCAGGACGGCGGCCCCGGCTCGGCGCGCGTCCGGCGCTTCCGCGCCACGCCCTCGTGACCGTCTCGCCCCGATCGCGCAGCGCGCCGCGAGCCTTCAGCTACTCCTTGCTGCGCAGGGCCGCCGGCGCCCGCGGCGGCATCGATTCCATGGGACGGACCCTCGAGAGGAGCTCTCTCCGGAGCTCGCTCAGGCGCGCCGGAGACAGCTCCATGTAGTCCACGATGTAGGGGTGGACCTGGCGGCTCTTGCCCCGGATGCTCAGCGCGCCGGTCGGCTGCGCCGGGACGCAGTCGTCGAGGGTCGCGTACGTCGTCTGGCAGATGATGATCTTGGAGCCGAGCTCCTTGTTGAACTGCTCGAGGCGCGCGGCCGTGTTTACTGTATCTCCGATGCAGGTGTACTCCATGCGCTGGAGCGAGCCGATGTTGCCGGAGATGACGGTGCCGGTCGCGATCCCGACGCCCATCTGGATCTCGCCGCAGCCGAGGAGCTTCCGCTGGTTCATGCGCTCGAGCGCCTGCACCATCTCGATCGCCGCGATCACGGCGCGCTTCGGCGCGTCCTCGACGGAGAGCGGCGCGCCGAACACCGCCATCAGCCCGTCGCCGATGTACTTGTCGAGGGTGCCCCCGTAGCGGAACACGATCTCGACCATCTCCGTGAAGTACTCGTTCAGGAACGAGACCACGGCCTCCGGCTCGACCGACTCGGTGAGCGGGGTGAAGTTGCGGATGTCGGTGAACATCACCGAGACGTGCCGCCGCGTGCCTCCCAGCTTGAGCCGCCTCGGATCGGACAGGACAAAGTCGACGAGATCCTTCGACAGGTACCGGCCGAGCTCCTGCTTCTCGCGCTCGAGCCGGAGGCGGGCCATGGACTCCACCTCGGCCCGCACGACCAGGTTGCGCGACATCCGCGCGATGATGCCGGCGACGACGCCGGGGAGCGCGATGAAGAGGATCTGCTGGCACTGGTCCGCGATGTTGATGGCGTTCTCTCCGTAGACGGACACCGGGCTGATCGGGACCGCGCCGGAGCCGACCGTGACGGCGAGCACGACGGAGTTGAAGAGGGCCGACAGCCCCGCCGAGTACAGGCACGCCGCGAGGCTGTAGCGGAAGCCCGACATCAGGTTCCAGAGGACGTAGACGGTCGCGAGGTAGCTCGTGAAGTACTCGATGATCCCGGAGTGGTTCCTCGCGCTCCCCAGGGCCGTGAGCGTCAGGAGCGCGAGGTCGACGAAGATGCTCACGTACTTGAGCCAGCCCGCGTAGACGCCGGGGCGCAGCCGGAAGAACGCGTAGAGCACGAGCGAGTAGGCGAGGTACCCGCCGGTCAGGATCGCGAAGATCTGGTTGGCGGCCGGCGTGTTGATCGTCCACACGTGCATGAACGTGGCGGCGCTGAGCAGCGCGAACGCGAACCGGATGTGGTTCACGATCTGCTCGCCGCGCATCTCCTGCGCCTCCATGATCCGCACGATCTCGGGCGACTTCTCGATGCTCATGTGCGCCGCTCCCCCCCGCGCCGCAGCCGGGACCGCGCGGCGGCGAGCCCACGCGCGCATAGCGCGGTCGTCAGCGCTCTGCCCTGGTGGTGCCCCTCGCGACCGCGCTTCATGGGCACCCGGTAGAGCGGCTCCGCTGGCCAGGAGCCGTCCACGAGCTGGCGCTCGCCGAGGTAACGCATCCCTCGCTCGAGGAGCAGCGGATCGGGCCGCTCCGTCATCGCGGCCCCCTCGAGGCACGCGGCCGTGCAGAGCGGCGCCCCGAAGCCGCCGTCGAGCCGCTGCGATCGGAGCATCCGCGACAGCGTCGCGGCCTCGACCGCCGCGACCTCGTCGGCCCACCGCGCGTCCCCCGCCCTCCCCCGGTAGAGCCGCGCGAAGCGGAGGAACGCGAGGTCCGTGTACGAGGCATCGTAGAAGCAAGCGCCCTCGATGCCGCCCTCCGAGGCGGCGTCGAGCACGCGCCGCGCGTTCGCGTCGATGAGCCGCGCGAACCGCTCCGCGTCGAACGAGAGCAGGCCCACGAGCAGGTTCAGCCGGACGGCCGCGCAGTCGTCGCCGGCCCACGCCACGCCCGGCGTGGTCGGCCCCGCGGGCCCGCGGTAGAACCAGGTCGGAACGATGCCGTCCTCACCCACGTTGGCCAGCATGACCTCGATCCACGACTCCGCCCGCTCCTTCGCGGCGCCCGTCTCGGCGACCAGCTCGAGCACGACGCCGAGGAGGTCGGCGTCCGGCGGGACGTCACGGAACGCGGTGAAGTAGCGGAGCTCTCCCGCCGGGATCTCCTCGAGCAACGCCGCGGCGTCGGCGCGGACGTCGCGCCCGACCTCCCCGATCTCGAGCAGCGCCCTCAGGATCGTCGCCCGGACAAACCAGTGCCCGACCGGCTGCTCGCTCGACCCGAGCACGCCGAAGCGCTGCACTTCCCAGGACTCGCGCCACGGCGCGGCGTCCAGGAGGAACGCGACCGCCGCCTGCAGATCCGCGCGCGCCTCGTCGGGCGGCGCCGGCTCGCCCTGCGCGCGCGGCGGCCTGAGCGCCGCGCCGGGGCCGAGGAGATCGCGGAAAGACATCAGCCCCTCGAAGAAGCGGAGGCGCTCGCCGAGCGCCTCGAGGAATTCGCGCTGCGCCTCGGCGAGGCCGCGCGCGCTCGGGCTCGTTCGAGGAGAGGTGGCCACGACCTCACGGGCGGACGCGAGCGTCTCCTGCATGCGCGCCGCGAGCGCGGCGCGGTACGGGCGGGTCGCGAGCAGGCTGTGGATCTCGCCGCGGCGCACGCGGGACACGCGCTCGCCCGAGAGCGCGCGGAGCAGCGGAGGAGCGAGCCCCGCGCCGCGCAGCCAGAGCGCGAAGAGCGGCGTGAGCGTCGGCGCTGCGAGGTCAGGCGCGATCGGATCGATCCAGAGGCGCACGAGCCCGTCCAGCAGCCAGATCGGCTCGGCCACGGCCTCTCCGAAGCGACGGGCGGGCGCGAGATCGTCGCCTGCGACGAGCGCGGGCGCCGTCCAGAGGGCCACGGCCTCGCGCGCGCCGGCGGCGGGCGCCGCCATGGCGCCGGAGCCGTCGATCTCGATCACCGGGTTCTCGCGCCACGAAGCCTCCGCCATGTCGGCCAGGCCCAGGAGCCACCTGTACGCGCGCGCGTCGTCCGCGTGCTGCGCGAGGAGACGCGCGGCGATCGCGCCCCGCGCGAGCGCGTCAGGAGCGCCTTCGATGCCCCCGGCGGCCACCGCGGCGACCGCCACGGCGGCGTCCGCGGCTGTGTCGCGCGCGGACACCCGCCCGCAGAGCCGCAGCGCCCAGCTGGCCCACGGGACGCTGTACCCCGGCGGTGTGCCCACGCTGCGCTCGAGCGCGAGCGCTCCCCACGCCGCTTCACCGCGCTGAAGCGCCCCCTCTGATGACAGATGCGCCGACCAGGCGCGCTCGCACACAGCCCGGTCACCCGGGTCGAGCCATGGCCAGGCGACGGTCACCCCTCCAGCAGGGGACAGCGTCACATACCGACTCCGCCCTCACGCGCCGCGGCCGAGATGGCCGCATCGACCGCTTCGGGCGTCGAGGTCGCGGCATCCCGGATGCGCTGGAGCGTCTCCGCGCCGACGTCGTACCCCTCCGCCTGGATGGTGCGCTCGGGATCGGCAAGGAGCTGCTGGCGGAAGCTCGAATCCACGACGGCACGACCGATGAGCTCTGCCTCTGATTTCTTCGACGTCACGACTCCTCGCTTTCTCGCTCGGGAGGCTAGGAGACCTCCAAACGGCGAGCAAGTACAAGCAGGCGCGTCCGCGCGTCCTCCGGGGGTGTTGCGTCCGCGCACGACACCCCGGTTCACCGCGGCGCGACGGCGGGCTCGCCGGCGAGCGCGCTGAAGAACGCGAGGAATACCCGCCGCTGGATCGCGACCATGTACTGCTCGCGCTCCCTGCAGAACCGCGCAGCCTCCGGTAGCCCGAGGGCCCCCGCGGCGACCTCGGCGCGAGCCAGCTCACAGCGCGCCTCCTCCAGGATGGCGTCGAAGCCGCCGCGCGCAAACAGCCGCGCGCGCAGAGCCGCCGCGCTGCGCATCTCCTGAGCGCGACAAGGCCCCCTGCCGGAGACGTCGGCCCCGCTCGGCGACGCCGCATCCGCCTCGGCAAGCGCCCAGAGCCGGGAGAGCACATACGTTGTGTTGCCGAACGCACGATCCTTCTCTGCGTGCAGCAGGTCCGCGAACAGCTGATGCGCTGCAACAAGGGCGGAAACGAACTCCTCGAGGGCGGCCAGGTGCTCGGCCTGCGACAGCGCGAACAGGGCCGCCGCGGCCGGGAGCACGAGCGGGCGCGAACGGGCAAGCACCCGCCGGAACGTGGCGCCGTCCCGCGGGCCTGCGCCGCGGTGGAGCCGCCGCTCGAGGAGCATCGCCTCGCCATACCCGAGCCAGACCTCTTCGAAGAGGCCCCAGAACGCGCTCCCGCCGGGCAGCGAGCGAGCGAGCAACGCCTGATGGCGAGCGAACAACGCCCCGGACAGGAGCACCGTCGCTCCAGGCTCACCGACCCCTTCGTCCAGCAGGTCGTCCTCGATCCGGACGTGCAGGTACCCGACCGCTGCTGCCTCGGCGAGGTCGACGGCGAGCGGCGGAAGCGCCGGCGATCCAGGGTCCAGCGCAAGCGCCGGCCCGCCGGGACGCGTCGCGACCCAGAGCGGAAGCGCGAGCACCGGGAGCGCCGTCGGGTGCGAGAAGTAGCCCTCGCCCGGCTCCCCCTCGAACAGCCTTAGGCGCGCGGCGAGCTCATCGAACAGCGCGCCGAGCTCGCTCCCCAGCCGCGCCCGGAACGACGCGAGCCGCTGCAGCACCTCGGCCTCGAGCGCCGCCTCGATGGCGTCTTGCGCGCCCTCGCCTGCCCCTGCGCGGCTGTCCTCGCTCATCCCACCTCCGGACGGCGCTGGCGGCGCCGACTCGGGCGACGCTAGCACGAGCAGCCTCGCCCGAGGGGGCGGGCGCCGCCGACTTTGCCCCGCGCGCCGCCCGTGCGACACTCAGCGACTTCACGAGATCAGAAACCATGATCGATTCCGAGCGTTTCGCTGGGCGTCACGGGGACATCACGACCGACGCGCGCGCTGACGTCCTCGATTTCCGCGACACCCTCTATCGCCCCACGATGGTGGAAGTGCCTCCGATCATGCCCCCGGAGCGCTTCGTGGAGTACGGCGTGCCCGTGCTCGACCAGGGCAAGAACAACGGCTGCACCGGCTTCACGGTCGCCACCGTGGCGCACTACCTGCTGCGCAGGCGCCGGGTCTCGCCGGACCGCAGCCTCGTCAGCCAGAACATGGTGTACACGATGGCGCGCCGCTACGACGAGTACCCCGGCGAGGACGACGCGCGGGGATCCAGCCTGAGGGGCGCCATGAAGGGCTGGCACAAACACGGTATCTGCTCCGATGAGCACTGGCCGTGGGACGCGAACGATCTCCACGGCACGCTCACCCCGGAGCGCGCAGTGGACGCGATGCTCCGGCCGCTCGGCCTGTATCAACGGGTGAACCACAGGGACCTCCCGGCGATGCACAGCGCCCTCGCGGAGGTCGGGATCATCGCGGCCTCGGCGCTGATCCCGTTCAACGGCTGGTATTACGGGACCCAGAGGAACGGCATCATCCCGACGGTCGACAGGACGAACCCCTTCATCGCCCCCTGGGGAGGTCACGCGTTCGCGATCATCGGGTATGACGCGGAGGGCTTCTGGCTCCAGAACTCGTGGGGTGTCGGCTGGGGCAAGGGCGGCTTCGGTCGACTCTGTTACGACGACTGGCTTCAATACGGCTTCGACGCGTGGGTCGGGCGGCTCGGCGTCCCGATCCGCCTGAACCAGGCGCGCTCGCTCCGCCCGCTCACGTCCACCAGCCGGACGTTCGCCAGCCTGCGGCCGCACCTCGTCAGCGTCGACATGCACGGCCAGCTCCAGCAGCGCGGAGCCTACGGCACGTCGTCGGAGGACGTCCGTATCATCATGGAAGAGGATTTCCTGAGCGCGACCGCGACATGGAAGCGCCGCCGGCTCGTCCTGATCGCGGGCGGCGGGCTGCGCCGGCAGATCGACGCGATCAACCGGATGTCGCGCCTCCGGCCGAAGCTGCTCGGGCACGAGATCTACCCCATCGAGCTCCTCTGGGAGACCGACCACTACCCCCGCCTCCTCGAGATCCTCCATCGCGCCACGGAGGGGCGCCGCCACGACGGCTACGATCCCAGGGCGTTCGGGTTCATGATCGATCGGCGCGACGACGCCCTCGAGCCGCTCGTCCGCCGCATGGGCGGCAAGGCCGAGTGGGACCGCATGAAGCTGGCCGCGGGCGACGCGACGATGGACGCCGACCACGGCGGCGTCCGCGAGATGATCGGCCGCCTCGCGTCGCTGATGGACAGCGATCCGAAGATCGAGCTCCACTTGGTCGCCCATTCGAGCGGCACCTTCCTGCTCGCGCCGCTCGTCCAGCTGGTCACCTCGGAGAAGGGCAAGAAGATCGAGGGCGGCCCGATGCGAGGTCAGCTCGGGCTCGGGCTCCCCATCGAGTCGCTCTCCCTGCTCGCGCCGGCGAGCGCCATCGACGCGTTCCGCGACACGTACATGCCGCCTATCAAGAGCGGCATGGTGCGCCGGTTCGCCCTGTTCACGCTCACGGACGAGGCGGAGCTCCAGGACCACTGCGAGGTGTACGGCAGGTCGCTCCTCTACCTGGTGTCGAACGCTCTCGAGCGGCGCCCGCGGGTGCCCGGCACGAGCGGCGTCTCGCTGCTCGGCATGGAGGCGGGGCTCCTCGATCCGGAGAACGCCGACGTCCTTTCGCTGCTCACGGAGACCAAGGACGACCGGCCCGTCGTGTTTCCGAGGGCGGAGTGGATCAAGGGGCCCAACACGAGGCCCCCTCCCCACGGCTCCGAGGCGCGGCGGCATGAGGACTTCGAGAACGACATGACCACGTGGAAGTCCGTCATCGCCCGCATCCTCAACCAGCCGTTCGCCGATCACCTGCCGCCCATGTCGGCGCGGGATCCGTGGTGAACGCGCCCCCCTCACCCCTCCGGGCGGCGCCGCTCCACTGAGCTCAACCCGCGGAGCGCCGGGGCGCCGAGCCGCCCGGGCGCGAGCGGCGGCGCGCTCGCGCCGCTCAGGAGGAGCGCGAACGACGCCCGGATCTCCTCGCCGAAGTTGATCCGGAAGAGGCCCATATCGGGGCGGCTGCGGATATCGCGGATCACGTCGCTGGGATCGCAGACCTGGCGCATCCCGATGAGCAGGGCGTACATCCGGATGAGGGTCGGGCCGCCATGGCCGGGAGCGAGCGACGGCAGGCACCGCTCGAGCAGCACCCCGGTGCGCTCGACGTGACCCAGGAGAGAGAGCTTGAAGCGGAGCGCGGCCTCGTAGCTGACGTTCTGCTCGAGCACGCTGTGGAGGATGCCGAGCAAGCGTGTCATCGCGTCGCGCGCGGCGAGGGTGGTCGACAGGATCGAGGCGACGCTCGCCGACGCGTCCTCGGCAGGCGCCCCGGGCGCGCCGCGGCGGGCCCGCGAGGGCCGAGGGCGCGCCGCGCTCGCGTCACCGCGGGAGGCGCAGAAATGCGTCAGATGGATATCCACATCGTGGAACCACTTCGCGAGCTCTTGATCGACGACCGCGAGAAAGAGCTCCTCTTTCGTGGTGAAGTAGAGGTAGAGCGTGCCCTTGGCGAGCCTGGTGCGCTCGGCGACCTGAGCCATGGTGACCTCGGGATAGGGGGTCTCCTGGAACAGCTGCCAGGCTGCGTCGATGATGAACCGCCGCCGCTCCTCCTTCTGCTCCTCCTTCCTCGCTCTCCGCGTCGGGCTCATGGACTTCTCGGTCTACGATGTCTCCAGAAGCGCCGCAATCCAGACTCATCGGTCACCACACAGCGCGAATTCGAGCCGACGGGCGCGAGCAGCGCTCGCCGCGATCGCTCAGCAGAGCAGCGAAACGCATGTTGCATCCGCGGTAACCGCGTTCATCACATTTCGCCGGACACGGTCACACCGAACCCGTGCAGACCAAGGAACATCGGGGTGATGCCCGAACGCGCCACCCGCTCGACGGTCCTTGAGAGGGCGCGCGCGACCCGCGCCGGGAGCCAGCCCGAGCCCTCGGGTACGCCGAGAGGCGCGGCGGCGCGCGAGACGCGCGCGACGCGCGGCGCGGGCAGCGCGAACAGGCCAGCGCCATCGTTGCAAGGCAGCGCGAAGCAGAGAGGAGAAGAGACGAGGGTCGCCACCACGACGACCACCAATCCCTTCATGATCGCCGAACCAGCGCTCACTCCTGCACCCACATCTAACCTAGCGCTGCCACCGGCGATTGTCGTGAGCGGCAGGGCAGCAAAATAACGTTGTTGCTGTCCAACGATGGAAGTTCGACATGGAGAGTCGCCCTTTCTGCGACATCCCACCTACGCCACGGCCGCGCCAAGTCGGGCGCTCCCTGGATCGCGCCGTTTCAGCCGGCGGCCGCCATCGCCAGGGCTTTATGGATCACGCGGAGCGCGACGTCGGTGAGGCCGTAGGCCGGCAGCTCGGGGACGGGCACGAGGGCCACCTCGGAGGCGTCGTCCCCTGGAGAGAGGGCGCCTCCGATCGACTCGCACAGATAATCGAGGATCACATAATGATAGGGAGTCGCCACGATCTCCACGACCTCCACGAGGGGACCGACGCGGACGTCGAGGCCCGTCTCCTCGCGGATCTCGCGGGCAACGGCGTCCGCGAGCCGCTCTCCGGGCTCCACGCGCCCACCCGGAAGCGACCAGGAGCCCGCGAGGGGAGGACGAGCGCGCTTGACGACGAGCACGCGCGGCGCGTCAGGCGCGTCCGGCCGGCGATCGATGACGACGGCGCCCACCGCGACGCGCGGGGGCGAGAGGGCGCATGCCGGCGCGTCGCTCACGGGGCGGCAGCTTCCGTGCGGCCGGCCTTGCAGCGGACGTCGCCCGGCGTCGCGACCGCGAGATCGTACTCGCCCAGCGCGAAATCGCCGGGGATCACGACGGCCCCGTCGTACCGGCCGCGGTCGTCGGTCGACAGCGAGCCGACCGTCACGCCCTGCGGCGCCGCGGTCCCCGTCAGGATCACGTCGACGCGGACGTGCCCGCACGGCGCCCCGGCGCTGCTGACCTGTCCCTGGAGGTGGAGCGGAAAGCCGCGGCGGATGTCCTTGTCCAGCGCGGTCACGACGACGTCGGTGCTCTCCGCCGCGCGCCCGGCCGCATCGCTCGTGGGCGAGGGCGCAGGGGGCGGCGGCACGGCGGCGCCGCTGCTCCCGGCCCCTGGGCCAGCGGGCCCCGGCTGCGTCTGCTCGGCGCGCGTGCGGTCGGCGAGATCCTGGCCCGAGTCGCGCTGCTCCGGCCAGCTGTAGGGATCCGGCGGCGGCACATGCGGCGGGCGGCTCGGATCGACCTCCTGGTCCATGTTGAGGGCGGCCCCCCCGAGGTCGATGCGGTGCCAGAGCGAGCCATCGAAGACCTCCACCCAGGCGTGCGCCTCGTTGACGACCATCCGCGCGGGGATCCCGATGTGCAGGGCGGTGACGAGGAACGCGAAGGCGCGGTGGCGGCAGACGCCTTTTCGCGAGAGCGCGAGATCCAGGTAGATGTCGCCGTTCCCCTTGGGCGGGTCGTCCGACGGGGCGAACGACCGGAAGTACTCGACCATCTTCTGAACGACGTCGCGCGGCCGCATCGCGGACGAGATGCCGATCGCCTGGGCGACCTGCCTGAACGCCGCCTCGTGGGAGGCCTCCTGCGGCCCGCGGAAGGGCTCGAGCTTGCTCCAGCCGACGTCGGCGAACTCGCTGCCGAAGGTCGCGCGGGCGATGGCGAGCTGCACGATGAGCCGGACGCGCGCGCTCTTCGTGCCGCGCACGAACCAGTTGTCGGCGCCGTCACGCAGGACGACGACCGGGGTATCGGGGTTCACGTGCATCCGCACGAGCCGCGTGTCCGGCCCGACCGTCGGGATCCGGACCGGCTCGTTGGGCACGAGATCGACCGCGATGTCCCCGTAGAACGCCTCATCGCCCGCCGAGACGGCGCTGTCCGCCTTGACGGTCTTCAGGCTCCGATCTCGGACGATGAGCGAGTAGTCCGCCCTCACGACGTCGTACGCTTGCAGCCGCTTGAACGGCGCGGTCGCGGGGGAGAACGGATCGTCGTAGCGCTCGACGTTCGGCCGGCGGGTGTCTCGATCCGGCTCGTAGGACGCGTCGGGGCCGGCATCGGATCCGACGTTGCTGTAGACCTGCTGCTGGTTCGACGGCGGGCGCTGCGGGTCGGGCGCCGTGGCCAGGCCGCTCGGCGTCTGGATCGCCGCGGGGAGCCCGCCGTCGAGCGTCGTCGTGGCGAGCGACACGTCCTCCGCGGGATCCGGCGCGATGAACTCGTGCAGGAGCGACGCCTGCGCATCGGCGAGCCGCGACACGGCGCAGGCGAGCGCGAACACGAGCAGGCTGCGCGCCGAGCCGCCGAACCGGCGCCTGGACGCGGGGACAGCCGGGGGAGCAGCAGGGCGCAGGCGTGCGACCGGAGAGGACATCAGGGGCCTCTTATGAAACCAGAAACCCCGGTGATGTTCCACGGCGGCTGGTCGCTTGCCGTCAGCTACCTGCCCGACGGCCATCTTCGATCGCGCCGGGGGCGCCGGCGGTCCCCACGTCGCCCACGTCGCCCACGTCGATCACCGGTCAGCGCCGGAACTGCGCGGCGTCGGCGTGCTGGCGCCGCGGGTGCGGGGCGGAGCGCAGCCGGTCGATCGCTTCCGTCGACTCTCCGCGCGCGGTGAGCTCGGCGGCGAGCACGTCGAGGGCGGGCTGGAAGATGTCCGTCCGCGCGAAGCGGCCAGCGCGACCGCCCACGAGCCTCGGCAGGACGGCGACGATGCGCCGCATGCCGTCGGCGTAGCGGCGGGAGATGGCCAGCCGGTCGATGAGAGGCTCGAGGAAATCGGCGACCGCCGCCGCGCGGTCGCGGACGCCGTCGCAGGCCTCCTTCATCGGCTCGAGGAGCAAGAGCGTCCAGAGGACCGTGTCGTCGAGCGGCCGATCCGCCGCGGTGCGCCGGTCGACGTAGTCGAGCACGCGCCAGAGGCGCTGGCCGGGGCCGTCATCGCCGCGATCGTCGTAGAGCAGCGCCGAGACCTCCGGCAGGAGGACGTCGAGCACCCCGGTCTCCCACGCGAGGTAGATGGTGCGGCGCGCCTGGCCGCCGCGCAGCAGGCGCAGGATCTCCTCCGAGAGGCGCGGGCGCGCCGCGAGCGCGAGCGCGTCCCGGCAGTAGACGACCGCATCGTAGACGTCGGGGGTGATCGCGAAGCCCAGCCGACCAGCGAACTTGAGCGCGCGCAGGATGCGGATCGGATCCTCGCGGAAGCGCGTCTCCGGATCGCCGATCGTGTGGACCACCTGGCGGCGCACGTCCTCCATGCCGCCGACCCAGTCGAGGATCTGCCGCGCCTCCACGTCGTAGAAGAGCGCGTTGATCCGGAAGTCACGGCGGAGCGCGTCCTCGTGCGCGACGCCGAACGCGTTGTCGCTGCGGATGAGCAGCTCGCTCCCCTCCTCGGAGTCCTCCTTCGGGTTGCGGCGGAAGGTCGCCACCTCGATGACCTTCCCGCCCTGGAAGAGGACGTGCACCAGGCGAAACCGCCGGCCGATGATGCGCGAGTTGCGGAACAGCTCGCGGACCTCCTCCGGCCGCGCGCTGGTGGCGACGTCGAAGTCCTTCGGGCGCCGATCCAGCAGCAGATCCCGCACACAACCGCCTACCAGGTAGGCTTGGAAGCCGTGGCGGACGAGGCGTCGCACGACTTTCTGGACGTCCGGATCGATCCGCGCCTCGTCGAAGACGACCTGGTAGCGCCGCGGGGTGGGGATGTCTTCGTCGACGAGCTCGACGCGGAACGGATCTTCGTCGAGGGCGCCTGTGTCCGTCGGCATGAGCTCGCCCTCGGGCCCAGCGCGTGGCCCGAAGGCGCTGCGGCTCTCGTACATCGGGAGTTCGGCGTCTTGAAACGCCGCTGTACCGTTATCAGGTGATGGGGTCGCGCGACCCATAGTCAGCAACCGAGAAAGCGCCAGGCAGAGCCTGGAGGGAGTGGAGGACGACTGGCGCGCGATTCTGGGATTCCACAGTACTCGCTGGAGAACCGACCCGCGCAGATGAGGCCCGCGCCCGCGGACCTCCGAACCGCGCCGGCTCGCTCGCCGCGGCCGGTGTCGGCCTGACGAGCGGATCCGGCTGTCGCCCGGAACAAGAGATGGTAACGGCCGTCTAGCAGGGCTTCGCCGTGAGAGCAAAGCCGAGGCGCAGGGAGGCCGACGGAAGCCTCCGGAGCGAGCGGGCTTCACGGTTTGGTGCCCCAGTGCCCGACGCCGGGGGGCGGCGGCGCGCCGGTGTCGGGCGGAACGGCGGACGACGTCCCGGCGCGGGCCTCGGGCGTCGCGAGCAGCGCATGCCGCAGCTCCGCCATCGAGGCGAACCGGCCGCGGGGGTCCTTCACGAGCGCCTTGCGCACGACGGCGTCGAGCTCGCGCGAGATGAGCAGCCCCGGGTGTACCCGGTGCAGCGGCGGCGGCGGCTCGCGCCCGTGCTTCTCTGCGATGGCCGGGTACGGGCCCTGAAAGGGGACACGGCCCGCGAGCATCTCGTAGAGCACGATGCCCAGGGAGTAGACGTCGGCGGCGGGCGCCGCCGGCGCGCCCTGCGCCTGCTCGGGCGCCATGTACTCCGGCGTCCCCACGACCCGGGGGAGCAGCGGGCCTTCGGCGCCCTGGCCCTGGATGCACGAGAAGCCGAAGTCGAGCAGCTTGACGATCTCGCGCCCGTCCGCCGCGTGCACGAGGAACACGTTCTCCGGCTTCACGTCGCGGTGGATCACCCCGGCGCGGTGGGCGGCGTCGATGCCCGAGGCGAGGTCGGCGGAGATCCGGACCGCGCGAGACGGGACGAGCGCTCGGGTGAACGTCAGCGTGTCGGCGAGATCGAGCCCGACGAGCAGCTCCATCGCGAAGCACGGCGCGTCGCCGGCACGCTCGAGCGCATCGACGCAGAGGACGTTGGGATGACGGACGCGCGACGCCGCGCCGGCCTCTCGCTCGAACCGCGCGACGAGCAGCGGATCGTCGCGGAGCTCTGCCCGGAGGACCTTGACCGCGACGCGCGACGTCGCGGCCTCACGCGGCCTGCCGACGCGATCCGCGAGGTAGACGTGCCCGACCCCGCCGCTGCCGAGCAGCTGCACGACGCGGTACTTGTCGCAGAGGAGCTTGCCCACGAGCGCTTCAGCGGCGACGCGAGCGGGAGGCATGGGATCGATCGTAGCGCAGTCGCGCCTGCCGAAGGGCACGGAGGGCACACGGACGCGACGGCGGCGCAGAAGAGAGCGCTGGCCAGCCTGCGCGCAGCCAGGAGAGGTTCGCGCCCGTACCATTGGGCGGCCACATCGCGCGCCCCGCTGCAGCGCAGCGCTCCGGCCGCGACCGTTCCCACCGACCGGGCCGACGCCACAGGAGGACCGTGGCGCAGCGAGATGACGCGCAAAGTCATCGGTGTGCGCGCAGACCTGGTCGAGCCTGCAGCGGGCGTGATCAAGGGTCCCGGGGCCAGGCGAGCAGCACACCGCCACCGCAGGGCCGCGCGCCGCCCAGCAGCGCGGCGTGCGCTCCTAGAGCACGGCGAACTGCCCGTCCTGAGCGCAGGCGCGCGTGGATCGCTTGAGCGGCGGCGAGGAGGCGGCCACGCTAGGCGCCGCATGACCGACGACCGTCGATCCTCCACCCCGAGCACGCTCGACCTCGACGCCGAGCTGGCGCCTGCGGCGACGAGCTCTGCAGAGCCGAGCGCAGCAGCCGCTTCGCACCCGTCCCCGCTGCGATGGCAGAAGAACCTCGCGCTCTTCTGCCTGACGGTCGTCTCGGTGTTCGTGGCCGGCACCCTCTGGACCCCGATCACGCCGGACGACGACAGCGCGCTCTCGTTCGTGAAGGCGCTGCCGCAGACGTGGCCGTTCGCGGTGCCGTTCCTGTCGATCCTGCTGGCTCACGAGTTCGGGCACTACTTCGCGGCGCGCGCGCACGGGGTGGAGGCGTCGCTCCCCTACTTCATCCCGCTCCCGGTGGTGAGCCCGCTCGGCACGATGGGCGCGGTGATCTCGATGAAGGGCAGGATCAAGTCGCGGAACGCGCTGCTCGACATCGGCGCCTCCGGCCCGCTGGCCGGCCTCGCGGTGGCGCTCCCGGTCCTCTTCGTGGGCCTCATGCACTCGGAGGTGCACGCGAGCTCCGGACCTGCGCTGCAGGAGGGGCGCAGCCTCCTGTATCTCCTTCTGAGGCGGCTCGCGGTCGGCCCGATCCCCGAGACCCATGACGTCTTCCTCGGCCCCACGGCGATGGCGGGGTGGGCCGGGCTGCTCATCACGGCGTTCAACCTCTTTCCCGTCGGCCAGCTCGACGGAGGGCACGTCGCGTACGCGTTGTTCGGCAAAGAGCAGGACCGCTACAGCCGCGCCGCGCACCTCCTGATGCTCGCGCTCTTCGTCGGCAACGTCGCCTATTTCACGCGGCACTTCATCGCGGAGGGGCTGTCCGACGCGCTCATCTCCGCGGTCGCGAACGGGATGCCTTGGCTCACGTGGTTCGGCTTGGTCCACCTGATGTTGCACGTCGGTGGGCGGGAGCACCCTCCCACGGAGGCCGGCGAGCTGTCGCCGGCGCGCAAGGTGATCGCCGTGGTGACGCTGCTCCTGTTCGTGCTGCTGCTGATGCCGACCCCGTTCGGCACCTACTGAGCGCGCGGGCGCTCAGGGTTTCGCGGCGCCGAACTTCGCCCGGAGCGCGTCGCAGACGGCGGCGGGCGCGTAGTGGCTGACATCGCCGCCGTGGCTCGCGATCTCGCGCACGAGCGACGCGGAGACGAAGCCGTAGTGGGTGCGCGTCGGCAGGAACACGGTATCGACGCCGGGGAGCATGTCCGCGTTCGCGTGGGCGATCTGCAGCTCGTACTCGAAGTCGGTCGCCGCGCGCAGGCCGCGGACGATCACCCGCGCGCCGACGCGCTGGCAGTACTGGATGAGGAGCCCCTCGAACGAATCGATCCGCGCGTTCGTCACCTCGCTCGTGGTCTGGCGCAGCAGCTCCAGCCGCTCCGAGTACGTGAACAGCGGGTGCTTCGTCGGATGCCGGCCGACGGCGATGATCACCTCACCGAACAGCTTCGACGCCCGCTGGATCAGATCGAGGTGACCGAACGTGATCGGATCGAAGCTCCCCGCGTAAACCGCCAACAGATCCTTGGACATGACGCTCACTGGTCCGGCGTCCGCTTGGGAGCGCTCGCGGGCGGCGCCGACTTCGGAGCGGCCGCAGGCGGAGTCGACCTCGGAGCGGCTGCGGGGGGTGCCGCGGGGGGGGTCAGCGGCGCCTGGAGCGCGGGCCCCTGGGGCGCAGGTGAGCCGGGCGCGCCTGCTGGACCGGCGCCCTCTGCTGGCGGCGCGGCGGGAGCCTGCCCTTCGTTGACGGGCGCCGGCGCGCTGCCCCGGAGCACCTTGTTCACCGCGGTGTCGTCCTCGATCCACATGAGCCGACCGCCGTCGCCGAAGGTGACACGGAAGTAGGCGAGCAGCCCCGCCCCGATCACGCCGTCCAGATCGAGCTGGAGCTGCTTCTCGATCGCCTGGAGCGGCGCCCCGTACACGCCCGGGACCTTGGGGATCTCCAGCGCGCCCAGCCGCAGCATCGGCACGACGCCCTGCTTCAGCTTCTGCTCTGGATCCTGCTCGACCCGCTTCAACCCATCGGCCTCGAAGCCGGCCTTCTTCCAGCCTTCCTTGTCGAGCGCGATCGGGAACGTCATCGACGTGTCGATGAGCAGCGGCCCCTGCACCGACTTGTCGGGGCCGAGGCTGCTCCGCAGCACCATGCCGCCGCCCTTGATGAACGCGACGTCGACGCGCGTCGCGTCGGGCGGCGCCGGCGGGGAGAAGCTGCGCACGACGAACTGCCAGCCGCTGTAGTCGATGGTCGCGTTGAGGCGGCGGAGCAGGTTCACCCCGAGCAGCGCCTTGACCGGCGCGCCGATCTGCTTCGAGACGCCCGACAGGTCCTGCGTGAGGGCGGGCACGTCGTTGATCTCGAGCTTCTTGCCGAAGCGGAGGGAGACCCAGCTCGGCTCCTTGCGCGTGCTGCTGTCGAGGACCACCTCGCCCGTGCCGGTCGACACCATCGCGAGCGCCGACTCGCCGTCGATCTCGAGCGGGACGACGAAGAACGGGGCCGCGGGGCTGACGTGCTGCATCTCGATCGCCGCGAGGAGCGCGCCCGAGACCGTGAACGGCGCGCGCCCCGCGCCGCGCCTCGCCAGCTTGGCGATCGACTTCGCCCACTCGTCGACGACATCGGGATCGTCGAGCATCGCCTCGAGCTCGTCGGCGGCGGCGTCGAGATCGCCCTTGTACCAGAGCGCGCGCCCGCGGAGCCCTGCGGCCTCGGAGCCGGCGACGCCCTTGAGGAGGCGCAGCGCCTCGGCGTAATCGAGCCGGGCCAGCGCGATGCGCCCCGCGAGCAGCCGGGCCTCGGTGTCGGTCGGGACGATCGTCAGCGCCCTCGAGACCGCATCGCGCGCGTTCTCGACGTCGGCGGCCTGGAACTCCTGTCGAGCGCGGGCGAGCCATTTCTCGGCCGCCGGCGGGCGGGCGGACTCCGGGCCGATCATGCTCGAGCACGAGGCGAGGAAGGTCGCGGTCAGGAGGCCGCCGAGGCGGACGGCGAGGGAGCTTCTCGTCGGCGAGGTTCGGTTCGAGTGGATTCGCACGTGGATCTCAGGCCTTTTGCGGCACGCCGTCCGGCCCGAGCTCTCCCGGCGAAATCGGCTCGATCGCCAGGATGCGATCGGCCCGTAGCTCGCGACGGCTGCGCGACGGGAGCAGATAGCCGAGAACCCGGGGTGGGTCGAGGTCCGTTCGCACCCCCGTTACGCACACGACGAGCTCCTCCGGCCCCCGGCGCGCCGGACGGTACCTCACGCGCACGGTGGCGGCATGCTCGGCCGCGCGCACCGCCGCTGCCACCAGCGCCGGGCGGGCGTGGCGCTCGCCGATCCGGACGTGCCACAGGTCGCGCGGCGTCCGCGGCGCGAGGACCTCCACGATCTTGCGGAACACGGCGCGCAGGGCATGGACGTCGTCTTCGGCGCGGTGAGCGCGCTCGCGGTGCACGCCGAGCTCCCTGCAGAGGGAGGCGAGGCTGTGGCTCGGCAGGGCGAAGGCCCGGCGGGAGAGGACGAGCGTGTCGAGGTAGCACGGGAGGCGCCTCGCCCTGCCCGCCCGCGCAAACTCGGCCTCGAGGAACGCCACGTCCCATGCGGCCGCGTGCGCGACGAGCACCGCGCCCTCCGTGACCTGGTCGATGCGATCGCAGAGCTCGGCGAACGTGGGCGCGCCCGCGAGCTCCCGCGGATCGATGCCGTGCACGTGCGCGTTGCCGAACACGCCCGGCTCGGGCCGCACGAGCGACGTGATCGCGTCCTCGCACGCATCCCCCCGCGTCCGCTCGGCGCAGACCTCGATCACGCGATCGCTCTCGGGGCGGAGGCCCGTCATCTCGAGATCGAGGAACACGAGCGGCGCGCTCTCGATCGGATCATCCCATGGCGAGCCGGCAGGGGGCTCCGCGCCGGTCGCCCGCTCGGGCCCCACCCCTTCGCGCTGCTCCGTCATCCGACCTGCTTCCCCACCACGGCGGCTCGACCCAGGAGACGACCGTCCCTCGACATGGACGCGTCTTAGCGAATACGGCGCCCGATCGAAAGCGATCCGCGCGGAGCGTCGAGCGCGGCACGCCCGGCCCGTGACGTCCGGGCTCCGGCGCGCAGCCCGAGCTTCGACAGGGCGGGCGCCGGGGGTTCGAGGTGATGCCCTGACGGCTCAGGGCGCGGCGTCGCGCCCGATCCGCCGCGCGGCAATGGCAGAGATCCAGCAGAAACGCCGCCGTGCAGCGCCGGATGTTCACCGGAGCTTTCGTTGCTACACTGCCCAGCGTGCCGGACGGGGTAGCTACAGTCCCGGGAGGCTCTCCTCACGAGGAGCTCGATCTCGGCGACGGTTTTTCTGGGTTCCGCTGCGAGCGTAGGACCGAGCCGCTCGATCTCCCGGTCCTCGTGGTGAACCGCTTCTTCCAACCTGTGCAGATCACGACGGCGCGTCGCGCTTTCCTCCTGCTCTTCGGCGGGGCCGCCCTCGCCGTCGACGAGGTCGGCGATCTGCACGATTTCTCGGCGTGGCGGAGCTTGCCGGTGCGCGAGAAGGACGATGGCCTCCCCGTGGTCGGCGGCTCGCTCCGCGTGCCGCGCGTCCTCCACCTCCGCCGGTACGACCGCATGCGGCGCCCGACGATCCGGCTGACGCGGAAGAACGTGATGCTCCGCGACACGCACCAGTGCCAATACTGTGCGCGCCGCCCGCCCGTTCGCGATCTCAACATCGACCACGTGCTCCCCCGGTCGCGCGGCGGCGAGGACACCTGGGAGAACCTCGTGACCGCGTGCCGCACATGCAACCTCCGCAAGGGCTGGCGCACGCCGGACGAGGCCAGCATGCGGCTCATCCGCCAGCCTCTGCCGCCGCGGTGGTCAGCGACGATGCAGATCCTGATCGGCTTGCCGCATTCGTTCGACGAGTGGAGCCCCTTCCTCAGGGCCGGCTGACGGGCTCCCCCGTGGGTCTCTCCTCGGCGCCGAAGGCAGGCGCCGACGAGCTGTTCGTTCACGGCGCCACGGTCACGCGCCCTTGCTCGTCGCAGTAGGCGATCGCTCTCCACCCCTCCTCGGTGCAGAGGAAGAAGTCGATGCAGCCGGTCCAGCACGCGGTACCCACGCAGGTCTCCGCGGCATCCGCCGGGCAGTCCGGCTCCTGCAGGGCGGGCGAGCAGCCCGCGGCCTCGCCGCTGCGATCGAGCGTCACGACCTCGCACGCGCCGGGGCCGCCACCCGCGCCCGCATCCCGGTCCCCGGCAGGCTCACCGGCGGAATCGCAGGCCGCGGCCTCCGTCCAGGCCCCCTCGAGGCAGTCGTAGAGCGCACGACACGCGGCATCGTCGCAGGTGCCCCCCCGGCCGACCGGGCACCCTCCCTGGGGGATCTGGCCGCACAGCTGCGGCTCCGCGATGGGATCGCAGCCTGCCGGCGCGAGGACGGCGACGGCGGCGGCCGCGATGAAGCACAGCGGGATCTTCAAGACGGCCGTCGAGGAGAGCTCAGATTGCCGGCGGGAGGGGAGAAAAACGCAAGGCGCCTCGCCTCCGCTCAGCCGAACCGTTTAGTATGCGCGCCATGCGTCCCTGCGCCACTGCCAGCGCCGTGTTCACCGGAGTCCTCCTCGCCGCGGCCCTGTTCGCTGCCTGCTCAAGCGGCGCCGCGCCGCCGCCTTCGCCGCCTGACAGCGCGCCGCTCGGCGCTTCGCCGCCGCCTGCCTCGCAGCCGACGTCCCCTAGCGCCACGGCCCCTGGCGCCGCGGACCCGGGCGCCGCGGACCCGGGCGCCGCCGCGCCCGCGCAGCCGGACCGGCCTGCGAGTCGCAAGAAGGCCCCCGAGACCGTCGAGGACTGCAAGGTCATCGCCTCCGAGATCACGAACGATCCGCCGGACGGCGGGGTCGTGATGAACAACGCGACGACCTCCGCCGACGCCGGATCGAGCGATCGGCTGCAACCGCTCGTCGACGCGATCAAGGCGAGGCGCGACGGCTTCCGCTGCTGCTTCGATCTCTACGCCCGCAAGCACCCGGGCGCGCAGGGCAGGATCACGTGGCAGCTCAAGCTGAAGCCCGACGGGACCTTCGAGGAGGCGAGCATCGTGCGCGACAAGAGCGACGTGACCGCGCCGCAGGTCGAGTCCTGCATGGAGGAGCTCGCGAAGTCGATCACCTGGGCGCGCTCGCCGAGCGGCAAGGAGACCGTGCTGACCTACCCCTTCGACTTCAAGCGACGCAACTACTAGCAGCGCGCCGCCTGCGAGGAGCACGTCAGTGTCGAGCGACGCTTCGGGGATCCTGCGCGGCTCGGGCCACCCCGGCCGCAACGCCTACGCCGAGCTGCTCCGCGACACGCGCGGCCTGAGGCGAGAGCAGCAGCAAGCGCGCGAGGCGTGGTTCGCGCGCCTCGCGGCCGACAAGAAGGACGAGACGCTCTTCGAGCTCGAGATCCTCCTGAAGGGCGTCGCCTGCTTCGCGAACCCGCGGAACCACCCGGGCGCCGGGCGGCGCCAGACGATCGTCAGCCACGACTTCCGCGAGCACCTCCAGCACGCCCGCGACGGCATGGCGCGCGTCGTCCAGCTGACGCGCACCATGCTCGGCGATCGCGATCGCGCCTTCGTCTTCCAGCGCTACCTGGAGACGGTGCTCCCGGAGGACACGGCGCGCACGCGCCTCCTCCACGCGACGATGGCGCAGGAGTCGCCGGAGTCGAGCCTCTTCGTGCTTCGGCACGGCTTCACGAACCTCATCGAGGTCGCGGGCGGGCTGCTCCGGTTGCCGAGGGTCAGCTTCAGGCTCTTCTACGCCCACCTCGCGACGGCGATGCGCGAGATCGCCCAGAGCACGTTCTTCAACCCGCTCCACGCGCTCGAGTTTCGCCCGGAGTTCGATCGCATCCCGTCGACGCAGGTGCTCGAGCTCATCCACCGCGTGCCCGGCGAGCAGGCGCACCGGCTCGTGGCGCTCACGTTCCTCGCGCTGTTCAGGATGCTCAGGTACCTCCGCCTGCTCGACGCCATCGCGCTCGATCACTCGGATCACCGCGTGGCGGGGCGCGGGTACCTCGTGCTCGCGGTCCTGCGCAGCGACGCCCGCGCGCTCTCGAACTACCTCCGGCGCCGAGCGGGCGCGCTGCTCGCGGACAGCTTCGAGCGCGATCTGCTGCGCGTGCCCGCGAGCGACATCGTCGCGCGCCACGACGAGCTCGCCGCCGAGGGGCACCGCCTCCTCTCCACGAAGGCCGCGCTGAGTGGGCTCGCCGCCAACCTGCGGCTCGAGATGCGCCGCGCCTTCGAGCACGACCTCCCGCCCGCCGACGCGCTGGTGAGCGAGTCCGAGTACCGGGTCCGCCTCCGCGCCGTCTCGCACGGCCTCCGCCCCGCGCTGCAAAACGCGATCCTGTTCCTCGGCAGGTCGCTCGGCGCGAAGCTCGAGGAGGGCCGCGTCTTCGACGATCAGGCAGCGCGGCGCGCGACGAGCGATCGCCTCCGACGCGACGTGTGGATGTTCGCCCAGATCGCGCGCGCGTTCGCGAGCAAGGCGCGCAACACCGGCCCGGCGCCCGATCGATGGACCGGCATCGCGAGCTTCGCGTTCGTGCGCGAGTTCCTCTCGTATTTCCGGGCGATGGGCTACCCGCTGCTCCGGGTGGGCGACTATCCCCACGTCGACGCGTTCGTCTCCGCGATGACGGCGCTCGAGGAGAGCGACCTCCTCGATCCGCAGCGGCTCGACGCCGCCATCCGCGAGTGCGAGGCGTTCTTCGAGTTCCTGATGAAGCTGTTCGAGCAGATCTCGAAGCGCGAGGACCTCGCCGGCGTCCCGTTCGATCGCAAGGGCGCCGCGCGCGCTCTCCGGCTCTACCTCGGCGAGCGCACCTGAGCGCCCCTCGCAGGCCGCGCCGCCGCATCCTCAGAGCGCACCAAGAGCACGAGCGCCGCTCGCAGATCCTGGAAGCTCCCCCGCAGTCCGCCGTCGCTGAGCGGGGCGCACGCGCCCCACCCGCCGCTCCGGCATCCCGGCGAACAGGCGCAGCGCGCCGCACGCCGATGCCGGCCACCTCGGCCGCAGGCGGCGGCGCAGCCGCGGGGACATCGTCCACCCGCGCGCGCCTCCGGGCTGGACCCGCGCGTCCGGATCCGCGGCGTCCTCACCCCCCGATGGTCTTGTAAGACGGATTATCTGGTCGCAACCGGCGGGTCGGCTCGCTGCGCCTCGTTCTGTTGGAAGACCCGAGGCGCTCCCGTGCCGTGTCGCCTTATTCCGACTCGTCGGACGGGCCGGTGCTCGCAGGAGCAGGCGCCGGCGTGCTCTTGCGCGCGCCGCGGGTGCTCGCGCCCTTGGCCGGCGCGCGCTTGGCGGCGGCGCGTCCTCGAGGAGCAGCCGCCTTCTTCGGCGCAGCCGCCCGCTTGCCGGCGGCCTTCGCCTTGCGCTTCGGAGCGGCCTTCTTCGCGGCCGGCTTCTTGGCGGCGGCGCGCTTCGGGGTCTTCTTGGCGGCGGCGCGCTTCGGGGCGGCCTTCTTCGCTGCCTTCCGCGCCGGCTTCTTCGCGACCTTCCCGGCCTTCGCGGCGGCCGGCTTCTTGGCCGACTTCGTCACCTTCTTCGCAGGCTTCTTCGCGGTCTTCTTAGCAGCCATTGGAAATCCTCCTGCATTCGCCCCGGCACGGCACGGCGGACATCGCCGAACGTCCTCTCCGCTACAGTTTCCTTACCGAGGCAACAGATGTTGCACGACGTATATTGCCACGCATGGTGATGGTCAAGGAAAATCTTGCAGGCCCTAAACTGATGTATCCCGTGTGTTCCAGGCAAACTGGTCCGCAAGCGTTGCGAGGGTAAACGTCGGAGCAGGCCGTGGTGAAAGCAACCAGACCGAACCGTACGATTGATTTTCATTGACAAATTATTGAATGTCTGTCTTGCCCCGTTGCGCTCCTTCCTGGCGATCGCGCGCCTGCACGGCGCGGCAAACGGCGCCGGTGTGCTCATGGTCGCACGGAGGTCCAGCGTTGCGCAGGCTCTAGAGAGCCTTGTGCGGCGCCATTCGCCTCGCTACGGTCGCGCCGCCTGCGCGGCGCCCCTCATGGCCGAGCGCCGCGCTGCTCTAGGCTGCTCTAGGAGGAAAGGTATGTTGGTTCGTCGCTCGACGTCGTGGTTGTTGCTTGGCGCAACGCTCCTTGCGGGCTCGGGGGCGCTCGGGTGCGGCTACTCGGAGGAGGAGATGCAGGCGAAGATCCGCGAGATCGAGGGCCTGAAGACCCAGCTGAGCGCCGAGCAGGCGCAGAACAAGAAGGCCAAGAGCGAGCTCGACGAGGCGGCGGCCCGGATCGAGCAGCTCAAGTCCCAGCTCAAGGCAGCAGGCGTGGACATCTCCAACCTGAACGCGAACCTCGAGCAGCAGGCGCGCGCGCTCGAGGATTTCCGCCGCCGTGCCCAGCAGCTCGAGGACATCAAGAAGCGCTTCGAGGTCCTGCGGGACAAGCTCCAGGCCCTCACCAAGCTCGGGCTCAGCGTGACCGTCCGCAACAACCGGATGGTCATCCAGCTGCCCGGCGACGTCCTCTTCGACTCGGGACGGGAGACGCTCAAGAAGGAGGGTCAGGAGATCCTGCTCAAGGTGGCCGAGGTCATCCGCAACGACTCCGGCCTGTCGGCGCGCTCCTTCCAGGTCGCCGGGCATACGGACAACGCGCCGCTCGCCGGCGGCCGCTTCAAGGACAACTGGGGGCTCAGCGTGATGCGCGCCCGCGAGGTGCTGGCGTTCCTGCTCCAGCCCGAGGACAAGGCCGGCGGCGGCCTCAAGCCCGAGCGGTGGAGCGCCTCCGGGTACGGCGACACCGACCCGGTGAAGCCCAACGACACCCCGGAGAACAAGCAGGCCAACCGGCGCTGCGAGCTCGTGGTGCTGCCGAACGTCGAGGAGATGCTCGACCTGAAGACGCTCACCCAGTAAGGCTCGGGGCATGAGCGTCGCGGCCATCGACATCGGCACGAACTCGGTCCTCCTGCTCATCGCCGAGCGCCGCGGGGGTGAGCTCGTCGCGCTCGTCGAGCGCGCGACCATCACCCGGCTCGGCCAGGGGGTCGACGCGGCGCGCGCGCTCGCGCCCGAGGCCGTGGAGCGCACGCTCGCCTGCCTCGCCCGCTACGGGGAGGAGCTCCGGTCCCGGGGGGTCGAGCGTGTGGACGCCGTCGGCACCAGCGCGATGCGCGACGCCGCCGGCGGCGAGGCGTTCATCGCCCGCGCCCGCGAGCTCATCGGCGTCGCGCCGCGCGTGATCTCCGGGCCGGAGGAGGCGGCGCTCACGTACGCCGGCGCGCTGACGGGGCTCGACCTGCCGGCCCGCGGTCCCACGATCGTGGTCGACGTGGGCGGCGGTAGCACGGAGATCATCGTCGGCAGCGCCGGCGGCGCGGTGGAGCAGGCGGTGAGCCTCGACGTGGGGAGCGTCCGCCTGACCGAGCGTCACGTGCGCACGGATCCGCCGGCCGCCGCAGACCTCGAGGCCGTCCGCGCCGACGTCCGGGCGGCGCTGGCGACGCTTCCAGCCGTGCCCCAGCTCGCGGCGCCCACCCTCGTCGGCGTCGCGGGCACGGTGACGACCCTCGCCGCGCTCGTGCGCGACGTGGCCCCCTACGACGGCGCCCGCGTGCATGGCGCGCGGGTATCCGGGGCAGAGATCGTGGACATCACGTCCCGCCTCGCCTCCCTGCCGCTCGCCGCGCGCAGGCAGCTGCGCGCGCTGGATCCAGCGCGCGCGGACGTCATCGTGGCGGGCAGCGTGCTCATCGAGGAGATCCTCGCGTGGGCCTCGAGGTTCGCCGGAGCTCCGGTCGATCTCGTCGCTTCGGATCGCGGCGTCCGCTGGGGGCTCGCCGAACGCCTCAGCGCCGCCTGAGCACCCCGGCTCGTTTGAAGGCTGGACGGACTCAGTGCCCCAGGTCCGTCGCGTCCGTCACATTTTCGAGTCATCCCACCCAGGTCAGGTCCGCCACCTCTCCCGGAGAGGCCCGCTCTGCCCTAAACTAGGCGGGTGAGCCGGCGCGCACCTACGCCGATGCCTCCATCGGCACACACTGTCACCCCGCCCGACCCCGAGGAAAAACCAGAGTGATCACGCCACGATGGCTCAACCACGGGGATTTTCGTTGACCTATCTCGGCCGGCTCACTAGAGTGCGCGCGCCTGGCGCAAACCGGCCCTTTTTCAAGAGGGCCGTTCCCCCAACCTCAATCCCTTCCGCCCGCAACCGTCCGCTTCAACCGCCGTTTGTCAAGATTCCGCCGTGCACGCCAGAGCACCGACCTCTCGCGGGTCATGGAGGGTGCTCGCGTTCCTGCTTCTCGCACAGCGGTCTCGAGCGGCGGCTCATGGCTCTTTTCTCGAAATTTTTCTCGGAATGCGTGACGGTGTGTGTCGGTTCTGCGGGTCCAGGTTCAACCGCATGTGCAGCGTACGCCCCTCGAAGGGATTTCGGGAGGCAGACGAAAAACTAAAAGGACGGCGGGGTGGAAGGCAAAGGAGACGATATGCAGGCTCGTTCGGAGATCCAGTTCAAGGTGGGCGACAAAGCCGTCTACCCGGCCCAAGGCGTGGCCGAGGTGGTCAACATCGAGGAGAAGGACATCGCTGGCAACCGTCAGCGATTCTATGTTCTCCGCATCTTGGACACGGATCGAAAGATCATGGTTCCAGTCAGCAACGCGAGCGCGGTCGGCCTTCGCCAGGTCATCTCTGAACAGGAAATTCGAGAAATTTTCGACATCCTCCGCGAGCGTACCATCGCGTTCGACAACCAGACCTGGAACCGTCGGTACCGCGGCTTCATGGACAAGATCAAGACGGGTTCTATTTACGACGTCGCCGAGGTGCTACGCGACCTCTATCGCTTGAAGACGGACAAGCAGCTCTCGTTCGGTGAGCGCCGCATGCTCGACACCGCCCGGACGCTGATCGTGAAGGAGATCGCGATCGCCCGAGGTCAGACGGAAGAGCAGGTGAAGACCGAGATCGAGGCGATCTTTCTCGCCAACTAAGGCGTTACCTCATGGTTAGCGGCCTTGCGGCCGCTGCCGATGGAGGCCGGCACTGCCGGCCTCCGGGCTTTTGTGGGCCGGGAATTCCGTGCACCATCGGTCCGGGCGCGTTCAGAGATCGCTGCCCGGTCGCTTCTGCACGGGAGGGAGCGGGGGCAGCGCCACATCGACGCGCCACCCCGCGTCCTCGTAGACGCAGGGCACCTGGACGCGCTCTCCCGGGAGCAGGCCGGCGATGTCCACGAGGGCGTGGGCGCCGGCGATCTGGGCGGTGTAGCGCTGCGGCTCGAAGCGCAAGAGGAAGCGGGACGGCGTGATCATCGCCTCGGGCGCGATCGCCTTGCCGGTCGCGGCGCTGTAGCGCTGCGCGCGCGACGCGAGGTTGTCCCGAGCGCGGCGCGACAGGAGCTCGAAGGCAGCCTTGGCGTCAGCCGGGTCGCCGTGCAGCTGGCGCAGGCGAGCGACCAGCTCCCGGACGGCGCCGTCGGGCGTGCCGCTCGGAGGCCGCCTGCTGCATCCGGCGGAGGCGAGCGCCGCGACCGAGAGCGCGACCGCCACGCCGGCACGCACGAGGCGCGCGCCCGGCCGTCGGGCGTCCTGTCGCGCGGGTTGCCGGTGCATGACCATGCGGCCTTCTCTTTAGAACGACGCGTCGCCGACGTCCACGGCGCGCGGCCGCCGGCCCCAGGGTGACGTCGCGGCGGATCGCGCTCTTACCGGATGTTGCGCGCGCCTACGCGCACGCGCCGTCACCCCGGCGCGGCGCTGGCGAGCGCGCCCACCTGGCGGAGCGCCTCGTACAGGACGATGGACACCGCGTTGGCCAGGTTGAGGGAGCGCACGGGACCCAGCGTGGGAATGCCGAAGACGTCGTCCGGCATCCGTGCGAGGAGCTCGGGGTCGAGGCCTACGCTCTCCTTGCCGAACACCAGCGCGTCGCCAGGCCGGAAGTCCGCGTCGAGGTAGCTCCGCGGAGCCACCGCGCTGAAGAGGCGGAGCCGAGCGTTCGGGTGATGGTGGCGAAAGTGGGCGATGTCGAGCTGCTGCTCGAGCGTGACCAGGTGCCAGTAGTCAAGCCCCGCGCGGCGGACACTCCGCTCGTCGATGCGGAACCCCAGCCTCCCGAGCAGATGCAAGGGGCTCTGCGTCGCAGCGGCGAGCCGCGCGATGTTGCCTGTGTTCTGCGGGATCTCCGGCTCCACCAGCACGATCCGGAACGGCGGATCGAGCGGCGCCGCACGGAGCCGGGGGCGACCATCTTTGAGCACGCCCTCTCTTTCCGCGACGCGACCGCGCGCCGCAACCCCCGAGCGGGGGATCGCGCGCGCGGCCTGGCTCGCCAGCGCCGCCTCGACAGATAGCCGGCCCACGCGGTCGCGCGGAAAACGCGAACCGAACGGACGGAGGCCCCTCTGTTCGCTTGACGGCTGTACGAGCGGACACGTAGCCTCCCGCCTCGGAGACACGGAATGCGCGCATCGTGCTGGATCGCTTCGGCTATTGCCCTCGCAGGAGTGGCGTCGTCCTCGCTCGCGGCCGCCGACGCCATGGATCCGGCGCTCGCGCGGCTCGTGCGCGACCCGGAGCCGAGCCTCGGCGGCGCCGCCGTGCCCTGCCGCATCACGGGGCCGGAGGGTGGCCTCTACTACAACCCCGCTTCCCGTTATCAACGCTGCCTGACCGACGACGCTGGGTTCGCCAAGCTCATCGCGCAGTACGGCTTCGCGGTGGCGCCGTCGGCGATGCACTCGGCGCGGACCACGGGCTACGGCGGGTTCGAGATCGGCATCGAGGCCAACTACACGAAGATTGACAGCGACGCCGATTATTGGAAGCAGGGCACGCAGGGGCCGCAGGATCCGACCAGCAAGAACTTCTCCATCGAGAACCGGAGCCCGGACTCCTTCCTGCAGCACTACTCCCTCAAGGTCCGCAAGGGTTTTCCGTTCGGGTTCGAGCTCACCGGCGCCGTCGGGTTCCTCGCCAACACCAGCCTCGTCAGCGCGGGCGCCGACGTGCGCTGGTCGCTGTTCGAGGGGTTCCGCCGAGGGCTCCCCGCGATCCTCCCGGAGCTCGCCGTCGGCGGTAGCGTCCGGAGCGTCACCGGGACCGAGGAGTTCCAGCTGACCGTGGCCGGCGCCGACGCAGTGATCTCGAAGCCCCTGCCGATCGCCGGCACGGTTGTGATCACCCCCTACGCCGGCTACCAGTGGCTCCGGATCTTCGGAGACTCGGGGCTCATCGATCTCACCCCGAACACCGACGCCGTGAACTTCTGCAACTTCCGAGGGGTGAACTCGCCTGCCAACCCGGTGCAGGGGCAGGACGGCAACCCGCTCCCGCACGACGGCCAGCCGGTGTGCGATGGCGGCTCCCAGGCCGACTTCAACAACACCGTGGTGTTCGACGCCGTGCGCATGAACCGCCACCGGCTCCATTTCGGCGCGCAGCTGCGGTTCCAGATGGTCAAGCTCGGCGCGCACTTCATCACCGACATCGTGAGCCCAGAGGACGCGAACCAGGGCGCGGCGAACGAGATCGACGGCGAGAACAAGTTCGCCGGGCTCGGGTCGCAGTGGACCCTCGGGATCGATCTCGGCGCGATGTTCTGAGACCCGCTGCGCCGGGGACGCTCGCAGGAGCCCTCCGGCGCAGACCCGCTTCGAGCGGGCGCGGCTCGCTGCGCTCCTCAGCGCTTCGAGCTCAGATCGGGCAGCGCGTAGCCGAGCTCGGTGAGGAGCGCACGGAATGCGCGGTCCTCGTTCCGCGCCACGGTGAGGTGCTCCATGAACTTCTTGAAGTTGCCCTGAGCCGCCGCGTCGGCGGCGCGCTCGCTGTTCTCGAGCACGAGCAGGAGGTGCGGGTGCGCCTTGGAGACGGAGCTGGGGCACTCCATCTTGCTCGCCACCCGGGCGCGCGCTTCCGCGAGCGCATGCACCACCATGACGAGCTCCTTGTCATGGGTCCGCGGCAGGAGCATGTCGCCCTCCCTGCGCGCCTCGTCGAGCAGCAGGCTCGCCCTGTCCAGGTAGCTCCCGGCCCAGGCCGGCAGCGCGACGAAGAGCGAGCAGAGCGCGAAGGTGAAAGCAAGCATCAGGTGACGGATCATCGACTGGGTCCTCGGTCGTTCACGGTTTGCTCGGAGGACACCTCGCCGGATGGCGGGCCCCCCCTGCCCTCGGGCGCACCTTGCAGGGCCTCGGCGGCTGCCCGTCCATCGGATGCTGCGGCCGAGGGCTCCGGCGCGGCGCACGAAAGGAGCGCGGCGCGCGCGGCCGCCTGCTCCGCAAGCTTCTTCGACCGGCCCCGGCCGGTGCCGATGACCTGGCCATCGACCTCGACGGCGACGAGAAACGCGCGGTCGTGATCGGGCCCCTCCGTGCCCATCAGGCGGTAGCGCGGCGACGCAGCGCCGCGCGCCTGCACGCGCTCCTGCAGCTCGCTCTTCGCGTCACGCCCGAGCAGGCTGCCGCTCGCGAGCTGCGCGAGCGGGCTCGCGGCGATCTTCCGGCTCAGCGCCCGCGCGCTCTCGAAGCCGCGATCGAGGTACAGAGCCGCGACGAGCGCCTCGGTGGCGTCGGCGAGCACGTTCGTCTGGTCGCGCTCCCCGGCGACCTCCGCGCCGCGCCCGACCCGGAGCGCCGCGCCGAGCTCGATCCCTCGCGCCCACGCCGCCAGCGCGTCCGTGTTGACCAGGGCCGAGCGCATCATCGAGAGCTCCCCCTCCCTCGCCCCCGGAAAGCGCTCCATGAGGAGCTCCGTCACGCACAGGCCGAGCACGGCGTCCCCCAGGAACTCGAGGCGCTGGTTGTCCACGCGCCGGCCACCTCGCTGCTCGTTCGAGAAGCTCGGATGCGTCAGCGCCTCCTCGAGGTGCGGCAGGTCCCCCTCCAGCCCCAGATCCAGACGTTGCAGCAGCTCGCTCGGGAGCATCCCCAGCACCTTGCCCACGCGCAGCGTCAGCCCGCGCTCAAGCGGTCGGTCAGCTCTGCCAGCTCCAGGTCGAGCGCGGTCAGACCGCCAGCGTCATGCGTGGACCACGCGACCCGCACCTTGCCCCACGACAGCGCGATCTCCGGGTGATGATCGCGCCGCTCGGCCAGGAGGGCGATCTGCATCACGAAGCCAACGCCGGTGCCATAATCCGGAAACGAGTAGCTCCGCTCGATCTGCTCGCCCGCTCGCACCCAGCCCGGGTGAGCAGCGACGAACCCGGCGATCTCATCGTCCGAGAGCCGATCACGCTTGCCCATGGGACGCAACTATGGGCTAAGCCCCGCCCCGGTGGAACCCCGGAATGCGTCCCCCGCCCCGCGCGGCGTCCCCCGCGCGCGCCGTTCGTCGTGCGCTATCCTCCCGCCTCGATGACCGGGCTTCACGCCTGCCCCTTCTGCCGGGAGATGTTCGAGGCGAAAGAGGCGTCCACGTGCCCCGCCTGCGGCCTCCGGCTGGAGGCGCTCGCGAAGCTTCCCCCCTCGTACGACGCGCTCCAAGAAGAGCCTGACGAGCCGCTCCCGCCGCACATGGAACCGCTCCCGTGGACCTACGCCGGGCGCGGCCGGGGCGCCCTGCTTGCGCTCGCGCTCCTCGGGCTCGCGGCGTTCTTCGCGCCGTGGATCCACGAGACGGCCCCCGAGCTCCGCGACCTCAGCGGCTTCGGGCTCGCGCGACGGCTCGGCTGGATGTGGGCCCCGGCGGTCGCGTTCTTCGTGATGATCCCGCTCGCGCTGACCCGGAGGTCGATCCACAAGATGCGCGGCGCCCGCGTGGCCGTCGCTTTCCTCGCCGCGGTCGCCCTCGTCACCGTCGCGATGCGCCTGATGTTCACGCCGGGCAGCACGCTGCTCCGTCCCGTCCGCTTCACGTGGGGCTACGGGCTCTACGCGACCGGGGCGATCGCGCTGCTCGCGCTGTTCACCGCGGCGTTCTTCGGCGGAAGGATCGACGACCTCCCCACGGGGCAGCGGCGGCGGGGCAACGAGGTGCTGCACTGAGCACGCAGCGCGCACGCCCCGCGCGTTGACCGATGACGACCGGTGTTCCGACGTCGCCAGGTCGCCAGGTCGCCAGGTCGCCAGGTCGCCAGGTCGCCAGGTCGCCAGGTCAATCGATGGCCGTCTTCCGCGATAAGACGCCCTGCGCGCGCGCCAACGCAACGCCGACGCCGATCGGAGCCAGGAGGACGCGCCGGAACCACGCGGCGCGGGAAGCTGGAAGCTGGCGGAGGGAACGCGCCAAGCGCGTGGCCGGTGGTATCTCGGGTCGACAGGCTCGCCCGTGCGACGTAACCTTGATGGGAGTGGCCTTTGTCCGCTGCTCGAAGGTGCGCAATGGCCAAGCGATCTGCCAGCGGACGCCGTGAGCTCTCGCGGGACGACGAGACGTTCGATGTCCCCGCGGCGGTGCTCTGCGCGTGCTGCGGACAGCCCGACTGCGCCGGGTGCTCCGCGGCGAGCGACGAGGGCTCGGGGGTCGTCGCGATCGTCCCGTGGGAGCGCCCGATCGGCGGGGTCTGGTCGCGGCTCTGGGCCACCTCGAGGGCGACCACGCTGGGAGCCGAGACGTTCTTCGCGACGATCCCCGACGGCGCGCTCCCCGCGGCCATGCGCTTCGCCCTGCTGGCGGAGACGCTCGCGATCCTGTCGATGATCGCCGCCCTCCTGCCCCTCGTCGCGCTGGCGCTGCCGAGCCTTACGCTGGAGCTGGCTCGCAACCCGGCCGCACGCGCGAGCGCCCTCCAGTGGCTCGCGATCGGCGTTCCGGCGGTCACCGTGTGGATGGTGCTCGCGCACACCTTGCACGGCGCCGCGCTCGACCTCGGGGCACGGCGCCAGGGCGCGCGGCCGGAGCGCCGGCGCGCGCTCCGCTTCGGGCTCTACGCGTGCGGCTGGGATCTCATGGCCGGCCCGCTCGGCGCGCTGGCCATGCTCATCACGGGCGGCACCAAGGGAGCCGAGCAGGTCCTCTCCGCCTCGCTCCGGGTACCGGGCAAGGCGTCCATGGCGCTGCTCCTGGGCGTCTACGCGCTCCACCCCGACGCGGCGGAGCGCGCTCGACGCGCCGGGAGCATCGCCGCGCTCGCGCTCACCATCGCCTCCGGCTTCGCCGCCATCGCGCTCGCCATCGCCTTCAGCTGACACGCCGTTCAGCGCCCTCGGGGGTGTCGCCCTCGGCGGCGCTGCCCCCGCGGGTCTCGAGCGCCCATCCGTGCGCGCCGGCAGCCTCAGCGCATGTCGTGACGCGGCACGGGCGAGGGCGGAGGCGCGCCAGGACGCCGACCGCTCGCGAGGGTGCCCGGGCGCCTCTTCGGCTGCAGATCCCCCGTCGAGGTGATGTCGATGAGGTCCACGAGCTCGGGGGCGTGACCGGAGACGTCCTGCGCTCGCAGGCGATCGAGGAGCTGCTTCACCTGCGCCTCGGCCTTGCCGTGCGCGAGGATCTGACGGATGGACGGCGCCTCCTGCTCGAGCGAGCGGCTCACGGGTTTCCTGCTCTGGCGCCGCCACAGCACAGCAAAGCCATCGCCCTCAGGCACGGGCTCGGGCACGAGCTCCGCGTCTTTCACCCCGGCTGCAGCCGAGAGGAGCCCCGGGTCGACCTTCAGCCCCGGCTCGGACGTGGTGCCATCGGACGCCACGAAGCCGAGATCGCCGCCGCGCATGCTCGTCGCCTTGTCGAGCGATTTCTCGCGCGCGATCTCCTTGAAACGCTGGGGTGACGGGTCCTTCTTCAGCTCGGCCAGGATCGCCTCGGCCTCCCCGCGCGTCGCGACGAGGATGCGCCAGAGCGCCACCATCGCCGGCGAGCTGAACCTGTCGCGGTGGGCCTCGTAATAGGCGCGGACCTCCTCGTCCGTCACCGGGGAGCTCGCCGCCGCCTCCGCCTGGATCCGCTGCAGCAGCGCGGAGCGCAGGACACCGCGCACGCGATCCTGCACGTCGGCGCGCTCCGTCAGCTTCTGCGCGGCGGCCCCCTGGGCGAGGAGCAGCTCGCGCACGAGGACCTGGTTGACGAAGTTCTTCCGGATCTCTTCCGGGGTACGCCCGAAGGTCTGGAGCTGAAACGGCGGGACCTGCGCGAGCCTGCGCTCGACCTCCGACGCCGTGATCGCCGCGTCGCCGACGCGCGCCACCGGGGCGTCCGCAGCGACCGCTGGCTGGGCCTCAGCGCGGAGCGACGGGCCGGTCGACGCCGCGCACACGACCGCCATGGCGGCCGCGCCGAGGTGGAGCTTCAGCGTTCTCGCGGGCATCGGAGCGGGTTATCCCCGCGCCGGCAGGCAAGGTCAAGCTGCCCCTCGGCGCGCTGCCTCGGCGGACACGCCGCGCTCGTCCCCGCGTTCACCTCCGCGCTCGCCGCCCCGCAGCACCCCGGCCTTCCGCAGCGCGTGCGCGTCGAGCCCGACGAACCGGTACACGTCCGCGGAGAAACCGTAGGCGCGGTGGAGGTGCCTCAGGCCCTCCACGAGCTCGGCGGTCACCTCGACCGGGGGCGGGGGCGGGTACGCCTTGCGGATCGAGGCGAGCGGCTCGCCCAGCTCCAGGAGCTCCTCGACGCGCGACAGCACGTCGATCGGCTTGAGCGCACGCTTGCCTCGCCGCGCGACGCCCTCGGCCAGCTCGGCGAGCAGGCGTCGGCGCCGGCGCTCGGTACGGCCGTCTCCGGCGCGGCCGCCGCCGCCCAGGAGCAGCTCGTTGAACCGGCGCGCGGCCCGGCGCTTCTCGACCGCATCCGGACTTCCCCGGCGGTTCTGCGCACCGCCACCCCGCTTGGCTGGACGTGGCGCTTTGGTGGACCCGGCCGTGCGGGCCGGCGAGCTCTTCGTCTTCACGATCCTCGGCAAGAGCACAGCGCGCTCGAGGAGCCGGTATTCCCCGGCACATCTTCTTGCTGTCCCGGCAGTATAGACAGCTCATCCTCCCGCTTCGAAGAAAGCGGCGGGCGCACGGTCATGCTCGCCCCGCGCGGCGCTGGACGTCAGCGCCCGCCTGCGCACCACGCGAGGGCCGTTCCGACGGCCGCGATCAGCCAGGCCGGCCACGTCGCGCGCACGAAGCCGGCGACGTCCGACAGGGCGCCGCGCCGGGCGCGCCGCACCGCCTCGGCGTGGCCCACCCGGCGCAGCTCCTCGCGCGCGATCTGCTCGCGCTCCTCGTCGTCGAGCGGATCGCTGCCCGCCAGATGGTGCAGGTGATGTGTCACCTCGTGGTCGATCGTCTCCTCGATCTCCGCGTCGATGTCGAAGCCGGGATCCTCGCGGGCTTCCGACCGGAACGTCCGATAGAAGATCCGGATCTCCGGAGGATGGGCGATCCCGAGCGCATCCGCGGGTGTCCCGGGCGTGTAGCAGCCGAGCAACGGCTCGCCTCCGTCGTCGCAGGCCGGCACGCCTGCGTCGATGAAGAGATCGATGTTCCGCACGCCGCGGGCCTCGTAGATGCGCCCGGCCGCGGCGCGGACGCGCGCCTCGAAGCCGTCGAGATCCGGAAAGGCGCTCGAGGCGCTCGCCCGAGCCCTCGTCCCTGCTCTCGTCGAGCGGGGCTCCCCGAGCGCGTCCGCGTCCGCTCCGGGAGCGCGCAGCGGGGCGCGCGCGAGCTCCCGCTCGAGCGGCACGTCGAGATCGTTGCGGGCGCCGCAGCCCGGGCAGCGGTGGACGGCGAGGAGCCGCGCGGGGTAGCGCGCCTCGTGGTAGAGGTCGACGATCGCCGCCCACGCCTCGTCGGGAGCGCCGGCGAGCGCGTCGGCGATCACCGGCGCGCGGCGCTCGCGGCCGAGCGCCGCGATCCCCATGGCCACCACCAGCGACGGCGTGACGCGCAGGACGCCGTCGTCGGGCAGGCGGAGGAGCGGCATCGCTTCCTCGACGGTGCGCTCCACGAGCCGCACGGCGCGGCAGACGGCGCGACCCACGCGCAGCGCCGGGATCGGGTGCGACACGCCGAAGTCGAACGGGAGATCGAGCTCGGGATCGTCGAGCTCGCCATCGGTGAACGGCCCGATCTCCAGCAGGCCCGACGGAGCGACCTCGAACGGAGCGCTGCAGTTCTCGCAGGTGTAGGCGCCTGGCTCCTCGGGCACGATGCCAGCAGACGCGAGGAGCGCGCGCAGGACATGGGCGTCGGTGAGCGGGAGGCCGAGAGGATCCAGCGGCGCGCCGCGCGCGTCGGCCAGGACCGACGGGCCCGCGAGGACCTGCACGTCGAGCGCGCACCTGCCGATGGATACGCGCTCGCCGCCGCCGCGGCCTGCGGGAGCGCCGAAGACGGACGAAGCGCGAGCGCGCGCGGCGGCGTCCGACAGGCGCGCCACGCCGCCGGAGGGGAGGTGGACCTGAGCGGGGAGCAGGCGTCGCGCGGGCGCAGGCATCGCGGCGGCCTATATAGCGGGTGGCTCGCCTCAGGGGTCCTCGGGACGCGGCGGACCGCCGACGGCGCCCTCGTCGGTCGGAGCGAGCGATCCCCACGGTTCACGATCCCTGTCGGTCTCGGACGGCTCGCTCGCCGCGCGGCCGACGTCGAGGCCGGCGGCGCTGGCGAGCTCGGCAGCCACCGCCGCGGAGAGCGAGCCTCCGCTGAGCGGTGAAGCGCCGGCGACGGTCGAGACGGGCGACGGCTCCGAGGAAGGGCGATCTCGGCGGCGACGGGGAGCGAGCACCGGCGCGCGCTCCCCGTCGCCGGCCGGATCCGGCGCGGCCGCGCCCACGCGATGGACGGTCGCGCGCAGCTGCACGCGCCCGAGCGACAGGCTCGCCGCGCTGGCGGGCGGCACGCTGGACGAGAGCTCCGCGCCCACGGGCACGCCTGTCCCGAAATCGAGGTAGCGGGTGATCGCCAGGGCGTAGATGAGCTTGCGCACGATCGGCTCCGGCGCGACCCCGGATCGGAGGAGCGCGGCGAGCGTGGGCGTGGAGCTCTCCAGCGCCTCGATCACCGCGAGCTCGCCCTCGCGGAAACCGAAGCGGCCGGGCTCGAGGGCGGGGTGCAGGCGGAGGGGCACGGCCCCGATCCGCTCCAGGGTCCGCTGGAGGCGCGTCGAGCGCTCGCCGTGCTCGCGCAGCCCCGCCCATAGGAGCGCGAGGGGATCGACCTTCGCGGGATCTCCCCCCCACTCGGCCAGCGCGTCGAGGCCGTCGAAGTAGCGGTACTTCGTCTCCGGGGGCAGATCGAACAGGCGCACCATCCGCCGCACGAACTGAACCTGGGCGAGCCAGTCGATGGTCGCGGCGTCGACGCACCCCGACAGCAGCAGCACGTCCCCCAGGAGGCCCCTTGTCGCGAGCGCCTCCGCCAGGATCTCGGCGGTGATCACCCCCTCTTCGAGCAGGATCTCCCCGAACCGGGCGTAGCCGTCGCTCGGACGGATCTTCACGGGGTTCCCCCGGACGATCCGCAGCGTGTGCTCGGCGCCCGTGGGCTCCACCAGGATGAGCGCGCCGGTCAGCCGATGCTCGACGGCATAGACGAAAAGATGAGCGAACGGCGTCCGCTCCAGATCTCCTTCCGCCGTCGCGAGACCGTCGGGAGACATCCTGGGCCAAGCTACCATAGCGCGCGCAAGCCGGATCCCCCTTTCTCCACGCGCGGCGGCGCGGAACCTGGTCTGGTGGCGCTGGCGTCGCCGGTCCCGGAGCGCGCGGTGCACGCGCCGCCACACGCTGCCTCGCGCGCCGGGTCGCCGCCATGGATTCTTGCCGCCGCCGACGCACGCTCGACGCACTCCACAGCCGTTCCACGCACGTTCCACGCCCGTTCACGCACGGCTTCCGGCGGAGTGCGCCTGCGCTCCGGCCGGGTGCTCCGCGCTCCAGCGTCAGGCGCGCAGCCGGCGGGCATCGGCCGCGGCGGTTCCGCGCTACGGTGGCAGACATGCCGCGCGGACATGTGCTGGTGCTCGACGACGAGCGGGCGATCTTGACGACTCTCCAGAAGGCCCTGTCGCTCGAGGGCTACACGGTCGACGTCGCCGGCGGCGTCGGGGTTGCAGAGGAGAAGCTCGCGAAGCGGAGCTACGACATCGCGCTCTTCGACGTCTCGCTGCCCGACGGTGACGGCGTGGAGCTGCTCCAGCGGATACGCGCGCTGGGCTCGGAGCTGCCTGTCGTGATGATGAGCGGCCACGCGACGGTCGACGCCGCCGTCCGCGCGACGCGGCTCGGGGCGATCGACTTCCTGGAGAAGCCGCTCTCGACCGATCGGCTGCTGCTCGTGCTCGAGAACACCCTGCGCCTCGTCCGCGCCGAGGCCGAGGCGAAGGCGCTGCGGACGCAGACCGGCCAGGTCGGCGAGCTCATCGGAGCGAGCCGGGCGATGCTCGACCTGCGCGAGCAGATCGCGCGCGCGGCGAAGGCGACCGCGACGGTCTTCGTGACGGGCGAGCGCGGCACCGGCAAGGAGCTCGTCGCGCGCGCGATCCACGGCGCGTCGAAGCGGGCGCGCGGGCCGCTCGAGAAGATGAACTGCGCCGCGGTCCCGAGCGAGCTCATCGAGAGCGAGATGTTCGGGCACGAGGCCGGCGCGTTCACGGGCGCGACGAAGCAGCGGCGAGGCAAGTTCGAGCGCGCGAGCGGCGGGACGCTGTTCCTCGACGAGGTCGGGGACATGCCGCTCGCGATGCAGGCGAAGCTGCTCAGGGTGCTCCAGGAGCGGGAGATCGAGCGCGTGGGCGGGCACGAGACGATCAAGGTCGACGTGCGCGTGGTGGCGGCGACGAACCGCGACATCGAGGCGGCGTGCCGGGAGGGGCAGTTCCGGCCGGATCTCTACGATCGGCTGAACGTGCTGCCGCTGTCGCTGCCGCCGCTGCGCGCGCGGCGCGAGGACGTGCCGCTGCTCGCGCGGCATTTCCTCGCGCTCGCGACGCAGGCGAACGATCGGCCCGGGATGGCGTTCACGGACGGCGGGATGAGCGTGCTGGTCGCCTACAGCTTTCCGGGGAACGTGCGGGAGCTGCGCAACATCATCGAGCGGCTGGTGATCCTGACGCCCGACGAGGCGATCGACGAGGGCGACGTGAAGGTCTGCCTCGGAGGGCAGCAGGCCGCGATGAAGGGCGGGCTCTTCCGGCCGGGGGTGCCGTTCCGGGTGCTCGCGGAGGAGGCGGAGCGGGCGATCCTGGAGGAGGCGCTCGGCCATCATGGAGGGCAGATGGCCGCGACGGCCCGGGGGCTCGGGCTCGAGCGGAGCCACCTGTACAAGAAGTTCAAGGCGCTCGGGCTGCGGGGGGACAAGGGGGAGGCGGAGGACGAATAGGCAAGGGAGGAAGCGGCCCTGCCGGGGGGCCGCGCCGAGGGGAGGGTCTGCGCGGCGGCCGGGGGTGGGCGCTCACCATCCGCCGAGGCGGGAGCGTGGAGCTTGCGCATGGACCACCACCCGGCATGTCTCCCGTCGGGCCTTGCCACCTGGGACGTTTCGTCGCGCGCCACACAAGGCGCGCCTGAGACGTCGAGCCCGCTGGACCCTTATGGCACCTCGGTCGGTGCTCGATCGCGCCCACCCCCGGCCGCCGCGCAGACCCTCCCCTCGGCGCTACGGGAGTGGAGACGCGGGACGGCACGGACGACGCATGGCCTGGACCGCGACGGGTGTGGTACGCGGAACCAAGATGCTGCGATCGCTGCACTTGGAAGGCGTGGGGCCGGCCGACCAGCTCGCCTTGGGGCTCGGCGAGCGGCTGAACGTGCTCACAGGAGACAACGGGCTCGGCAAGAGCTTCGTGCTGGAGGTCGCCTGGTGGGCGCTCACCGGAACGTGGACGGAGCGGCCCGTGCTGCCACAGCCGGGTAAGGAGGCGAGCGCACGCATCTCCGGGGAAGCCAAGCCGGGCACCGAGTTCGAGCAGTTCGAAAGCAAGTACGATCGTGTTGCTCAGCAGTGGCGCGACAGGTTCGGTCGCGACATGGGCCGCAGCTGGACCGATACTCCTTCCGGGGTGGTCATATCTTCGTGGGTGCGCGGCCTGGTCCCGGTACTCCACGTCCGTACGAATGGCGCGTGCTCCGTCTGGGATCCCTGTCGAAATATTCCCTCGATGGGCAGCGCTCTGTACCGGCTCTCGTCGTCGCCTTCGCCCGATCCGCAGCCCTATCTCTTCGAGGAAAGACAGCTCTGGGACGGGCTCGTTCACGAGGGAAAACCCGTCTGCAACGGGCTCGTCCAGGACTGGGTGACGTGGCAGCTCGAGGCGGCGGACAACGACGGGGCTCACCCGTTCGAGCTCCTCTGCCGCGTGCTCGATCAGCTTTCTCATCCCGAGGAGACGATGAAGCCCGGCAAGCCGGTGCGGCTCTACCTTGACGACGTGCGCAAGTTCCCGACCGTCGAGCTGCCGTACGGCACGATCCCCATCATCCACGCGTCGGCCGGGATGAAGCGGATCCTCGCGCTCTCCTACCTCATCGCGTGGTCCTGGTCGGAGCACGTGCAGGCGTCACGCCTGATCGGCTGGCAGCCCTCGGAGCGCATCGTCGTGCTGATGGAGGAGCCCGAGACGCACCTGCACCCCAGGTGGCAACGCCACATCGTCCCTGCGCTCCTCGGTGCCCTGAGCGGGCTCTCCCCGTCGATGCGCCCGCAGGTGCTGCTGACGACGCACTCGCCCCTCGTGCTCGCGTCGATGGAGCCGCACTTCAAGCCGGCCAGGGACAAGCTGTTCGTGTTCGAGCTCAACGGCACTGACGTGACCGTGCGCGAGCTCCCCTGGGCGAAGCGCGGCGACGCGATCGGGTGGCTCACGTCCCCGGTGTTCGGCCTGGAGCAGGCGCGCTCGATCGAGGCGGAGCGGGCCATCGAGGCTGCAGAGGCGCTCATGCGCGGCGAGACCAGCGCTCTGCCGGACGGGCTCAGGACCGAGGAGGAGATCCATCGGGAGCTCATGCGCCTCTTGCCGGATCAGGATCGCTTCTGGCCGCGCTGGATCGTGCGCCGGGAGCGGGCGGGCGCATGATCCCGTTCGAGCGCACGCCTGAGCCCGCGGACTTCGATGTCAGAGTGCGACAGCCCGGCCAGCGGTGGCTCGCCGAGGGCGGCGCCAAGAGGATGCCGGACTACTGGCGGCGCGCTGCGCGCGACCTCCGGGCAGCTTTCAAGGGCTTGTGCGGCTACACCGCGATGTGGCTCTCGACCCCGGGGACCGTTGACCACTTCATCTCGCGCGATGAAGATCCCAGCCTCGCGTACGAATGGGCCAACTTCCGCTACGCGGCGGCGTGGATCAACAGCAGCAAGAGCGCGCTCCGCTCCGACCAGGTGCTGGATCCATTCGAGGTCGGAGACGGCTGGTTCGAGGTGATCCTCCCCTCGTGCCAGATGGTGCTGACCGATCGCTGCCCGCCCGAGCTCCGTGATCGCGCGCAGACCATGCTGAAGCGGCTCAAGCTCGGCCATGGCGAGGAGATCGTCTCCGTCCGGCAGGAGTGGTACCGGATGTACTGCGAGGGAGAGCTCAGCCTGGAGGGCCTCGCGCACTGGGCGCCCCTCATCGCGCGCGCGGTGCGGAAGCAGCGGGAGCAAGCAACCGCCGAGCCGGCGGCGAGTGACGGTGCCCCGCGCTCCGCGCAAGAGGAAGCGTCGAGCGCATGACTGCTTGCCGCGCGGTGAGAATCGGCCGTGGAGAAATGTTCGCCCAGCAGCGTCTGCCCCGGAGCGGCAGACGACACACCAGAGCCTGTCGCATAAATCGCCAGCCAGGCTTCAGAAGGCGCTGTGCCATCAAGTAAGGCGGTACTGTCGACCGTTTCCGGTTCGCCGAAGGCTCCCAGCTGCCTCCTCCTAACCGTTTCCGGTTCGCCGAGGGCTCCCAGCTGCCTCCCCCAGACCGTGTCCGGTTCCTCGAGGGCTCCCAGCTGCCTCCCCGTAACCGTTTCCGGTCCGCCTGCGGGGCCGGACCCCGCGCATCTTCACCCAGCGCGCGGCGATTTGCTCTGGCACGACGCGAGCGCCGGAGGGGGTCTCCGCGCGGCAGGGCGCGGGTGGGCGCGGCGAGCACCGACCGAGGTGCCATAAGGTCCAGGAGGGCTCCACGTCTCAGGCGCGCCTTGTGTGGCGCGCGACGAAACGTCCCAGGAGGCAAGGCCCGAAGGGAGACATGCCGGGCGGTGGTCCATGCGCAAGCTCCGCGCTCCCGCCTCGGCGGATGGCCGAGCGCCCACCCGCGCCCTGCCGCGCGGAGACCCCCTCCGGCGCGTGCAGCCGGGATCTCCGCCCTCCCCTCGCCCCGAGCCCCGAACCTCAATCCGGCATCGCCCGCGGCGCAGGCGGCGACGCGCCCTTCATCGCCTTCTGGTACTCGAGCGCCTGCTTCGCGTAGTCGTCCCGCTTCATCTTCGCGTACGCCTTGGCGAGCTCCCCGTAGATCTCCGCCGCGTCCCCCGGCTTCGGCCCGGACAGGAGCGCGCTGTTCAGCTCGTAGATCGCCGACACGTGCCGCCCCGTGCGCGCCAGCGCCCGCGCATAGAGCCGGTGGATCTCCGGGTTCGCCACGTCGACGAAGATCGCGCCCTCGCCGACCTTGCGCGCCTCCTCCCACGCGCCGCGCTCCACGAGCAGCCGTAGCAGCCGCCGCCAGACCCGGCGATCGTGCTGGTCGAGGAGCGCGAGCCGGCGCAGCGCCGAGAGCTCGCCCGCCGCGTCCTTCTGCCGGCGCGCGAGGTCGTAGAGCCCCTGGAGCGGCTCGGCCTGCGTGGGATCCTGGCGCGACGCCGCCTCGAGGTTCGCCTTCATCTTCGCCGCGTCCTTCTTCAGCTCGGCGAGATCGGCGAGCTTCATCCGCACGACGTAGCCGTCGTTCCCGTCGGCGATCATCTTGCTCAGGAGCCTCGCCGCCTCGTCGGGCTTCTTCTCGGCGAAGGCCGCCCGCACCTTGAGGTAGGTCGCGTCGGGCTGCTTCGGGTCGACCCGGAGCGCCTCGGCGAGCACCGCCTCTCCCTCTTGGCGCTGCCCGTCCTCGAACAGCGCGAGCGCGAGCTCGACGAGCCGCTTCGCGTCCTTCGGAGCGCGCGCCGCCGCCTTGCGCGCCTCGTCGAGCGGCGGCGCGTGCAGATCCGGGACGTACTGCTTCTCGTAGCGCTCGAGGCGGGGCTTCAGCCACGCGCGGAAGCGCCGGTCGAGCTCCTCGGCGCTGATCCCGAGCGACTCCTTCACCACCTCCTGCGTCCGCTTGCCCGCGGCCCACCGGGGCAGCATCGAGACCACTTTCGGGAAGCCGAACTCGCCCGCCATGAAGACCACGATCTGGCTCGCCGCGAAGTAAGCCATCGTCACGTCCTCGATGTCGTCGACGTGCGTGAACGCCCGGTTGAACCCGTCGACCGCCGGGATCCTCCCGCCCTTCAGGGCGGCGAACAGCGCCGGATCTTCCTCACGGTGCCACTCGGGCCGCCGCACGATCGTCTCGTACTCGCTGAGCCCCTCGGTGAACCAGCGCGGGACGTGGTTCTTCGAGAGCTGGATCGCGAAGACGTGCCCGAGCTCGTGCCACAGCACGTTCCCCCAGTTGAACTCCCCCGCCGCCGGGCTCAACGCCGCGAGCGTCTGGCCGAAGCAGACGCCCTGGATGCCCACGTTGGGCAGGCCGCTCGTCCTGACGCTGAAGTTCTCCGTCGACGCGTAGAGCTCGATCGAGACCGGGACCTTCGGCGTGAAGCCGTACCGCTTCACCATCGAGCCCCAGGCCTCCTCGAGCATGCGCGGCACGTACCGCTCGAGGATCGCCCGCTCCTGCTTGTGGTAGCGGACGCGGAACGTCTGCCCCTCCACGGTCACGTACTGCGCCGCGATGTCCTTCTCGTAGAGGTTCAGCGTGTTGAAGACCCGCACGTTGAAGCGGTCCTTGTCCCACGCCTTCTGGAGCGAGAGCACGCCGCTCTTCTCGTCGCCGGCGCGGATCAGGTTCAGGCCGAGCGTGGCGTGCGCCTTCGCGTCGTTCGGATCGACCTGCGTCGCCTCCCCCATCATCTTGACGATGTCGTCGTAGCGATGCTCCCACTCCGCGAACTCGCCGACGATCTGGAAGAACCGCGAGAACTCCGGGTTCAGGCCGAGCACCTTCGCCTTGATGGCCTCGAAGCCGGCCGCGTCGTCGGCGAGGAAGCGGCCCGCCGCCTTGATCGAGAGCAGCGCGAGGTCGTTCGGGTTCACCTTGAGCCCGCGGTCGGCCGCGGCGTCCGCGGCGTCGATGTCCATGTCGCGGAGCGCGAGCCCGGCGCGGACGAAATACGCCTCGGCGAGGTTCGGATTCACGGAGAGCGCCTGCGCGACCTCGCTGTCGGCGCCGCCGAAGTCCATCGCGCTCTCGAGCTTGACGCGCGCCATGGCGACGCGGCAAAGCGGATCCTTCGGGGCGAGCTTGAGCGCCTCCTTCACGACCTGACCGGCGTGGCCGGGGTCGTATTTGTCGAGGAACAGCTCGGCCCGCCAGAGCAACGTCTCGACCCGCTGCTTGCCGCCGACCTTCTCGGCCGCGTTGAACGCGTCGTTCGCGTCGCGCGCGCTCCGGAGCAGGTGCGCCGCGCGCCCGACAAGCGACAGCCCCTCCGCGTCGCTCGCGGTGATCTTGTCATCGTTGTAGTCGTCGATGATCGTCATCAGCGGCGCGCGCGCCTCGCCCCGCTTGCCCGACTCGATCAGGAGCTCGCCGAGCACGAGCCGCGCGCGGCGGGCCTCGTCCTCCCGCTCCACCTCGCGCACCGCCGCGATCGCCTCGGCCATCCTCCCGCGGCGCGCGAGCGCCTGGGCCCGGAGCGGCGCGGCGGCGATCCGCGCCTCCTTGCCGAGCGCGGCGGCGGCCTTCGCCGTCTTCGCCGCGTCGTCGTAGCGGCCCGTGAGCAGCTCGATCCGCGCCTTCGCGAGCAGCGCCGCGGCGCGCTCTTTCCCGCCCTGGAGGCTGAGGATGACCTTCTCGGCCTCCGCGTAGTCGCCCTGCGCGAGGAGCGCCTCCGCGCGCGAAAGCGAGGGGGACGGCTCGCCGGAGGCGGGAGCGGCGGCCGCGCAGGCGGCGGCGACGAGGAGAGCGGCAAGAGAGCGGCGGATCGAGTGGTTTCGCATGTCACCCCGTGCGCAACCGTGCGCGACCGTTCGTCAATCGTGCACGACCGCACGCAAACGAACGCAAACGAACGCAAACCTACGCTGAGACGCGGCGCCCGGTCGAGCCCGGGTGAGGCCATCGTAACCGACGCCACCGGCGCGACCGAACGGCGAAAGGCCGAGCATGAGCGAGCGCGCGAGGGCGCGCCAGGGCGCGCGCTCCCGCGATCGTGGTATGCGGGCGTCCATGGCAAGCAAGCTCGCCGGGCGGGTCGTTCTCATCACGGGCGCGTCGTCGGGGATCGGCGAGGCCCTCGCCCGGGAGGTCGCCCGGCGCGGCGGCCGGGTCGTCCTCGCGGCGCGGCGGGCCCAGCGGATCGATGCGCTCGCGACGGAGATCCGGCGGTCCGGCGGCGAGGCGCTCGCGACCCCGTGCGACGTCACGCGCGACGGCGACGTGGAGCGCGCCGTCGCGCAGGCGAGCGAGGCGTTCGGGGGGCTCGACGTCGCCATCGCGAACGCCGGGTTCGGCGTGGCGGGGCGCGTCGAGGAGCTCGCGCTCGACGATTTCCGCCGGCAGTTCGAGACCAACGTCTTCGGCGCGCTGCGCACCGTGAAGGCCGCGCTTCCGGAGCTCAAGCGATCACGCGGCGGCGTCGCGCTCGTCGGCAGCGTGATGGGCTACCTCGCGGTCCCCGCGGTGGGCGCCTACACGATGAGCAAGTTCGCGGTGCGCGCCCTCGCCGAGACGCTGCGCGCGGAGCTCCACGCCGAGGGCGTCGCGGTCACGCACGTCGCGCCGGGGTACGTGGCGAGCGAGATCCGCCAGATCGACAACGCGGGCAACCTGCACGAGGGCACCCCGGATCCCGTGCCGCGCTGGCTCGTCATGCCGGCGCAGACGGCGGCGCGACAGATCATGGACGGCATCGCCGCGCGGCGCGCCGAGGTGATCGTGACCGCCCACGGCAAGCTCGGGGTGTCGCTCTCGAGGCACGCCCCGGGGCTCCTCCGCGCGACCGTGTCGAGGCTCCCGCGCAAGCGCCGCGTCAGCGAGCGCTGAGCCGGCGCGGCGCCGCCTACGGCGCGGCCTGCGCGAGCTCGCGCCGGACGAGCGCCTCCAGGGCGTCGATGAAGCGCGGCCGCGTGTTCACGGCCGGCGCCCGGGAGAGCCGCGCGAGGCCCGCCTCACGGGCGAAGACCTGCGCCTCCACGTCGAGATCGTAGAGGGTCTCGACGTGATCCGCGACGAAGCCGATCGGCGCGATCAGCGCCTCCCGCACGCCGCGCGCGGCGAGGCCGTCGAACGTCGACCGCAGATCCGGACCGAGCCAGGCGTCGCCGGTCATGCCCTGGCTCTGGAAGGCGACGAGCACCGGGTTCCCGCGGGCGGCGATGCGGCGCTCCACCTCGGCGGCCATCGCGCGGAACTGGCGCTCGTACGGATCTCCGGCGGCGATGATCCGCTGCGGGAGGCTGTGGGCGGAGAGGATCACCGCCGCCTTCGCCCGGCCCTCCTCGGGGATGCGCGCGAGCGCCTCGTCGATCACCTCGACGAAGGCGTCGATCAGCGCGGGCTCGAGCCCCCACGCGGGCACGCACCGGACCTCCATGCCGCCCTGCTCGGCGGCCGCGTCGCGGACGACGGCGTGGTAGACGTCGACGGACTGCGGCGCGAGCGGCAGCGAGACGACGCGCCTCACGCCGCTGCGGTGGAGCGCGCCGAGGACCTCGGCCGGATACGGGTGCCAGAGGCGCCCGGCGATGGCGACCGGGAGACCGAGCCTCGCAGCGAGCGCGTCCGCCTGGGCCTGCGTGATGCGCATGAGCGGCGAGCCGCCGATCGCCTGGAAGCGGCGGCGGACCTCGTCGATCACCTCCGGCGGGGCGGGCCTGCCGCGGCGGATGTTGGTGACGAATGCGGGCAGATCGTCGAGCCGCTCGACGGTGCCGTGGCAGCTGAGGAGGACGGCGGTGGTCACGGCGCTACTCTACATCGGCGCCGCGCGAGCAGCGCAGCATCGGCGCCGCGCGAGCAGCGCAGCATCGGCGCCGCGCGAGCAGCGCAGCCCTCGCCAGCGCGTGAGGGCGCCGCCGCTCGCTGGCGCTGGCTCAGTCCGCGTCCCAGGCGACGACGACGCGATCGTGGCCGATGAGGCCGTTCTTCTTGCGGGCCAGGTGCTGCGCGACGACCCGATCGCCGGCCGCATAGACGCGCACTTCCATGTACGCCAGCCCCTCGTCGGTCTCGATTCCGTCCAGGATCTCCGTCGTGTCGAGCTGGCGCTCCCAGCCCGAGACCGGATCGCGGAAGAGGTCGCTCTTGAGCCGCTCCAGGATCGCGTGCCTCCCGCTGGTGACGCTGGGGTGGGCCGGCGGATCGCGGCTGCTCACCTCCTCGATCACGGCGTCTTCCGCGTAGATCCGGGAGAGGGCCTCGATGTCCTTGCCCCTCAGGGCACGGGTGATCTCTGCGAGCAGTCCACCGTTCACCCGCTGGGCCGAGGGTCGCGTCCGCGCCGAGCCTTCCATGCCCGCTTGCATGGGACGCAGCGGCGCAGGCGTCGAGCCCGTGCCAGGGCCGCGCGGCAACGGTGACGGTGATGAAGCGATGAAGCGCCGCATCCCGGCAGCGACATCGGGCCGCGACGCGAGCGTCACGGATGTGACAGACGGGCGCTGAGCTCGGTGGAACGCTGAGCTCGGTGGGCAGCCCTCGTCCACATGGCCACCAGCCGAGATCGCGTGGCTGGCGGCGAGTTGCAGCGCCTGGACGGACGTGATGGATAAGGAAGGTTATGACGCAGCGCCGCACAGTCGTGCTCGCCGATCTCCATCTCGTGCGCCAGACGCCGCGCGACGTGACCGCCGATCTTGCCCGGTTCGTGGAGGCCCACCGGGGGGCACGCATCGTGGTCGCGGGCGATCTGTTCGATCTCTCCTCCGAGTCGCCCTGGATGCCCCGGCCGCGCGCGCTGCGCGAGGCGCTCCTCGCGCACCCGACCGCGCGGGCGGCGCTCGCCGAGCACCTCGACCGCGGCGGCGAGCTCTGGCTGGCGGGTGGCAACCACGACGCCGAGGTCGGGGCGCCCGACTTCCCCGTGGCGCTGGCGGAGGCGCTCGAGGTGACCGGCGAGGCACGGTCGCGGCTCCGGACGACGCCCTGGTTCTTCCGCGAGGGGGCGATCCATCTGGAGCACGGCCACCTGTACGATCCTGACAACGCCCCGGCTCACCCGCTCGTGGTCGGTGAGCGCAGCCTCGGCGTTCACTTCGTCGAGGAGTTCATCGCGCCGACCGGCGCGCACCGCTATCTGCAGGCGAACGATCAGACGCCGCTCAGCTTGTTCCTCTCGGCGTTCACCTGGTACGGCCCTCGCGCGCCCTACGTCATCTACCGCTACTTCCACGCGGCGATCGGCGCGATGTTGAAGAGCGGCCCGCTCTACCGCGCGGGAGGCGAGGCCACGGTGGGCGCCGCGGCCATGGAGCGCTTCGCGCACGAGCTCGGGGTGCCGCGCGCGATGGCAGACGCGCTCGTCGGGCTCGGGGCCACGCCGACCCTGGAGAGCGCAGCGCGCACGTTCACGCGGCTGTACTTCGATCGCGTGATCGCGACGCTGTCGATGGGCGCCGGGATCGCGGCGCTCGGGCTCGGCGCGCGGGGGACCGGCGCCGCGGCGCTCGGGCTCGGCGCGCTGCTGATGGGCGCGAGCTGGGCGAACGGGCACAACCGCTACGCCGGCACGGTCACCGAGCGCCTGGCCGAGAGCGCTGGCCGCGTCGCGAGGACGACCGGCGCGAAGCTGGTCGTCTTCGGCCACACGCACCGCGAGGCGCTCGGCGACGGCTACGCGAACACCGGGAGCTTCTCGTTCCCTCGCGCCGCGCCCGGCCGGCCCTACGTGGAGATCGAGGGGCCGCCGGAAGCACCGCGCGCGATGACCCGCTTCTGGAGAGCCGTGGCGTGACTCCGAACCACCATCCGAACCACTAGAAGAGCCGCCGAGCGGCGGCCGCCCGCGCAGGAGACGGGCGGCCGTCGGTCGCTCTAGCCCCCACTCGCGTGCGCCGTGAGCGCGCCCTCGACGAGGTCGAGCGCGAGCGGGACGTCCTCTTCCGGGATCGGCGCGCCGCCGAGCATCGCTGCCAGCAGCCGCTCCCTCGGCTCCGGCCGCAGCACGACAGGACCGCCGCCACAGGCCCGGCAGACGAGGCCGCCGCGCGCCGGGTCGGCACAGGCCGACTGCGTCGTGTCGCAGGCGCGCCCGCAACGGACGCACTGCGTGAGCTCGAGGCCCCAGCCGAACGCGACGAGCAGGCGCAGGCCGGTCTCCACGAGCAGCGCCTGGGGAGGGGCCGTGGACACCTCGTCGAGGCGGTCGAGCAGCTGGTTCAGCTCGCTCCACGCCGCCTGCTCGGCGGTGTGCGCCGGCGCGATCTCCCGCACCCAGCGCAGCGCGCGCCCGGCCACCTCGAGGCGTCCGAGATCCCCCGCGAGGCGCAGGCGCGGGCGCTCGATCGCCGCTTCCGTGAGCTGGGCGAGCTCCGCGCCCGGACGGATCTCCAGCGTCACGCGGAGCAGGTGCATCGGCTCGAGCGCCGGGAAGCGCTTGGCCGAGCGGCGCGCGCCGCGCGCCGTGGCAGAGATGAGCCCCCCCTGCTCGGTGAAGAGCCCGACCAGGAGGTCGGCTTCACCGAAAGGGACACGCCGGACCAGAAGCGCCCCGGTCCGGAGGCGCTCCGTCCGCGGGCGAACCGATCGAGGCATGGCAGGTACCGGCGGTTATGGCGCGAACCTCACGCGAGCGCCCGGCGAAAATTTGGCCCTCAGGCCGAGAGGGAGGTACGAGCCCTCGCGAACGTGCCCTCCGACAGCTCCGGCGGCATGTCGTGGCCGCGGGGCCTGAGCACGATGCTGAGCGCCAGCGTGAAGAGGATGAGCAGCAACACGAACGCGATCGCGACCCCGAAGCGCCTGCTCTGGGTGCGGCGCGCGGGCGCCGCGATGGGCAGCGGTGTCACCAGCGCGATCCGGCGGCTCGCCGTATATCGGGCCAACACCTCCTCCATCGGGAGCGAGACCGCGCGAGCGTACGCCTTCAAGAACCCGCGAACGAACACCTCGCCGGGCAGGTCGTCGAAATGATCTGCCTCGATTCGCTCGATGGAGATCACCGGGATGCGCGTGGCGCGGGCGACTTCCTCCACGCTCATGGCTCGGGCCTCACGCGTGCGTCTCAGGTAGCGTCCGATCGACTCCATCCCATTCCACCCATCGTCATTCGGTCGTCACTCTACTCACCCTGAGAACCGTTGCTCAACCCCCTAGCGCACCCCGCGGTACTTCTCGGAGAGCGGCGCGCCGAGGCCCTATTGCAACGTCTGTAACTGTGCAGCGCAGCGCTGCCCCACGGGCGTCGTCGCGTTGATCTCCCGGCACCGCTCGAGATCGGCGCGCGCGTCGTCCACGAGCCCCCTCTTCTCGGCGATGCGGGCGCGCGCGTCGAACGCGTCCTGCAGCCGCGTGCACTCCGGCTGGTCGGTCTCGACCGCCCTCGTCAGCGCCTCGCGCGCCAGATCGAGCTCGCCTCGCTTCTCGTAGGCGAGGCCGAGCCGGTACTGCCCCACGCAGAAGAGCGGCTGCGCGGCAATCGCGCGGCGTAGCGCGTCGATCGCCTCGTCGTTCCTGCCCTTGAGCAGGTACGCCCAGCCCAGGTTGCCCCACGACTTCTCCGGCGAGGCGTACAGGATGTCCTCGGTCAGCGGCTTGAGCACCGCGATCGCCTCGTCGTAGCGCCGCTGATGCACGAGGATGACGCCGAGCGCGTTCTTCGCGTCCCGCATCTCCGGGTTCGCCTCGAGGGCCCGCCGCGCCATCTTCTCGGCGCTGTCGAAGCGGCAGTCGCTGGAGTGGGCATCACCCGCGCAGAAGCCGAGCAGGATCAAGGCGCCGAGATAGGACGCCTCGGCGTTGTCCTCGTCGTGCGAGAGCGCCTGCTCGACGTGCGCCAGCGCCTCGCGCAGGCGGCCGCGCTGGAACGAGTCGCGCGCGAGATCATATTCCGCGAGCGACCGCGCGTCGCTCGTCTGCGCCGAGGGCTGCGCGCCACCGCACGACGCGAGCGCGAGCGGCGCAATGGACGCGACGGACGCAAACGACAACAGCGACCCCATCGACACGACAGCAGCCGCGCTGGGGATGCACCCCGCGCGGGTCGCTGCTGTCCTGTGTCGCTGCGAGGTCATGTGCGATCTTGAATCCGCTGCCGAACGATGCCGCGGCGCGGCACATTGTCAGGACGGGACTTCGCCTGCCCTGCGGGGAACCCTGAGTAAACCAGGCCGCTTGTCACGTCAACCTGCGAATCTCCCAGGAAGACGCGGCGCGTTCTCAGGATCCCGATTCGGCTTCCAGCAATTGTCAGGTCGGCGTAGGATGGCGGCGCAGGCGCTTCCTGCTCGTCACTGTTCGCCACGGATCTCGTCCTTGAGACCCAGCAGGCCGAACAACCTCCGCAGCGCTTCGATATCCGGGATCTCGAGGCGCTCGTCAGCGACGCGCAGGTACTGGCCCTCCCGGAGCTGCTGGACGGCGCGCTTCACCGTGTCGACGTCGAGGCCGACGCGGGTGGACAGCTCCATCGGCGAGATCGCGAACGAGGCGCCGTTCGATGCGGCGCCGCCGGTGGCGCGCGACTGCTGCGCGAGCTTGAGGAGCGCGTTCACGACCTTCGACTGCGTGTCGTTGAGCATCATGATCTCGATCTGGTCCTCCGCGTCGCGGAGCCGACCGACGAGCTGCTTGATGATACGCAGCGCGACGGCCGGGTTGCGCTCGACGAGGTTCTGCAGCGTGCCCTGATCGAGCGCGAGCGCGACCCCGCGGGAGAGCGCGATCGCCGTCGACGAGCGCGCCGCGCCGCCGAGGAGCGCGGATTCGCCGAACAGATCGCCGGGCTTCAGGACCATCAAGCTGCGCTCGGCGCCGCGGACCTTCTTGATGAGCCGGACCCGCCCTTCCTCGAGGAGGTACGCCTCGGTCCCGGGCTCGCCCTCGCGGAAGATGACGTCGCCGGCCTCGAACGGGCGGCCGAACCGGGCGCGGAGCCGCTCGGGATCGGGCCCCGGCTCGGCCGACTCCACGGGGGCGGACGGGGCGGCGGGCTCGTCGCGCGACGCGGCGGGGACGGAGGGAGAGCCAGCAGGCTCCGCTGCCGCGGCGGGCGGCGGAGCGCGCTCCGCGTCGCTGGGGCTCGAGGCCTCGCGCTCCGCGTCGGGTGCGACGCCGTCCCCTTCAGGCGAGCTGATCATCGGGGCGGAGTGTATCCCAGCTCGGCCGGCTTCGCGTCCGGCGCGCGCACATAGAGCGGCTCCAGGAGCGCCGGATCGTGCGGGGCCGCCGCTGGCCCGCGCTCGCCGCCCGCGGCGGCCGCCCGGAGCCGGTCGATCGCGAGGCGTCCGATCCATGTCGCGTCGGGAAAATCCAGGGCGTCGCCCCGCGCGGCGAGCGGCCGGAGCGCCTCGATCTCCTCGGCGACGGCGCCGACGACGACGATGCGGCGCCCCGCGGCGAGCTCGGCCACGACATCGAACACCGCGTCGCGCGGCAGGTGGCGCGGCGGGATCGAAGGCGCCGCCGCGGGCGCATCGAAGGCCGCCAGGAAGACCTCCCCCTTCTTGGCGTCGATCAGCGGGACCAGGAGATCGCCGGGGCCCGCCGCGCCAGCAGCGAAGGCGGCGGCGGCCATCGCCTCGAGCGATGTGACGCCGGCGACCGGGACGTCCAGCGCCAGCGCGACGCCCTTGGCCGCCGCGACCGCCACCCGGACCCCGGTGAACGAGCCGGGCCCCACGTCGCAGCCGAGCGCCTGCACCGCGGCGGCCGGTAGGCCTGCCGCGGCGAGCACCTCGTCGACGGCTCCGAAGATGCGCTCTGCGTGCCCGTGCAGGTCGGCGTAGGTCGTCGCCGCGAGCAGCCGCGCGCCGGCCGCCGGCGCCGCGGCGAGGCCGGCGGTGGAAAGCGCACCGCCCCGCGACGCCGCCGCCTCGGCGTGCAGGTCCACGTCCGCTGCTTCGAAGAGGGCGGCGCTGCCGCGCGGGGTCGAGGTCGAGAGGGCGAGGAGCTTCAAGGCGCGCTCGGGAACGTTGCAGCCGCGATGCTGTCTGGCAGAACCTCGGGCCAAGGGCAACGAGCTTCGGCGAGGCGCTGGGGCCGCTGCGCGTCCGACTGGGCCGAAGGGCGGGGTGCGAGCCGATGCGCGATCAACGAGCGATGCTGCCGGCGCTCCTCGTATCGGCGCTCGTCCATCTGGGCGCGTGGAGCTCGGCGCGGCTCGGGCCGGAGCTGCCCGCCAGCGATCCCGCCGAGCCAGCGGCGGAGCGCGAGCCGATCGATCTCTGGACCGGGCTCACGGCCGCGCTGCCGGGCAGCGGTGGCGCGGCGCGCCCGAGCGACGCTCGCGGCGGGCGCGACGAGGCCGGCGAGCGCGGCGAGCCGACGAGCATGCCAACGGCGCGCGCTCCGGCCGATGCCAGCCGGCCCACGGCGCCTGCAGAGCGCCCCGCAGAGGCCGGCGGCGAGCCGGCGCCGCCCATGGCGGCCGCGCCGCGCGGCCCGGCAGCGCCCCCGCCCAAGGCGACGCCCCGGCCCGCAGAGCGACGCCGGGAGCCCGCGGTGAACGGGGAAGCCGGCGCACCGGCGCGCTCCGCCGCCGCGCGGACGAGCGCTGGCGCCGGAGAGGACGGCGAGGGCGACTTCGGGGCGGCCGGCGTCAGCGCTGTGCGCAACCTCGGGCGCGCCTTCACGAGGGCCATCCCGCCCGCGTGCCAGGCGGATCCGATCTGGGCGACGCTCCCGCCCGGAAGCGCGGGGAAGGCGCGCTTCGTGATCGACATCGACGACGCCGGGCACATCGCAACGTGGCGTCCGGAGCCCGGAGGGGAAGAGCCCGCGCGACACCTGAGCAACCTGACGAAGCGGACAATCGCGCTGCTCGGCGGCGGGACGTTCGCGGTGGCGCGGGGCGCCGTGACGGCGGGGAAGCAGACGCTGGAGGTGAGCGCCGTCGTCCGCGTCGGCGAAGGCGCGGGAGAGACAGGCGCCCCTGCCGATCTGGCGTGGCGCTTCGAAGGGGGGCGCGGCAAGGCGTCGTTCGTCCAGCCCGGCGGTCGCCTGGTGGAGGTCGTCGTCCAGGTGGTGCGCACGGAGGCCGCGCGAGGCGCGCCTCCTGGCTGAGCGGCCAGCGGGCCGCGCGTGCGCCGCCTCGTCCGGCCCACGGAGCAGCTCGGCCGCGGCGCGGAGCGCTTTCCAGCGGCCGGTCCTTGCGCGCTTGCGGTCGCGCCTCGAGGCTCTACGTCCGGCCCGTGGGACGGCTCCGCGCTGCCGCATGGGCGTGTGTCGGGTTCCTCGGGACCGCACCGCTCGCTGCCTGCGACGACCGGGCAGCCGCGCTCTCGCCCCCTCCATCGCCCCGCGGCGCGGCGAGCGCGCCGTGCTCGGTCCTGCGCGCGGAATCGCCGCCCGAGCCGCCAGCGGCCCGCGGCGCGATGACCCTGCCTGCGCTGATCGAGCAGGTGCGGCCGGTGGTGGTGACCGTCACCACCCTGCGCGCGCCCTCGTTTCCAGACGGGCGCGCGGGCCCGGCGCTCCCGTTCGATGGCCGTGTGCAGCGGGTGGAGCGGGCGATCGGATCCGGGTTCGTGATCGCCGAAGAAGGGCTCGTGCTGACGAGCGATCACGTGATCGGCGACGCGTTCGGCATCGAGGTGCAGCTCTCGGACGAGCGCGCCTTCGAGGCGACCGTGGTCGGGCGGGATCCGACGCTCGACGTGGCGCTGTTGAAGCTGCTCGGAGCGGGGTCGCTGCGGGTCGCCTCCCTCGGATCGAGCGAGCCGGTCCGGCCTGGCGACGGCGTCATCGTGATCGGGAGCCCGTTCGGGCTCGGACCGACCGTGACCCGGGGCATCATCAGCGCGACGTCGAGGCCCATGGGCACGGGGAACCTCGACGGCTTCCTCCAGACCGACGCCGCCATCAACCCGGGAAACAGCGGCGGGCCGCTCTTCGACGCCACGGGGCAGGTGATCGGCATCGCGACGGCGATCCACGCCGATGGCCGCGGCATCAGCTTCGCCCTGCCGATCGACGAGGTGCTCGAGATCCTGCCCGAGCTGCGGGAGACGGGCCGCGTGGACCGGGGGCGCATCGGGATCAGCTTCCAGGAGGTGACCTCGCAGCTCGCGCGGGTGCTCCGGCTGCCAGGGCGGATGGGCGCGCTGATCACGGAGGTCGAGCCGGAGGGCCCCGGATCGCGGCTGGGCTTCAGGCCGGGCGACGTGATCACGTCGGTCGAGGGGCACCGCGTCGAGCACGCGCGCGAGCTCGCGCGCATGCTCCGGCGAGCCAAGCCGGGAGACGAGGTGGAGCTGATCTACAAGCGCGACGGCGCGGACCGGCGCGCGACGATGAAGCTCGATCCCTCGGCCCCCCGCGAGCCATCGTCGAGCTGGCGCGCGCTGGAGGATCGCGCGCCGAGGGACGCCGAGCAGCCGCCGTTCGGCGTGCTGGCGAGCGACGCCCTGGAAGGTGCGCGCATCGAGTCGATCGCGCCTCGGAGCCCTGCGGCTGGCCGCCTCGAGGTGGGCGACGTGGTGCTCGACCTGAACGGCGCGCCGGTGCGGGGCGGCGCCGACCTGACCGCGCGCCTGGGCGCGGCGGCACACAAGGATCTCCTGTTGCGGGTACGGCGCCACGGGGCGCCCCGCTACCTCGCGGTCCCGGCGCGCTGAGCGGGCATCGCTCCAGCGACCTCGGTCCAGCGCGCTGGGCGCGGGCGACACACTCACCGAGCGCTGGCCACACGCCCGCCGAGCGCTGGCCACACGCCCGCCGAGCGCGGGCCACATGCCGGCGAGCGCGGGCCCACTGCTCACCGAGCGCGGGCTACATGCCCGCAATGGACGCTGCTACGTTACGCCGCATGGGAGCTTTGGCAGGCGCGAGGTGCCCGATTTGCCGCAAGTCGGCGGGGCCCAGGCCCGAGAACCCGGTCTTTCCGTTCTGCTCGCCCCAGTGCAAGCTGGTGGACCTCGGCCGCTGGCTCGACGGTGGCTACCGGGTGCCTGGCCCGCCCGTTTCATCCACAGGGGACGCCGAGATCTTGGAATCGACGGGACGAACCGACGGGCTCGACGGGAACATCCAGGAAGAGGACGAATGATCTCTCGTCGCACGCTTTGCCTGCTCACCGTTCTCACGTCCGCCTCCATGACGTCCGCGGCCCTGGCACAGCAGGGGCAGCCGCTCTTGGGGAACTCGCCGAGCGCCGGCGCCGCCTCGCCCGCCGGCGCCGCGGCCGCGCAGCCGAACCCGTACGATCCATCGATGCAGGCTGGAGGCCTGGCGCCGCCCCCTCCGATGACCACGCCCGAGCCGGAGCCCGCCGCCCCCGACGGCACAGAGCAGCGCCTCGACGAGGCCAAGGAGCGGGACTCGGGGCGCGGCCTCGAGATCGTCTGGCTGAACGTCGAGGGAGGCTACGAGAACGTCGGCCTCCAGACGTTCAACATCGACGAGGACGACTTCACGGCCGGGTTCGTTTCGAGCGCGGCCAACGGGGGTGTCATCGGCGCGGGGGCTGGCGTCCGGCTCCTGTACTTCACGCTGGGCGCCCGCGGACGGGTCGGGTTCTTCAGCGACTGGCAGCTCTTCACCCTGGGCGGCGAGGTCGGCATGCACCTGCCGCTCGGGAAGCTCGACCCGCACGTCGATCTGGGCTTCGGCTACGCCGGCCTCGGCAGCGTCAAGAGCGCGGTGAGCGGCGCGGCCGACGCCATCGCGATCCGCGGCTTCTACGGAAGGGTCTCCGGTGGGCTCGACCTCTACCTGTCGCCGGTCTTCTCGATCGGCGCGAACGCGAGCTGGGAGCTCCTGGCGCTGACCAGGCCGGGGCTCTCCTCGGCCGCGATCGAAGGGATCAAGGGCGGAGCCGCCGCGCCTCAGCAAGCCAAGGCCGATCTGCTCGCGGCCGAGGGCTCCAGCGTGGGCTCGGCGCTCGCCCTGACCGCGGTCGCCGGCCTCCACTTCTAGCCGCAGCGAAGCCAGCTCCGCCGCCCCGCCCCTCGCGCCCATGAACGCCGCCGCCGCGCTCCTCTGGCTCGCCACCGTCGCAGCGCCGCTCGGAGGGCTGGCCGCGCTCCTCGTCTGGTCGCAGCGCCTCTATGGCAGGCGCCGGTTCGCGGTGGGGACGGCGCTGCTCGGCGCGCTCGCGTTCGTGCCGGCGCTGCTCATCGAGACGTTCCTCCAGCGCTGGCAAGGCGTCGACAAGGTCGCCAGCGCGCTCGACGCCGTCACGCTCGTCTACATCTTCGTGGTCACGGCGCCGCTGGAGCAGGGCCTCAAGGTGGCGGCCGTCGCGCCGATCGCGCGGCTGCGCGCGGTGGAGGAGCCGTTCGATGGGCTCGTCTACGCGGCCGCCGCGGCGCTCGGGTTCGTGTCGGCCCACAACGCCGTGTACCTGTGGGGCCGGCCGCTGGAGCCGCTCGACATCGCGCGGGCCCTGCTCGCCGTGCCGGCGCACCTCTTCTTCGCCTCGCTCTGGGGCTACGCGCTGGGCCGCGAGCGCACGCGGCCGCTGGGCGGCCGTCGCTTCAACGCGGCGTGGCTCGGCGCGATGGTGCTCAACGGCGCCTACGACTACATCGTCTTTGCGTGCCGCCCGGTCGCGCTCGTCATCGCGGCGCCGGTGCTCCTCGGCACCGGCCTCGTGACCTTCCTCGCCGCCCGCGACCTGCTCCGCCGAGGCGCGTCGCCGCACAGCTCGCAGCGCAGGGAGCGCCGCTTCCTCCCCCGCATCGCTCCGCCGTCGCTCGGAACGTTGCGTGAGGCGCTCAGGCGCACCGAACGACCGGTGACGCTCACGTGGATCGCCTTCGGCGCGCTCGTCACGGTCGGGGTGATGACGACCGCGCTCGCGATCGCGATCGCGCTCGGCCATCGCTTCGGCGTCGACTTCGCGGCGGTGGACAGGGGCGACGCCTCGACCGCCGCGGCGGCGCCGCTCCTCTTGCTCGTCGCAGCGGCGATCGCCGCCTTCCCCTTGGCTGGTTATCTCGTCGCCCGGGCCTCGTCGACGGGCAGCGTCCTTGAGCCGGCCGCCTCGGCGGCGCTCGCCATCCTGGGCTCTCTGGTGCTGCTCGGCCTCGCGGCCCCCGTCGCCGTCGTGTTCGCGGCCGCGCTCGCCCCCATCGCCTTCAGCCTCGCGTGCGCGGGCGCCTGGATCGGCACGACGCGCTGAGCGCGGCGCACGCTCGCGCCTGGCGCTGGAAATCCTGCCAGTTCGGTGGGCGTCGGCTCTGCGATGAGCCCGCGCGACCCCGACCTCGTCGCCACGCAGCGCCGCCCCACGCCGCTGCCGCCGCAGCGCTGGCCGGAGCTCGAGCGACCAGCAGACCTACGCGGTCGCCGCCTTCGCCGCCGGCTGGTGCTTGGCTACCTCGTCCTGGAACCTGCGGAGCAGCTCCTGCGCTGCGGGCGACAGGTTCCGCGGCACCTCGACCTGGATGACCACCTGGAGCGCTCCGCGGCCGCGACCATCGATCCGGGGCGCGCCCTTGCCCTTGACCGAGATCACCTCGCCGGGCTGCACGCCCGCCGGGACCTCGACGTCGACGACCGTGTCGTCCGGCAGGTCGATCTTGACCGTGCTGCCGAGAGCCGCGTCGGCGAAGGAGATGGGCGCCCGCGTGATGAGGTCGAGCCCGTCGCGCTCGAAGCGCTCGTCCGCGGCGAGATCGACGTCGACGTACAGATCGCCGGGCGGCGCGCCCTGGGCGCCTGGCATGCCCTGGCCCGGCACCCTGAGCCGCTGGCCGCCGTCGATGCCGGCCGGGAAATTGACGACGACCTTCCGCGTCTTCTCGACCGCCCCGAACCCCTTGCAGGTGGCGCACGGCGTCTTGATGACCGAGCCCTCGCCCGAGCATTCAGGGCACGTCTGGGTGAACATCACGAACCCGCGCGAGGTCGAGACCTGCCCGGCGCCGCCGCACGTACCGCACGGCTTGCGTTTCGTCCCTGGCTTCGCCCCCGAGCCGGAGCAGTCGTCGCACGCCACCGGCGTCCGCAGGACGACCTCCCGCTTGCAGCCGAGCAAGGCGTCCCGCAGCGAGAGCCGCTGCTGAACCCGGATGTCCTGGCCGCGCGCGGGCCCGCGCCGCCGGCGCTGCCCGCCGCCGAAGCCGCCGAAGAACTCCGAGAAGATGTCCTGGAAGTGGGAGAAGATGTCGCCGTCGGCCGCGCCGCCGATCCCCTCGAGGCCGGCGTGCCCGAACTGGTCGTACCGCCTGCGCTTCTCCTCGTCGGAGAGGACCTGGTACGCCTCGGTGGCCTCTTTGAAGCGGGCCTCCGCCGACGCATCGCCGGGGTTCCGGTCCGGATGGTTCTTCAACGCAGCCTGACGATAGGCCTTGCGAATGTCGTCAGGCGTCGCGTCTCGCGCGAGGCCAAGAACTTCGTAGAAGTCGCGCTTTTCACTCATGAATCGTGGACCGCCGCGTCGATCCTGCCCGACAGCGGGCACAGGTGCCGGCAGACCATAAGTCGTCGTGCGCGCCTGTCAACGCGTAATACAGCGTGAACGCCCGCGGTGGCTGCGCGCCGGGACGTCGTCCGTGCAGGCTGCGGCGCTTCTACTGGCCCCGGCGCTGGAACGCGGGCGTGTCCCAGTCGGCGTCGAGCGGAGGGACGAAGCTCGCGCGGTCGCGCGGGCTGCCGCCTGCCGCCTGGACCTGCGGCGCGGGCCGACGGGTGGTCGGATACGCGACCTCCTCGTGCCGGTGCGGCTGGCGCTGCGTCATGGGCATGGGAGGAGCGCTCGGGGCGGAGCGGCCCGACATCGGCCCGGCCGCTGCGGCCAGCGACGCTCCGATGGAGTGCGCGGTGGCGCGCGGCTGCGCGGCGCTCGCGAGCTGCTGCGGGACCTCGGCGACGAGGTGGTCGAAGCCGGTCGCGATGACCGTCACCTTGATCATCTCGCCCATGTTCTCGTCGATCGTCGCGCCGAAGATGATGTTCGCGTCCTCGTGCGCCTGCTCCTGCACGAGCGTCGCGGCCTCCTCGATCTCGCGCATCCGCATGTCGGGGCCGCCGACGATGTTGATGAGCACGCCGGTCGCGCCCTCGACCGAGATGTCGTCGAGCAGCGGCGAGCTGACGGCCATCTCGGCGGCGAGGCGAGCGCGGCCCTGCCCCTTCGCGCAGCCGGTGCCCATGAGCGCGCGGCCCATGTTCGACATCACCGTCTTCACGTCCGCGAAGTCGACGTTCACGATCCCGTTCTGCGTGATGAGATCGCTGATGCCCTTGATCGCCTGATAGAGCACCTCGTCCGCCTTGCGGAACGCCTCGACGAACGAGAGGTCCTCGTCGCCCAGCGAGAGGAGCTTCTGGTTCGGGATCGTGATGAGCGTGTCGACGTGCTCCGCGAGCATCGCTAGGCCGAGCTCGGCGCGGCGCGAGCGCTGCTTGCCCTCGAAGAAGAACGGCTTCGTCACGACGCCGACGGTGAGGCAGCCCTCCTCGCGCGCGAGCTGCGCGATGACCGGCGCGGCGCCCGTGCCCGTGCCGCCGCCCATCCCCGCGGTGACGAACACCATGTCCGCGCCCTGGAGGCACTCCTTCACCCGCGTCACGTCCTCGAGCGCCGCCTTGCGGCCCTTCTCGGGATCGGCGCCCGCGCCGAGACCGCGCGTGACGCTCGCTCCGATGTGGAGCTTGGTCGGGGCGAGGCTCGATCCGAGCGCCTGGGCGTCGGTGTTGACGACGATGAACTCCACGCCCTCGAGGCCGAAGTTGATCATCGTGTTGACTGCATTGCCGCCAGAACCGCCACAACCGATGACCTTGATCCGGGCGTCGTACCCGGTGTGCTCGTCGGCAAACTCGATGGAGAAACTCATGAACTCCTCCCGGGGAAGTACAGCTAGCCGCTCGGCCCGGCGCCGACCCCTACGGAGGTCGAGCGGCGCGGAACCCTCAGTGCGCGAGGACGTCCTCGCTCCGGACGGCATTCGGAGGGGCGCCTCTTCCCCTTCGAACACCGCGCTTCAAACCCTCTTGACTTCGCGTTCAAGAGGGATCGCCAGTGCGCTATCGGATCCTCTCAAACCCAATTCTCTAACAACTTTCTCTTGCCACGTCATGCCTAGAATGCTGCTCGAAGCCAGTTCCAGAACCTCCCGCTCGACCTCTTTTCAATCGCCATTTCTTCGACGACATCTCGACGCGACTCGCGCTCGCGGAGCTTCTCGCGACGGATCTCCGCGCGCCCGGCGTGGCCGGCGTCGAGCGTCACCGGCGTGAGCGCGCGCGCCTGCGCGAGTGCGTTGGCGCCGTACTGAACGAGGCCCACGCCCGTCGCGTACTGCGGGCCGGCCACGAGCTGCGTGATGCCTCGCACGCCGACCGGCACGCCGAGGCGCACGGGCATCCCGAGGATCTCCTCGGCGAACTCTGTCATCCCTTCCATGAGGACGCCGCCGCCGGTGACCACCGCGCCGGCCGAGAGCTGCTCGAGCATCCCGGTGTCCTCGATCCGCTTGCGGATGACCGCGAAGATCTCCTCGACGCGCGGCTCGATGATGTCCGACAGGACGCGGCGCGCCGCCTTGCGCGGCATGTGCCCGCCGACGCCGGGGACCTCGATCTCCTCCTCGTCGCCCACCATTCGGCCCAGGGCGCAGCCGGCGTTGCGCTTGAGGCGCTCGGCCTCGCCCATCGGCGTGCGCAACCCGGCGGCGATGTCGGCCGTCACGTTGTTGCCGCCCGCCGGGATCACGCTGGCGTGCGCGATTCCGCCGTCCACGTAGAGGAGCAGGTCCGTCGTACCGCCGCCGATGTCGATGATGGCGACGCCGATCTCCTTCTCGTCCTCGGAGAGCACCGCCTCGGCGCTGGCGAGCGGCTCCAGTACCACGTCGGCCACGGTGAGGCCGCAGCGCTCCGCGCAGCGGACGACGTTCTGCACGCACGAGGTCGCGGCCGTGATCAGGTTCACCTTCACGCCGAGCCGGACGCCGCTCATCCCGACCGGGTCGCGGATGCCGTCCTGGTTGTCGACCGTGAACTCGCGCGGCAGGACGTGCAGGATCTGACGATCGGCGTCGACAGGGATGGCCCGCGCGCCCTCGAGGACGCGCTCGACGTCCAGACGCGTGACCTCGCCGCCGGAGACCGCGGCGACGCCGTCGGACTGCTGGCAGCGGATGTGGCTGCCCGCGACGCCGGCATACACGGTGCGGATCTCGACGCCCGCCATCGTCTGGGCGGCCTCGATCGCCTCGGCGATCGAGCGCACCGTCCAGTCGATGTTGCTCACCACGCCCTTCCGCAGGCCGCGGCACGGGACGTTGCCCACCCCGAGGATGGTGATCCCATCAGCGTCGATCTCGCCAACGACCGCCGAGACCTTGGTCGTCCCGATGTCGAGTCCGACGACGATCTCAGTAGTCTCCATCCGGCTCTTCATTGCGTGCACCACCTCATGCGGGGACGAGCCCCATGCGCGTGTAAGGCGGGCACGACGCTGCCATGAGCCAGCAGCACCGGCCAAGTTTTGCTCGGCGATCGCCGGCGCGGAGAGCGGGCCCGACGGCGCTCATCTCATCCTCACCACGACGCGCTCGGGGTGCGCGTCGTTGTCGAGGAAGATCACCGACGCGTTCGCCTTTCGCTGGGCGAGCTCGGTGAGCACCCGCGACGCCTGGGCGACCTTGTCCCGGTAGGGCGGCTGCCCGAGGTGGAGCGAGATCGCCTCCTTTCCGATGGTGACGACGATCGACCCGTCCCGCTCGACGTGGAGCTCCTGGGTCGGATAGCGGCGCGCGACGCCGGCGCGCTCCAGGTCCTCGACCACGTCGAGCAGACGCCGGACCGCGATGACGACGCCGGGGCGATCCCGCGCCACCTGTTCGCCGGTGATCCCCGTGACGATCGGGAGGTCGACGGGGTCGTCGCCAGCGAGCTCCTTGAAGAGCTCGCCGTCGCGCGTCGCGAGGTAGAGATCGCCGCCGATCGCGACCAGGGCCTGCGCCTCCCGCTCGACGACGTCGACGTGGATCGTCGAGGGGAGCCTGCGCGTGACCGTCGCCTTCTCGATCCAGGGGTCGGTGGCGATCGAGGCGCCGGCGAGCTCGAGATCGAGCGTGAAGATGTTCTTGCCCACCTCGATGCCGCCGGAGCTGGCCACCTGCTCAGCGGTCCGGCGCTGGACGCCGTCGACGAGCACCGTGCGCACGGCGAAGCGAGGGCTCGACACGATGTAGCGGCGCGCGCCCCACGCGACGGCGGTCGAGGCGACGAGCACGACGGCGGCGCCCGCGAGCAGCTGCAGGGCGCGGAGGTGGCGCGCGATCGGCCGCCGAGGGCGCGCCGCCGAGGGCGCGCCCTCGGCGGCGCGCTCTCCGCGGTCGATCGCGCGCGGCGGGCGCACGGAGACGCTCGTCGCGGGCGGGGCCGGCGACTCGTGCGACGACGGGGTCGACGCGCGCACGCGCTCGTTCTTCGGCGGCACCGCCGCCACGGGCTCGGGCTTCGAGCCGCGCGAGGCCGCCCGGACCGGCGGCGCCGCGGGCACCGACGGCAGCGAGCGGCGGCGGTTCGGCGGGGGCGCGCTGGGACGCTCGGTCATGAGCTGCCCTCCTGCGGCGGCGACTTCGCCTCGAGCCGCGCCTTGAGCCCCCGCACGCACGCGTTCACGTCGCCCGCGCCGAGCGCGATGACGACGTCGCCGGGCCGGGCGATCTTCTCGAGGGCCTCCGGGAGGTCGGCCTTGTCGGCGATGAAGCGCGCGTCGTGGTGGCCGTGCTCCCGGATCGACTGGACGAGGCGCTCCGCGGTGACGCCGGGGATCGGCGGCTCGCCCGCGGCGTAGATGTCCGTGACGAGCAGGACGTCGGCCTGGTTGAAGGCGCGCGTGAACTCGTCGAAGAGATCGCGCGTGCGGGTGTGCCGGTGCGGCTGGAAGGCCACGACGACGCGGTGATCCTCGCCGGGGAACGCCCGGCGGGCCGCGTCGATGGTGGCGCGGATCTCGGCCGGGTGGTGGCCGTAGTCGTCGATCATCGTGACGCCCCCGATCGACCCGACGACGGTGAAGCGGCGAGCGACGCCGCCGAACGTGGCCAGCGCCTGCTTGGTGACGTCGAGCGGCACCTCGAGCTCGTCCGCGACCGCGATGGTGGCGAGGCAGTTGAGGACGTTGTGCGCGCCCGGCATCTTCACCGTGAACCCGCCGAGCGGCTCCCCTCGGCGGTACGCGTTGAAGCTCGTCTCGAGGCCGCGGAACTGGATGCCGCGCGCCGAGTAGTCCGACTGCGGCGAGACGCCGTACGTGACGTGGCGGCGCGGGATGCGCGGGAGCAGATCCTGGACGTGCGGGTGGTCGAGGCAGAGCACGGCGAGCCCGTAGAACGGGACGCGCGCGGCGAACTCGACGAAGGCGTCCTTGATGCGCTCGTGCGTGCCGTAGTGATCGAGGTGCTCGGGGTCGATGTTGGTGACGACCGCGATCGTCGGGGTGAGCCGCAGGAACGATCCGTCGCTCTCGTCGGCCTCGGCGACGAGCAGGTCACCGGCGCCGAGCCGCGCGTTCGTGCCGAGCGCCGCCATCTTGCCGCCGACGACGACGGTGGGATCGAGGCCGGCGGCGCGCAGGACCGTGGCGACCAGGGAGGTCGTGGTGGTCTTGCCGTGCGAGCCCGCGATCGCGACGCCGTACTTCACGCGCATCAGCTCGGCGAGCATCTCCGCGCGCCCGATCACCGGGGTGCCGAGCGCGCGCGCCTCGGTGAGCTCGGGGTTCTCGGGGCGGATGGCGCTCGAGTACACGACGACATCGACGCCGCGGACGTTCTCGGCGCGGTGGCCGATGTCGATCCGGACGCCGAGCGACGTGAGCCGCCGCGTCGTCGAGCTCTCCTTGAGATCCGAGCCGGAGACCTCGAACTCGAGCGAGCGCAGGATCTCGGCGAGGCCGCTCATCCCGACGCCCCCGATGCCGACGAAATGGACGTGGCGAACGCGACCGCGGAACATCAGCCTGCCTCCTCCCAGCCGAGGCCAGCGCCGAGCGGCGCGGCCTGGTTCGTCACGGCGCCGCGCTGCGCCTCGCCAGCGCGCGCCGCGCGCCCTCCGAGGGTGGGGAAGCGCAGCGCGCGGTGGCGCGGAGCCCGCGCGAGCTCGAGCAGATCGGCGGCGACGCGCGCCGCGGCATCCCGCGTGGCGAAGGCCGCCGCCGCGTCCGCCATGCGGGCCCGGAGCGCCGGCGCGGCCGCGAGCCGGGCGATCTCGTCGGCGAGGCGCATCTCGGTGGCGTCGCCCTGGGCGATCGCGACCGCGGCGGAGGCCCGCTCGAGGGATTGCGCGTTCCTCAGCTGGTGGTTGTCGGCCGCGAACGGGTACGGAATCAGGATTGATGGGCGCCCGACAGCGCAGAGCTCGGCGAGCGTCGACGCGCCCGCGCGGGCGATCACGACGTCGGCCGCGGCGAGCGCCTCCGCCACGTCGTCGATGAACGGGACGACGCGCGCGCGCCCTGCCAGGCCGAGCTCGGCGTAGAGCGAACGGACCGCGGCCTCGCGATCCCTGCCCGTCTGGTGCACCACCTCGAGGTCGACGCCGCGCTCGCGGCCTCGCGCGATCGCGCGAGGGACGACGTCGTTCAGCGCCAGCGCGCCCTGGCTGCCGCCGAGAACCAGCAGGCGGAGCGCGCCTTCGCGCGGCGCGTACGGGGCGCGGGCGAAGGCGCGCCGGAGGGGGACGCCGAAGAGGCGCACGGTGCTCGGGCGCAGCGCGCGCGCCGTCTCCGGGAAGGCGACGTACGCGCGATCGACGATGGGCGCGAGCAGCCGGTTCGACAGTCCGAGGACGCTGTTCGGCTCCAGGATCGCGACCGGAACGCCGAGCGAGCGGGCAGCGAGCGAGACCGGTCCGCCGGCGTACCCGCCGAGCGAGAGCGCCACGCGGGCGTCGAGCCGCTCGACGAGCCGCCTCGCCTCCGGGAGGACGCTGCCCGCGCGGGCAGCGCCGCGCACGAAGCCGGAGAGGCCGCCCCCGCGGAGCGGCAGGACGTGGAGCAGCTCGAGGTTGTCGCCGCGCTCGCCCATCACGCGCACCTCGATGCCGCGCGCGGTGCCGACGTAGACGACGCGCGCGTCGGGCGCCGCAGCGCGGACGGCGTCGCCCACGGCGATCATCGGGAAGACATGGCCGCCGGTGCCGCCTCCGGCGATGAGCACGGTCACCATGCGCCGCCCTCCTCGGCCGACGCGGCGACCACGGCCGACGCGCTCGGCGCGTGCGGGACGGGCGAAGCGCCCGCCTCGCCGCGCTTCACGGGGGCCACGACGGTCCGCGATCGGCTGATGCTGAGCAGGATGCCCGCGGCCGCGGCGTTCACGAGCAACGAGGAGCCGCCGTAGCTGAGGAACGGCAACGTGAGCCCCTTCGTGGGGAGGATCGCCATCGCGACGGCGAGGTTCGTCATCGCCTGCACCCCGAAGAGCGTCGCGATGCCGAACGCCATGAAGCTGCCGTAGTCGTCGGCCGCCTCGAGGGCGATCTTCACGCCCCGCGAGACGATGACGAGGTATGCCGCGCACAGACCGACGATGCCGACGAAGCCGAGCTCTTCGCCGACGATCGCGGACACGAAATCGGTGTGCGCCTCCGGCAGGTAGAGCACCTGCAGCCCTCGCCCGAGGCCGAGACCGAAGAGCCCGCCCGAGCCGAAGCTCATGACCGACTGGAACGGCTGGTAGGCGAGGTCCGCGCGGTTGTTGTCCATGTCGATCCACGCGAGGTAGCGCGCGTAGCGGTACCCGCTGAAGCGAACGAGCGCGGCGCCGGCGAACGCCAGCAGCATGGAGAACGCGGCGATGTACGGGACGCGCGCGCCCGCCACGAACAGCAGCGTGAAGGTCAGGAAGAGCAGCACGACCGCGCTTCCGAAGTCGGGCTGCTTGAGGCAGAGGAGCATCAAGAGCCCGACGACGAGGAGGTGCGGGAGGAAGCCGACCGAGAACGACTTGATGCGCTCGGCCTTCTTCGACAGCGAGTAGGCGAGCCAGAGCACGATCGCGAGCTTCGCCACCTCGGCCGGCTGCACGTGGACAGGGCCGAGCGAGATCCAGCGGTAGGCGTTGCCGGCCTTGTGGCCGAGCCCCGCCACGCAGGCGACGAGCATCCCGGTGACGGTGATGAGCACCGGGTACGTGAGGACCTTGAGCCGGCGGTGATCGATGCGGCTCGTGATCCACATCGTGGCGATCGAAAGGACCGCGTAGACCGCCTGACGCTTGAGGAAGAACTGCGCGTCCTTGTAGCGGACCGTCGCCTCGACGGCGCTGGCGCTGTAGACCATCACCACGCCGAAGCCGATGAGCGCCGTGACGACCGCCGCGAGGAGGGCGTCGACCGGGCCCGACGGGCTCGATCGCACCTTCCAGAAGGCCTCGGCGGCCGCCGCGATCCCGCCCGGCGCCGCCTTCTCCTGGTCGGGGGGACCGACGTGCCGGTTCTTGGGTGCGTCGGCGCGCGCGCCGAACGCGCTGCTCCACGACGTCACGACGCCACCTCCCCGGCGGCCCTGCCGCCAGCTCCCTGGAGCTCGCGGACCGCGCGGACGAAGGCGTCGCCGCGGTCCTTGTAGTCGCGGAACATATCGAAGCTGGAGCACGCGGGGCTGAGCAGCACCGCGTCGCCCGGCCGGGCGAGGGAGCGCGCGGCGAGGACCGCCTCCGTCATCGAGCCCGCCCGCGCGATCGGCAGGACGCCGGCGGCCGCTGCGGCGATGCGGTCCGCGGCCTCGCCGAGGACGACGAGGGCGCGCCCCCGCTCGCGCAGCGCGGACACGAGCGGGGCGTAGTCGCCTAGCTTGTCGCGCCCGCCCGCGATCAGGACGGCCTTCGCCTCGATCAGGCCGGAGAGCGCGGCGACGGAGGCGCCGACGTTGGTCCCCTTCGAGTCGTCGTAATAGCGGACCCCGTCGACGTCCGCGACGAGCGCGGTCCGGTGCGCGAGCCCCTCGAAGCCCGAGAGCGCGTCGCCGATCGCCGCCGCGGGGGCGCCGAGCGCGGCGGCGAGCGCGACGGAGGCGCAGGCGTTCGCGAGGTTGTGCGCGCCCGCGAGCCGCACGCGATCCAGCGGGTAGCGGGCGCCGGCGACGCGATCGACGATCGCGCCCCCCGCGGCGCTCACGTCCGCGCGGGCGTCGCGCGCGCTGAACGTCACGACGCGGGCGCGCCCGCGCGCCGCCTGTCGGGCGACGAGCTCGTCGCCGAAGGGGACGACCGCGACGTCGTCGGGCGTCATGCGCTCGAACGGGTTGCCCTTCGCGTCGGCGTACGCCGCGAAGCTCGCGTAGCGATCGAGGTGATCGTCCGTGATGTTCAGCAGCGCGTGGGCGCGCGCGTGCAGCGTCGGCACGCGCTCCGCCTGGAAGCTCGAGATCTCGAGGACGAGCACGTCCCACGTCTGGTCGACGACCTCGGCGAGGGGGGTCCCGAAATTGCCGCCGACGAACGTGCGGAGGCCGGCCCGCTCGAGCATCGCGCCCGTGAGCGCCGTCGTCGTGCTCTTGCCGTTGGTCCCGCCGACGAGCACGACGGGCGCCGACACGAAGCGCGACGCGAGCTCGAGCTCGCCGATGACCTCGCGCCCGGAGCGAGCGACGGCGTCGAGCGCAGGGAACGACGGCACGCCCGGCGAGACGACCACGAGGTCGGCGCCGTCGAACAGCGCCGGATCGTGCCCTCCCGGCGCGAGGACGACGCCCTCGCCCTCGAGGGCCGCGGCCGCGGCGGAGAGCCGCTCGCGCGGCGCGCCGTCGTTCGCGATCACGCGCGCGCCGCGCGTGTTCAGGAGGCGCGCGGCCGCGACGCCGCTCCGGCCGAGACCCACGACGATCACTGTTCGCCCGCGGACGTCCATCATGCCCTCACCGCAGCTTCATCGACGCCAGGGACACCAGCGCCAGGAGGATGGAGATGATCCAGAAGCGGACGATGATCTTGGGCTCCGCCCACCCCTTCTTCTCGTAGTGGTGGTGGATCGGCGCCATCAAGAAGACGCGCTTGCCGGTGAGCTTGAACGAGAGGACCTGCGTGATGACGCTGACCGTCTCGATGAAGAAGATCCCCCCGAGGATGATCGACAGGAGCTCGTTCTTGGTGAAGACGGCGAGCATCCCGAGCCCGCCTCCGAGGGCGAGCGACCCGACGTCCCCCATGAAGACCTGGGCGGGGTACGTGTTGTACCAGAGGAACCCGATCCCCGCGCCGATGACCGAGCCGCAGTACACCGACAGCTCGCCGGCCGACGCGATCGCCGGGATGTCGAGGTAGGCCGCGAGCGAGAAGCTCGCGATGGAGGCGCCGACGATGTACGCGAGGATGAGGTAGGTCCCCGCGTTGATGATCACCGGGCCGATCGCGAGGCCGTCGAGGCCGTCGGTGAGGTTCACGGCGTTCGACGTGGCGACCACGACGAAGACGGCGAACGGGATGTAGACGTAGAGCGGCAGCTCGATCGGGTACTTCGAGAACGCGACGAACGGGATCGCGAGCCGCGTCCTGATCTCCGCCCAGTCCGGCGGGAGCTTGGACGCGAGCAGGAACGTGTAGGCCACGGCCGCGCCGCCGATCAGCACCTGGCCGATGAGCTTGTAGCGCCCGGGCAGGCCCCCGCTGCTCCGCCGCTTGATCTTGAGGAAGTCGTCCAGGTAGCCGATGACGCCGTAGCCCGCGGTGACGGCCGTCGTCGCGAGGACGAAGGGGTTCCTGAGGTCGGCCCACAGCACGGTGGGGAGCAGCAGGGAGAGCAGGATGAGCGCGCCGCCCATCGTCGGCGTGCCCGCCTTGATCTTGTGCGTCTCCGGCCCCTCGGCGCGGACCACCTGCCCGATCTGCTTCCGCCGGAGCTCGCGGATGAACCACGGCGCGAGCACGAACGTCAGCACCATGGCGGTGATCGTCGCCATGATCGTGCGGAACGGGATGTAGCGGAGGACGTTGAGCCAGCTCAGCCAGCCGTAGTGGAACTTGAGCGGGTAGAAGAGCTCGTAGATCACCCCGCACCTCCGTGCGACGGCCGCTCGCCGAGGGCGCGCGCGCGGCGCGCGGCGAGCGCGCGCCGCGCCTCGTCGCGATCGTCGAACGGCAGCGTGACGCCGCCGATGATCTGGTACGGCTCGTGGCCCTTGCCGGCGAGGAGGACCACGTCCCCCGGCTCGGCGTCGAGCACCGCGCGCTCGATCGCGCGCGCTCGATCGAGCTCGACGACGACGCGCGCGCGCCCGGCGGCGAGCCCCGGCAGGATGGCGTCGGCGATCGCGCGCGGGTCCTCGCTCCGCGGGTTGTCGTTGGTGACGATGGCGACGTCGGCGGCGCGGCCGACCGCCTCGCCCATCTGCGGCCGCTTCAGCGGATCGCGGTCGCCGCCGCACCCGAAGACGCAGAGGACGCGCCCGCCGCCGAGGGCACGCACGCTCGCGAGCACGCGGGCGAGCGCGTCCGGCGTGTGCGCGTAGTCGACGAGCACGATCACATCGTCGGCGTCGGGGGTATCGCAGCGCTCCAGGCGGCCCGCGACCTGGATCGGAGACGAGAGCGCCGCGGCGGCGTCACCGACGTCGAACCCGAGCAGGTAGGCCACGGCGAGGGCGGCGAGCAGGTTCGACGCGTTGTGCGCGCCGAGCAGGTGGGAGCGGATGGTGACCTCGCCGACGGGCGTGCGGGCGCGGATGAGCGTGCCGCTCGCGCTGTGCGCGAGCTCGACGGGGGCGATCTCCGCGGCGTCCGGGCCCACGCCCACCTCCGCCGAGTAGCGCGCGAGCGTCGCCGCCGTCGGGCGCGAGAGCCCGCCGGGGGCGAGCATCTCGACGAGCTGCCGCCCGAAGGGATCGTCGACGTTGATGACCGCGGCGCCGGGGCCGAGATCCACGAACAGGCGCGCCTTCGCCGCCGCGTACGCCTCCATCGTGCCGTGGTAGTCGAGGTGATCCTGCGTGAGGTTCGTGAAGACGGCGATCCGGAACCGGACCGCATCGACGCGCTTCGCCGCGAGCGCGATCGATGACACCTCCATCACGAGGTGCGTCGCGCCGCGGGCGACCATCGCGGCGGAGACGCGGGCGAGCTCGTCCGCCTCGGGGCTCGTGTGCGAGGCGTGGACATCGAGATCGCCGAAGCGGTAGCCGAGCGTCCCGACGATCCCGGCCTGACCGCCGCACCGATCGATGCAGGCCTGGACGAGGTGGGCCGTCGTCGTCTTGCCGTTCGTACCGGTGATGCCGACGACCTCGAGCGTGAAGGTCGGGTGTCCGTAGACCACGGCGGCGGCCTGAGCGAGCGCGAGCGGCACGTCGGGGACCTCGACGCGCGCGGCGCCGAGCGTGTCGGCCGCGCTCCCGCGGGCGACGATCACCGCCCGCGCGCCGCGCGCCACGGCCTCGGGGATGAAGCGCTCGCCGTGGTCGCGCGCGCCCGCGCGCGCGACGAAGATGTCCCCCTGCCTCACCTTGCGCGAGTCGAGGTGCACGCCTGTCACGACCATGTCCGCGGCGCCCGCCGGAGAGAGCGCGGCGCCCGGGATCTCGAGCAGCACGTCGCCGAGGCGGAGCGCGAGCTCGACCTCGGCTAGGCTGGCTTCCTTGTGATCGTGCTCCGTCATGTGGGGGGCTCGAAGATGAGCTTCAGGGGCGATCCCTTGGGCAGCACGGTCCCGGGCGGAGGCTCCTGGCGCGCGAGCCGCCCCGTGCCCTCGACGCTCGGATCGAGCCCGAGCGCAGCGGCGCTCTTCACGGCCTCGCGCTGCGGCAGCCCCGTCAGATCGGGGACGCGCAGCTCCCCCGCCTTGAGCGGCGCGGACGGCGTGACCACCCCCGTCGAGATCGGCGCGGCCGCGGCGCGCGCCTCGCTCAGCACCTGATAGGTGCTCGCCGCGAGGTCCTCTCCGGACTGCTCGCTGATCTCCGACAGCTTCATCGGCACGCTCCCGCGCGGGGTAACGCCCAGGTAGCGCAGCGCCATCTCACCGATCCGACGGAAGACGGGCGCCGCGACCGAGCCGCCGGCGTACGTGCCGCCCATCGGCTCATCGAGCACCACCGCGATGGCGATCCGAGGCCGCTCGGCCGGGACGAACCCGACGAACGACGCCACGTAGTGGGTGTCGGTGTACTTGCCCGTCGCGGGATCGATCTTCTGCGCGGTGGCCGTCTTCCCCGCGACGCGGAACCCCGGGATCGCGGCCTCGACGCCGGTCCCGTCCCCCTCCGTCACCGCGACGAGCATCTCCGACATCATCCGCGCGATCGGCGCCGGCACCGCGTCGCGGCGCACGCGCGGCGACGGCTCCGACAGCGTGACGCCCGTGCCGTCGGTGACCCGCTTGATCAGGATCGGCTCGAGCAGCCGCCCGTGGTTGGCGACCGCCGCCGTGGCCATCGCCAGCTGGAGCGTGGTCACGCTGATCCCCTGCCCGAACGAGGCCGCCGCCGTCTCGACCTGGACCCACGGGCGGCCGCGCGGCCGCAGCACGCCCACGGACTCGCCCGGCAGCGGCACGCCGGTCAGGTCCCCGAAGCCGAACCGCCGGAAGCCCTCGTAGAGCCGCTGCTCGCCGAGCCCGAGCGCGATCTTCGCCGTGCCGATGTTGGACGACTGGGCGAGGATCTGCGGCACCGTCAGCCACTTGTGAATGTGCGTGTCGTGGATCACGACGTTGTCGATCGCCATGTTCCCCTCCTCGCAGTAGATGGTCGCGCTGGGGGAGACGCTCTTCGCCGCGATCGCGCTCGCGATGGCGAACACCTTCATCGTGGAGCCGGGCTCGAAGCGATCGACGACGCAGCGGTTGCGCCGGGACCCTGGATCGCTCTGCGAGTAGTCGTTCGGGTTGAAGCCCGGAGCGCTCGCCATGGCGAGGATCTCGCCGCTCTCCGGATCGACGACCACGATCGATCCGCCGAGCGCCTCGTAGGTCTTCATCGCCGCCTCGAGCTCGCGCTCGGCGGTGAACTGGATGCCCTTGTCGATCGTCAGGTGGACGTTGTGCCCGGCGAGCGCCTGCTCGTCCTCGATCCCCTCCGAGAAGATGAGCCGGCCCGAGCGATCGCGGAGCCCGCGCACCTCGGACGCGTTGCCGCGGAGCTCGTGCTCCAGGCTGAGCTCGATCCCCTCCTTGCCCTCGCCGTCGGTGGCGACGAAGCCGAGCAGCGGGCCGGCGAGCTCGCGGTTCGGGTAGAAGCGGCGCCCCTCGCCCTCGATCACGAGCCCGCGCACCGGGTAGCGCTGCGTCCTGTCCCCGAGCGCGCGGACGTTCTCGACCTCCTGCTCGGAGATGCGGCGCTTGAGCCAGGCGAAGCGGCGCCGCCGGCCGAGCTTCTCCACGACCTCCTCGAGCGGCAGCGAGAGCGCCTGCGCGATGCGCTCCGCGTACTGCTGGATCCGCATCGGGACGTACTTCTCCTCGATGCCGCGGAGCATCTCGACCGCGTCCACGGAGACGCTGGGCACCTCCACGCTCTCCGCGAGCGGCGCGCCGTTCCGGTCGTAGATGGTGCCGCGCTTCGGCGTGATGTGGAGCCGCCGCTGGCGCTGCCGCTCGGCGAGGTCGTACCACGCGTCCCCGTCCTCGACCTCGATGCGGTAGGCGCCGGACACGACGCCGCCCAGGCCGAGCGCCATGAGGCCGCAGAGCAGCCCCATGCGGATGCGGATCCACCGCGCGCGCCGGGGATCGAGGTTCTTCACGGCTGCCCTCCGCTCGGCGGCGCGCGGCCGGGCTCCTCGCCTTCGGGCTCGCGCTCGCCGGGCGGCGCGGAGTAGCCCCGCACCGGGATCACGCGCTCGGGCGGGGGCGGCGTCATGCCGAGCAGCGAGCGGGCGACCATCTCCACGCGCTGCGGCGTCTCGTAGCTGGCCGCCTCGAGCGAGAGCACCCGCTTCACCTCGCGCAGCCGCGCCTGCTCGGCGCGCGCTCGCCCGAGCTTGTATCCCAGGTCGACCGTGCGCCCTCGCAGCGCGAGGTGCACGATGAACGCCGCCACCGTCGCGGCCACCGCGAGCGTCCACAAGATGAGGAACGGACGCTGCTGCGTCACGCGAGCGCCTCCGCCCCGCTTACGCGCCTCGCGGCGCGGAGCTTCGCGCTGCGGGCCCTCGGGTTGCCTTCGACCTCGTCGTCGCCCGCGGTCACCGGCTTCTTCGTCAGCGGCTCCCAGACCTCCGGCTCGCGCAGCGCGCGCTTGACGATGCGGTCCTCCAGCGAGTGGAACGAGATCACGGCGAGCACGCCGCCCGGCGCGATGATCCTGGGCGCCGCCTCGAGCAGCGCCTCGAGCTGGTCGAGCTCACCGTTCACCGCGATGCGCAGCGCCTGGAACGTGCGCGTCGCCGGATCGACGCCGCCGATGCGCGCCGGCCCGACGGCGCGCACCACGGCGCGCCGCAGGTCGAGCGTCGTCACGAGCTCGCCGCTGTCGGCCGCCTGCTTGATGCAGCGCGCGACCCGCCGGCTGCGGCGCTCCTCGCCGTAGCGGTAGATGAGGTCCGCGAGCTCCTCGTCGCTGAGCCGCTCGATGAGCTCGAGCGCCGTCTCGCCGCGGCTCGGGTCCATCCGCATGTCGAGCGGCCCCTCCGCGCGGAAGCTCATGCCGCGGGCCGGGTCGTCGAGCTGCATGGAGCTCACGCCGATGTCGGCGACGAGGCCGTCCACCTGCGGCACGCCGAGGGCCGCGAGGTGCCGCTCGATCTCGGAGAACTCGCCGTGAACGTAGGTCACCCGATCCCCCGCGCGGGCGAGCCGGGCGCGCGCGATGGCGAGGGCGCGCTCGTCGCGATCGATCCCGATGACCCGGGCGCCCGGCGTCTCGAGGATCGTCGCGGTGTGGCCGCCGGCGCCGAGGGTGGCGTCGACATAGACGCCCTCGCTGCTCGGCGAGAGCGCGGCGAGCACCTCGCGGCCGAGGACGGAGACGTGCTGCTCGGCGCGCGGGCGCGGCGGCGGAGGAGGCAGGTGCATGGGGACTACATTGACGACGTTCATAGGCGGAACTGCTCCGCGATTGCGTTCTTGAAGCTCTGAAGCTCGACCTCGCTCATCTGCTGAGCGGCCTTCCACCGCTCCTGCGACCAGAGCTCGATCGTCTGGCCCATGCCCGCCCACAGCACGTCCTTCGTGAGGTCCGCGTGCTCGCGGAGGGACGGCGGGATGAGGATCCGGCCCTGCTTGTCAAGGTCACACTCGACGGCCGCGGACAGGTAACGGCGCCGGAAGGCGACCACGTTCGAATCGAATTGCGGAAGTGCTGCAATTTTCGCCTCCAGCTCTTCCCAGGCCTTCATCGGATACGCGTGCAGGCAGGGGTCGAAGAGGGCCGGGGTGATGACCATCCGCAGGTCGTTCGCGGCCGCGAGCACGTCGCGAAAGCGCGAAGGGAGGCTCGTGCGCCCCTTCGCGTCGATCGCGTGCTCGAAGTGACCGCGAAACATCGTGCTCATCGACCCCAGCTCCGGCTGGTCCGTCCCGCCGAGGGGTTGGCGACGCGTTGCTCCACCGGGCGCACGCCGCGTCGTGACATTCTCTGCCACTTCTTCCCACGAAGCTCCGCCACGCTACGGAGTGAGGTGCCGAGTGTCAACAGTTTGGGAGATTTCTGGACCTCATCCGCCACCTATGTAGGACATAAACCCTCAAGGTCACACCCCACAAAACAGCGCGATTTATCGACAAATAGCTCCCGGGAAGTACCGTGGGAGGAAGTGGGGAGCCGCTCGGAGGTGGGCTGGAACGCGTCGGGCAGACGCTGGCAAGACGGAAAGCAAGCAAGACGGATCGCCGCCCTGAGCACGTCGATTCGCGGCCGGGCGAACGGGTGCGTAGCCGGGTTACCGGACGGGCTCAGCGAGCGTGTGGCTCTGGGGGAAACCGGGCGGGGGAGGCGCGCGGTGGGGGAGAGTGGGGAGGCGCGCCGCGGTGGGGGAGAGTGGGGAGGCGCGCCGCGGCGGCGGTCAGCTGTGGGGGGTCACGTTGGTCTGGATCCACTCCACGATGCTCTTCAGGGTGGTCCCGGGGGTGAAGACGCCCTTCACGCCGGCGTTCTGGAGCCGCGCGATGTCCTCGTCCGGGATGATGCCCCCACCGAACACCACGATGTCCTCGGCCCCGCGGCTCCGGAGCGCTTCGATAACCGCGGGGAAGAGGGTGTTGTGCGCTCCGGACATGATCGACAGCCCCACGGCGTCGACGTCCTCCTGCACAGCGGCGGAGGCGATCATGTCGGGGGTCTGGTGCAGGCCCGTGTAGACCACCTCGAAGCCCGCATCGCGGAGTGCCCTGGCGACCACCTTGGCGCCGCGGTCGTGGCCGTCCAGGCCGGGCTTCGCCACGAGGATTCGGACTTTGCGCTCTGCCATGAGCGCGTCGATTACCGCCTGCCTGGGCAGACGTAAAGCGAAGCGCCCGATCGAGCGGCCTTCGCTCCGCAGGGGTGCATCCTTGCTGAGCAGCGGGCTTACTGCGCGGCGAAGACAAACGGAATCGTTACGGGGGTGGAACCCGAGGAAGGAGGGAACCGCCAGGACTTGATCCGGGAGGCGATGCAGCTCGACAGGCCGGGGTAATCCTTCTCCGATCCGCCGGCCGAGACGGACTGGACGGCGCCCGACGCGGCGATGACCACCGAAGCGGAGACCCTGGCGGTGCTGGCCGCGTTGCTGGCGCGGGCGTCGAGGGCGGGCTGCCAGCAGTGGCGGCGGACGCTGGGGCGGTTCGACTCGACGACGCCGGAGATCTCCCCCTGGGAAAGCGGGGTCAAACCGGCGCCGGCCCCCTGGCTGCCCGGCCCTGACGAGGGGCCGGGGACCCCAGCGCCGAACCCGGACCGGTCGAGCTGAGCAGAGGCCGATGGAGCGACCGGCTTGTCCGGCGGAGGGCGCTGGCTCGCGACGCCGCCCGCCTTGCCCGTCGAAGCGACCTCTGGCCGGGCGGAAGCCGTCTCGGCCGGTGCAGGTGCGTCCGGCTCGACGGTCGGCGGCGGCGGCGGGGCCGCCGTGGGCAAATCGGCCGGCTGGCTCTGCGGCGGGGGGGCGGTCACGACCTGCACGGGCTGCGGCTTCGGGGAGAGCAGGACGAAAGCGGAGACGCCACCGAACGCCGCGGCCATGGCGATGAAGGCGTATGCGAGCGGGCTCATGCCCGATCTCCGCCTTGGCGCGACCGTCTCCACCAGGCTGCCAGGCGTGGCCACCAGAGGTGCGGGCTCCGCGGCGGAGAGGGCCCCTGCCGGCGCGGCGGGCAAGCCCCCCGCGGTCAGCCTTCCGCCTGCTGGCGCCGTCGCAGAGCGCGCACCCCCAGCGGCCAGGCCACCCGTGGGCGCCGCCGCAGAGGGCGACCCGCCCGCGGCCAGGCCGCCGGCCCCGCGAGCGAGCTCGGTCGAGGCGGACGCGGCCAGCTCGGGTCCGGGCGCGAACGCGACGGGGTCCGTCCGATCGGCCGCGAAGGGATCGGCGAGCACCTCCACCGGCGCAGCGCCCGCGGCGTGGGTCCGCCCGGCGCCTGCCGGCGCTCCTGGCCATGCGGCCGGCGCGCTCGCTGCTGGCGCAACCGGGGCGACGCGCGCAACGGACGCAACGGACGTAACGGACGTAACGGACGCGACCGGCGCGGGCAGCGGGGCCGACACAGCGGGCGTCCCCGCCGCGGTGAAGGCGGCGACCGCCGGGGCCTGCTCGTTCAGGCCAGGAGGCTCCGGCTCGCGCGTCGCCGTGCGCGCGGGCGCGGCCCCCCCGAGCGCAGGGACCCTCGACGAGGAGGGCGCCTTCGCCGACGACGCCTGCGGCTGACCGACAGAGGAGCCCGTGGTGCTGATGCGGCGCGCGGGCGGGGACAGGCGGGTGGACTGAGCCTGCGTGACGATCTCGAGCAGCTCCGGGAAGTTCTTGAGGGGCTGCCACTCATCGAAGCCCTCGCGCCAGACGAGCGACTCGCCGTCCACCGCGCCGGCAAGCGCCTTGTCGCGAATGACCGAGAGCCGCACCGGGCCGAGCGGGACGCCGCCGACCCCGACGTACCAGTCCTCGCTCGCCGTGGCGCGCACGGCCGGCGCCTTCCCGAGCGGGCGGTCATTGGACATCGCGCGCGTGAACGCGCCGGCGGCCCCCGCCGGCGGCGTGGGCTCCGCCGCCCTGGCGGCAGGCGCAGGGGAACGAGCCGGCACCGCGGGCGCCGGCTGGACAGCCCGGGCTGCCGGGGAGGCCTGCGGTGCGGTCGCCGGACGCGGGCTCGACGCCGGTCCGGGGACGGCACGCGGCGCGACCGGAGGTCGAGGAGCGCCCGCCGGGCGCGGCAGGGCCTGGGATGCCGGCCGGGGCGGCGCCGGCGCGGCGCCGTGGCCCAGGGACGAAGCCAGCGGCGGCTTCAACGGGCTCGCCGCGCCCCCGTCCGCCGCCGGCGCCTCGTCGCTCGGAGAAGCGACGTACGCATCGTCGCCCGCCTCGCGCGGCGGCTCGACCGGAAGAGCACGCGCCACGGAGCTCTCGGTGACGCTCGCGCTGACCTGGATGAGGTGCCCGCATCGCCGGCACTGCATCCGCACCATCTTGCCGGCGACCTTCTCGTCACCGATCTGGTACTTGGCCTTGCAGTTATCGCAGATGAATTTCATCCAAGGACGCGCCTGCCGGTGGAATGGCGCAGTCTACGACAGCTTGGCCCCAGACGACATGGGGTAGGCGGTCAGAGCAGCCCGAGCAAGTGCTCCTTGATCGATTGCCGCGTCGGGTCATCGGGGGCGACGCCCAGCGCGCGCTCCCAGGTCTCGATGGCTTTGTTGCGGAACCCGGCCTTCTGATAGAGCACGGCGAGGTTCTTCAGCGCGGGGAAGTGCTTGCCGTTGATGTGCAGCGCCGTCTCCAGCTCCTGGATGGCGTCGTAGAGCTGCCCCTGCTTGCCGTAGAGCAGGCCGAGGTGGAAGTGCAGCCGGTACGCGAGCGGGTCGATCGCCGTGCCCTCGCGCAGGTGCCGCACGGCCTTGTCGAAATCGCCCGCGCGATACGCCGCGATCCCCGCGGCGAGGAGGCGCTCCGCCTCCGCCGAGATCCGGTCCTGATCGCCGCGGATCGAGCGCGCCTGGAGCGCGTTCTCCACGGCGGCGACGACGTCGGCGACGCGGAAGGGCTTCTCGATGTAGGCCTCCACGCCGTAGCTCGACTTCAGGTCCTCCGCGAACCGCCACCCGCGGTAGACGGCCGAGATCATGATGATCGGGATGTGGCCGTAGCGCTGGGTGCCCTTCATGCGGCGGGCGATGTCGAAGCCGTGCACCTCCGGCAGCATGGCGTCGAGGATCATCACGTCGGGCGGATTCTCCTTGACCATGCGCAGCGCGAGGAGCCCGCGGTCGGCCTCCTCCACACGGTACCCGCGCTCCTCGAAGATGCGACGGAGCAGCTTCCGGATCTCCGGCTCGTCGTCGACGACCAGGATCGTCGTCTGATCGCCCTGCGGCGCCTTGCCTGCGCCCGGGAGCGACTCGACGACGGAGAGATCGCGGTCTGCGGTGCCGAAATCCGTGTCCGTGAGCTCGTCGGCCGCCGCCGCCCTCCGCATGGCGTCGTCGACGACGAGCGGCGGCCCCGCCGGGGAGAGGCGGGCCGGCGACGGGGCAGCAGGCGGGCTCGGCTCGTCGGTGAGATCGGCGAACGAGATCTCCGCGTCGTCGCGCGAGCGCTCGGGCGCGGGCCGCGGCGGGGCGGCGCTGGGAGCAGGCGCCGCAGGGGCCTGGGCCACCGGGGCCTGGGCCACCGTCGCCGGGGGCACGGCGGACGCAGGCCGGCGCGGCGCGGGCTGCGCAGGGGCTGGCGGGGGCGCGGGCGGCGCCTCGGAGGCGGACGACGCCGTGGCGCCGAGCCCGGCCCGCTTCAGCACCTCGGGCGGGCACTTGGCGCCCACGTAGAACGGCTCGCCCTGCTCCTTCATGTCGTAGGCGGCCGCGATGGTCCGCACGAGGGGGCCCGCGAGCGCGATGTACGGGAAGACGCGCTTGCCGGTCACGAACTCGAGCTCGTCGATCACCTTCTTGTCGGCGGGCGCGGCCATGGCCACGAGGATGCGATCCTCGCGCACGAGCACGGGAAGGAGCTTGTGCTTGGCGGCGATCTCGCGGGGGAGGATGGAGAGGTCGCTCAGCTTGATGCAGACCTGGTTGAGATCGATGCCAGGAACCCCGCTCTGCTCGGAGAGGGCCTTCAGCGCAGCGACCTCGGAGACGGTGCCGCTCTCGATGAGGTTCGTGGCGAGGGGCACCCCCTTCGCGCGCGCGTCGAGGAGCGCCTGTTCGAGCTGGGGCTGGGTGACCGCCCGTTGCTGCAGGAGGATGCGTCCGAGCGGCTTCTTGTTGGCGTCTTGCGTCATTCCGCGGGCCGAGTTCGAAGGCTAATGGACGAGGAATGCGCGGGCAAGCACGCGACCCGCGCGCGAAGGCGGCCATCCGACCGACACGACCGGCTCGGGCTCGTGCGCCGGCGGCTCGGGCATACGGCCGGGTCGAGCGCGGCCAGGACGCCGCCCGATGCGCGCGGATCCGAGCGCGCGTCCCGACGCCAGAGGCGAGAGCTCACCATCCGCCCATGTTACTCCGGAACCCTCCGGGCAGCGCAGGCGATGCGCCGGCGGCGCGACGGCGCCCGCTGCGCCCGCTCCGCGAACGCATCGAAGAGGCCATGGCGACGATGTAGGGTCACTCCATTTACTCGGTCTTACTCGGGCTTACTCGGTCGCGCCCACAGTATCGTTCGCGTCGTTTGCATTACCGGCGTCGCTCGCGCCGAGCCACTCGCGAGAGAACGCCGCGTACCTCCCCTCGGCGATCGCCGCGCGCGCTTCTCGCATCAGGCGGCCATAGAGGTGGAGGTTGTGCTCCGTCAGCAGGCGCAGCACCAGGATCTCGCCGGCCATGTAGAGGTGCCTCAGGTACGCGCGGCTGTATCCACCGGCGCAGGTCGGGCAAGCGCAGGTCGGATCGAGCGGCGAACGATCTTCTTTGTAGCGGGCCTGCTTGATGACGATCTTGCCGTGCTGCGTGAGCGCCTGCCCGTTCCGCGCGTTCCGGGTGGGGAGCACGCAGTCGAACATGTCGACCCCGGCGCCGATGGCGTGCACGAGGTCGAGCGGCGTCCCCACGCCCATGAGGTAGCGCGGGCGCGTCGGGTCGAGGTGCGGCCCGATCTGGGCGACGACCTCGTGCATCATCGCGATCGGCTCGCCCACGGAGAAGCCGCCCAGGGCGAGCCCGTCGAACGGCAAGGCGCCGAGCTCATCGGCGTGCGCCATGCGCAGCGCGACCGAGGTGCCGCCCTGCACGATGCCGAAGAGCGCCTGGCTCGGGCGCTTCGCGGCGAGGCAGCGCTTCCCCCAGCGCGTCGTCAGGCGACACGCCTCCTCGACCTCTGGGCGCGGCGCGCCGCCTGGCGGGCACACGTCGAGCTGCATCGCGATGTCGGCCCCGAGCAGCCCCTGCACCTCCATCGCGACCTCGGGCGTGAGCGCCTTGCGAGCGCCGTCGAGGTGCGATCGGAACACGAAGCCGTCCTCGACGAGGGTGCGCCGCTCGGCGAGCGAGAAGGCCTGGAAGCCCCCGGAGTCCGTGAGCATCGCGTGCGGCCAGCGGGTGAACGCGTGCAGACCGCCGAGCTGCGCGACGAGCTCGGGGCCAGGGCGGAGCCACAGGTGGTACGTGTTGCCGAGGACGATCCTCGCGCCGGTCGCGGCCACCTCGGCGGGGGTCAACGTCTTCACGCTGCCCTGGGTGCCGACGGGCATGAACGTCGGGGTCAGCACGTCGCCGTGCGGCGTGGAGAGCACGCCCGTCCGGGCATGCCCGTCCCTCGCGAGCTCGGAGAAGGAGAAGCCAGGCGTCCGGCTCATGGCGCGTCCACCCCCCGGATCAGCATGGCGTCACCATACGAGTAGAAGCGGTAGCCGGCGTCGATCGCCGCGCGGTACGCGAGGAGCGTGCGCTCGCGGCCGGCGAAGGCGAACACCAGCGCGAGCAGCGTCGAGCGCGGCAGGTGGAAGTTGGTCAGCAGGGCGTCGACGACGCGGAACCGATAGCCCGGCTGGATGAGGAGGCGCGTCTCCCCGGACTGCGCCCGCACGAGGCCTGCGCGGGCCGGATCGGCGGCCGACTCCAGCGCGCGAACCACGGTGGTGCCGATCGCAATCACCGGCGCGCCGCGCTCGCGCGCCCCCGCGATCGCGCCCGCGGTCGCGTCCGGGATCGAGTAGACCTCCGCGTGCATCGGGTGCAGGTCGAGATCGTCGACCGTGACCGGCTGGAACGTGCCGAGGCCGACGTGCAGCGTGACGCTCGCGATCTCGACCCCGTTCGCGCGGAGCCGCTCGACGAGGCCGGGCGAGAGGTGGAGGCCCGCCGTGGGCGCGGCGACCGCTCCTGGGACCCGGGCGAAGATGGTCTGGTACCGCTCGCGATCGGACGCGTCGTCGCCGCGGCCGAGGTAGGGCGGGAGCGGGACGTGCCCGTACGCGTCGATCGCAGCGGCGACGGACAGCCCCGCGGGCGAGGAGAGCTGCACCGTGAGCACGCCGTCCTCGGCGCGCTCCAGCACCTCCGCGACCAGCGCGCCGTCGCGCTCGATATCGAGCACCGATCCCGGGCGTATCGGCTTGGAGGCGCGCCCCATCGCCCGCCAGCGCTCGGACCGCGGCGCGCTCTCCCGCGGCCCTCCGCCGAGGTCCTCCGCGCCGGCCGGCGCCCCGTCCAGCCGGTGCAGCAGGAAGAGCTCGACCTGCCCGCCTGTGCCGCGCTTCCTCCCGAACAGACGAGCGGGGACGACCTTCGTGTCGTTGACGATGACGAGCGCGCCGCGCTCGATGTACCGGTCGAGATCGCGGATCGCCGCGTGCTCCACCTCGCCCGCTCTGCGGCCGCGATCGACCAGGAGGAGCCTCGCTCCGTCGCGCTCTTCGGGGGGCCGCGAAGCGATCAGCGCTTCAGGGAGTTCGTAGTCGAGCAGCTCGCAGCGCACGCCGCGCTACTAGCACGACGCGGGCGTGAGCACGTTCGTCTTGGCGCGGAGGAAGCGACAGATCTCGCCAACCTGGTAAGGCTTGGGGACGAAGGCCACCGCGCCGCAGTCGGCGCGCTCGACCTGGCGCGCGGAGAGGTGATACGCGCTGGAGAGCACGACCCGCACCCTCGGGAACGCATGCCGGATGTGCCGCGCGAGCTCGAGGCCGTTCAGGTCCGGCATCATCAGATCGATCATCGCCACATCGATCGGGGACGAGCCGAGGGTGAGCAGCGCATCCTGGAACGAGGCGGCGAACACGACCTCGAACCCCTCGACGCTTAGCCCTGCCGAAAGAGCGCGACGCTGGGAATTCTCACCGTCCACGATCAGCATGCGGGCCATTAAGCGTCCTCCTGCGGCGATCGCCGCCATCCAATACGCCTACTTGTCTAGCAATCATCGGGCCAAGTTCCCGAATCGACGCGTTGCGGTTGCCGACGCTAAAGTGAAACAGAAGAGCACAGTCTACATCGGGCGCCTCATTGCACTAAGGCAAATCCCGACGCTGCATCATTGCAAAGATGCAATCTCGCGTGGGCTACCTCCCTCGATTTGCTGCTGAGTCAGGTGGTTTGCTCGAATCGAGCGGCCGCATCCATACGGCCCGAACGGAGGAATGCAGGCTGAGCTCGACGGGCAGCATGTCGCGGTGCCTGGGGAGCACGGCCCATCGAGCACGGTCCGCCTGAGGTCGCTGTGTCGCGTGGAAGCGAGCTGCTGAGCCCGGCCGGTGGGCGAAGGAAGGCGCTCGACAGACCGGCGCCGTTTCAGCCCGGGGGATACGTGATCGTCAGGCGGGTCATCTTGCGCCACAGCGTGGTCGCGCTGATCCCGAGCACCTCGGCGGCGCGCTCCCGGCTGCCGTCGCACTCCCGCAGCGCGGCCTCGATCGCCTGGCGCTCGGCGCAGTCGACGACGTCGGCGAGCAGCCTGCCGCCGGCTTCGGGCGCGCGCTTCGGCTGCATCGCGGCGGGCAGTACGTCGTCGACGCTGATGACGCCACCGCCCGAGAGGGCCACCGCCTGCTCGACCATGTTCTCGAGCTCGCGGATGTTGCCGGGGAAATCGTACTGCGTCAGCGCCTCGATGACGCCGTCGGCGGCGCGGGCGCGACAGGTCATCTTGCGGTTGTACTTCTCCAGGAAGAACTCCCAGAGGATCGGGATGTCCTCGCGACGTGAGCGGAGCGGCGGGAGCACGAAGCGCGCGACGTTCAGCCGGTAGTAGAGGTCCTGGCGGAACCGCTTCTCCGACACCGCGGTCAGGAGCTCCTGGTTCGTCGCGGCGATGATGCGCACGTCGACGTTGATGGGTTTGTTCTCGCCTACCCTGCGGATCTCGTTCTCCTGGATCGCGCGGAGCAGCTTCGCCTGGAAGGTGAGCGGGGTCTCGGCGATCTCGTCGAAGAAGAACGTGCCCCCGTCGGCCTCCTCGAACAGCCCTTTCCTCGCCGAGATCGCGCCCGTGAACGAGCCTCGCGCGTGGCCGAACAGCTCGCTCTCGAGGAGCGTCTCGCTGATGGCGGCGCAGTTGACCGGCACGAACGGGCGGTCGGCGCGCTTGCTGTTGGCGTGGATGGCCTTGGCGACGAGCTCCTTGCCGGTGCCGCTCTCGCCGGTGATGAGCACCGTCGCGTCGGTCGGCGCGACCTTGACGATCCGGCCGAGCACCTCGCGGACCGCCTGCGAGCGGCCGACGATGTTCTCGAACCGGTAGCGCTCCTTGAACTCGCTGGCGAGCAGCTGCACCTCGCCGGTGAGCTTCCGGTTCTGGATCGCGCGCTCGACCTTCACGAGGAGCTCCTGCTCCGAGAACGGCTTCTGGATGTAGTCGAACGCGCCGAGCCGCATCGCCTCCACCGCGCTCTCGATGGTGCCGTACGCGGTCATCACGATGACCTCCGTGTTCGCGTTCGACTCCTTCACCGCGCGCAGGACGCCGATCCCGTCGAAGCCGCCCATCCGGAGGTCGGTGAGCACGACGTCGTACGCCCCCTTGGCGCCCAGATCGGCGCCCTGGCTGCCGTCCGCGGCTTCATCGACCTCGTACCCGGCGCCACGCAGCATCATCGCGAGCGTGGTCCGCATGTTCCGCTGGTCATCGACGACAAGAATCTTCGACATGGATTTCCCCCGCCGCGCGCATCCTCCTCCGGGAAACGAGCGCGGCGCGACGATCACGACCGACGTGCCGCGCTGGCGCGTAAGCGCGCGAGCACGGTCGTCCGCGGCGCCTTGGACATGCGTCCAGAGCATCGTACGTCAAGCACGACCTCCGCCGCCAGAAGGTGCACGGGGGACGCTCGCTGCGCGAGGGACGACCCCCACCCTACCCTACTCGCGGATCTGCTGGGCGAGGTAGGCGGTCTCGCCGAGCTTCTCGATCAGCCCGATTTGTGTCTCGAGCCAGTCGATGTGCTCCTCCTCGGACTCGAGGATCTTGGCCAGGAGATCCTCGCTGGTGCGATCCCCCTTGTCGCGGCAGAGGGCGATCGCCGAGTTGAGCCGCTTGACCGCGTGGTACTCGAGATCGAGATCGCTCTTGAGCTGCTCCGGCACGCTCTGCCCGATGTGCAGGGTGTCCAGGCGCTGCAGGTTGGGCAGCCCATCGAGGAAGAGGATGCGCTCGATGATCGCATCGGCGTGCTTCATTTCGTCGATCGACTCGGCGCGCCCGTGCGCAGCGAGCGTGACGAAGCCCCAGTGCGAACACATCTTCGCGTGCAGAAAATACTGGTTGATCGCAACGAGCTCTCCGGCAAGCACCTCGTTCAACGCATCAACGACGTCTTTTGCACCCTTCATCGGACCCCTCTCGCGCTCATGCCTGTCGTGCGGACCCCGCCCTTGTTGGGCGGGGGGACGCTGGCTGGAACGCCAGCGCCCCGCACAAATGCGCGAGGTCCGTGGAGGTGCGCAAGAAGTTTCTAAGGAAATAGGTGCCACCGCCGTCGCTTCCGACGGAAACCAGGGCATCGAGGCTGTTGCCGGTCAATCCGGAGGATCAAGCTGCGCTGGAGACCGGCGCCATCACCAGGCGACGCGGCGTCGAGGCGCCATCGCGCTCGCCGACAAGCTCGGCGATCGTCGACCGACAGGAGCCACACCGCGTACCGGCGCCCGTGCACTCCATGACCTGCGAAACAGAGCAGGCGCCCTCGCTCATCGCTTCACGAATCTCTCGATCACAGACGCCCATGCAGAGGCAGACGTACATGCAGACCCCCGGCTACGTAACGGGTGGGATTGATATTGAACATAGCTTTCAATATCGGAGCGTCAAGGGGAATGTCGCCCGGGCGGATCGCCGAGTTGGCTCGTGGTTCGAGATCCCCTTGGATCGAGCCAGCAGCGCTCGATCGAACGCGCCGAGCAGCGCTCGGTCGGTCGAGCGCCACAGGAGCGTCGGAGGAAGAGGGATCGGGCAGGGATGCAGCCGGTCAGACCGGCGGAAGATGACGCCGCGCGAGCGCGGCCGGGATGCGAGGCGCGAACGCACGCCCAGCGCGGAGCGGTCGGCCGCGTGACTGCGTCACATCGTGAGGCCGCCGTCGACGTCGATGCAGCGACCGTTGAAGTACTCGCACTCGATCACGAAGCGCACGGCCTGCCAGATGTCCTCGGGCACGCCGATGCGGCCCACAGGGATCATGGCGACCAAGGCGTCGCGCGCCTTCTGGTGCATGCCCTGCGTCATGGGCGTCTCGATCATGCCGGGCGCAACGGCGCCGACGCGGATGCCGAACGGCGCGAACTCGAGCGCCCAGGTCTTCGTGTTCGCCGCGAGCGCGCTCTTCGCAGCGGTGTAGCTCGACTGGCCTCGGTTGCCGTGGCGCGCGATGGAGCTGATGTTGACGATGACGCCCTTCTGCTCGGTCTCGATCATCTTCGCGACGACCTCGCGGACCATGAGCGTTGCCCCCGTCAGGTTGACGTCGATGACGGCCTGCCACTGCGCCGCGCTCAGCTTGACGACCGCGCCCGTCTGGCGGTCCTTCTTGACGAGCAGGCCGTCCCGCAGGATGCCCGCGTTGTTCACGAGGCCGTTCAGGCCGCCCATCGCCTCGTGCGCGAAGCGGACGAACGCCTCCACCTCGGCCTCCACCGCCACGTTGACCGCCCGCGCGTGGACCTTGCCGGCGAGCCCCTTGCTCGCCTCGACGAGCGACGCGAGCCCCTCCTCGTTCATGTCGCCGGCGGCGACCTGGCCCCCGAGCTCCGCGAGCCGCAGCGCATAGTGGCGACCCAGCCCCTGGGCAGCACCTGTGACGACGAACTTCGTGTCCTCGAGTCGCATGATCGCACTCCTCCAGGGATCGCTCCCGATCACCGTGTCGAGCGCGCCGTCTACCACGACACCGCCTCGAGGCGGCGGACGACGTACGACGTCGCAGCGCGCCACCAACGCCCGCAACCCCCGCCTGGCCTGCAGGCCCCCGCGCAATCCGTGTAACCGCGCAACCCGCGTAACAGCGCAACCCGGGCAACAGCGCGGTCGCCGCTTGCGCCGGGTGGCATCGATGTTATTCAGCGCCCATGAGGTCGATCGCGCTCGCCGCCGTGTGCGCCGGCATCCTGACGCTCGCGCCTGCATGTGACCGCGCCCCCCCGGTGCCCGAGACCTCCGATCCGACGGGCAAGGATCTGGTGATCGGCGCCGTGGTCGCAGCCGCCGAGCAGAGCGGAGGGATCCGCATCTACAAGATCGTCGAGGTGGAAGAGCTGCCCGCGCCGTTCGGGTCCGATCTGCACATGATCGCCTACGATCCGAAGGCGCAGAGCTTCGAGGAGGCCGCGGAGCTCCGTCGCAAGGGGAAGCTGACCGTCGCGAAGGACCACATGACGGTCCGGCTCGTGTATTTCCTGCCGCGCGACCACCGGGTGATCAGCAACGAGCCGGTCAGCGACGACGAGCGGGCCCCGTATCTCCGCTCGTTCCAGAGCCGGCAGCGCTGACCGGCATCCGCCGGCGGGCGGCGAGGCGCCCGCGCGTCAGCGCGCTGTGCGGAGCAGCTCGCCCAGCCGCTCGATCGCCTGGCTGTGCAGCCGGCTCGCCCAGCTCTTGCTGATCCCGAGATCCTGCGCGATCTGATCGAAGCGTTCGTCGTCGAAGTAGTGGCGCTCCACGAGGGTGCGCTCGCGCTCCGGGAGCTCGCGCACGGCGTGACGCACGGCCTGCGCGAGCTCGGCGCGAGAGGCGCGCTCCTCCGGGTCGTCCGCGGCGTCGGGGACGGCGGCGACGTCCCCGTGACTCGAGAGCAGGCCGAGCGCCATCGCGGCCGCATGCCCGGCGAGCAGATCGCCGAGCCGCGCGGCGTAGGCCTCCTGCGTGGCAGGCGCGTCGGCGTCGTCGTCCGCCCCGCGTCCCTCGGCGAAGCGCGCCGACGCAGCGAGCGCGCTGGCCCGCGCGGCCGCGGACCGCCAGCGCGTCTCCCTCCGGACGCCGTCGAAGATGGCCCACCGGAGCTTCCGCTTGGCGTAGGCCTCGAAGGTGGATCGGCTCGGATCGTGCGTCCGCACGATCTCGAGCAGCGCCGGGTGCCCCAGCGCGACGAGGTCCTCCACCGGGATCCGGCGGCCCAGACGGCGCGCGATGCGCTTCGCGACCAGCTGAAGCAGGTCGAGCCCCTCGGCGAGGAGCCGGTCTTCCGGAGTGCGCACCGCTATCCCGCCTTGGCGCGCCCCGCTGCGCCGAGCACCCCGAACGCCCGCTCGCCGCTCTCGTCGACCTCGCGCGGATGCGCGCGCCGCAGGAGGCGGCTCGCCTCCTCGTCGTGCAGCAAGACCTCCACGAGCTGCTCGCGCATCCACGCGATCTCGTGCGCGGGCAGGCGCCCCACGTAAGGCGCCACGGCGGCGTCGACCTGAGCGGCGATCCAGGGGTCATCGAGGAGCGAAGCGTCCATGGGAGACGCCCATTATATCTCCGCCGAGCGCGCCGTCATCCGCCGCTCGCCGCGTCGCCGAGGCGTCATTTGGACGGCGGGGGCGCGTTGAGGCAGGCCTCGAACGCCCTGACGGTCCGCGCGTCGAACGCGCACTTGAGCGACCTCGGATCCACGC